>NZ_CP136628.1:4311695-4614803 GCF_032918005.1 Bradyrhizobium sp. NDS-1
TCCTGGGGCGGGACTGGTTCGGCTCCCTACCCGAGCCCGGTCCGGTCATCTACCAAGGCTGCGAGGACACGCGAGACGAGTTGCATCGGCGCGTGGCTAGCATCTGCGAGCACTATGACGTGAAGTTCTCCGACTTGATCAGCGGCGGCCTAAACATGTTCTCCTGTGTCGAGGGCGACGGCCTGCTTGGCGTCCCTGACCGGGGTGGGCAGATCGAACCTACGCGCATGTACAAGCGCCTGCTGGAGGCCGCGAACGACATCAAGCCGAAGCACATTGGCATCGATACCTCGGCCGACGTGTTCGGCGGCAACGAGATCGACCGCAGTCAGGTTCGGCAGTTCGTCAGCCTTCTCCGCAAGCTCGCTATCGCGGCAAACGGCTCGGTGGTGCTGCTGAGCCATCCCAGCCTGACCGGCATCACTTCCGGCACCGGGCTCTCAGGGTCGACCGCCTGGCACAACTCGGTGCGCTCGCGCATCTACCTGACTTCAGACGGCGACATGCGCACCATCGAGTTCAAGAAGAACCAGTATGGCCCGCTCGGTGAGAAGGTCGTGGTGCGATACGAGGATGGCGTGTTTGTGCCGGATGGCGGCAAGACTGATGTTGAGCTCACCTTGATACACAGGATCGCAGACGATTCCTTTCTTGAGCTGCTGGACATCACCGCCAAGCAACAGCGGTACTTTGGCTCTAAGCCGGGCACCAACTATGCGCCCAAGCAACTGGCGGGGCTGCCTCAAGCGAAGGGGCACAACGCAAGGATGCTCGGGCAAGCGATGGAAAGGCTGCTGGCTGCGGACAGGATCAAGCTCGTGCTCGACCCCTCTAAGAAGCCGTCGAAGGCTACTCTGGTGCTTGTGCGTGCGTAAAGCCGAGGGGGCCGACCTCCCGTCCGACCATCGGTCAACCTCCGTCCGACCTACGTTCGAGCGGGGGTGCTCCTCTCTCCCCCATACCCCCTAGGCTGGTCGCCCCTAGGGCGGCCTCCCTTGAGGTCGGCCCCGGGGCTGGAAGTCGGGTGCTGCCAATCGATGCCAAGCAGTGCGGCGGTGTCCGTGCACAAAGCTAAACGTCGGTGAGCTTGAGGCGTGAAAGATTGCCAAGAGAGGGCCACAAAGCCGCCGGCTGCGAAATCGGGCAAAAACGGAGACGGCGAATCTCGTTTCAGGTTGAAACGATCCCTGCGTCAAGTTGACTCAGTGAGCCGTGCCTGGGTCGAGCGTCGATGAAGTCTGAGGCGGAAATAGTATCCGCCCTGCCATCACGATTTCGCGATAAAAACAGACTGTTAGTCTCTCTTCGTCTCGTAACGTACAATCCTACGTACAAAGTAAGTTGGCGATCTCGGCGAAGCAGATTACATTGATGTCAACCGTTGCAACGTGCAGCGAAGGGAACGAGATGAGCATTGAAGAGAACGAACGCGAGGAGCAGGCGGGCAAGCCGATCAGCTTCCGTGCGGCCCCTGCCCTTGCGGAGGCCATTGAGCGCGCTGCCGGCAAAGAGCTGCTGAGCACCGCCTCGTTCTGCCGGCGCGCTGTGTGGCGCGCTGTGCAGGCGGAGGCGGCCACTCAGTGAGCGACGAGCTAACCCCCAAGCGTCGGGCCTTCGCCCGCGAATACATCATCGACAGCAACGGCACGCAGGCTGCCATCCGTGCGGGCTACAGCGAACGGTCGGCCACCTCTCAGGCTTCCCAGCTGCTCGACCTACCCAGCGTGCAGGCTGAGATAGCCCTACTCCAGAAGGACGCGGCACAGGCCCAGGACGTGAGCCTTAGCCGGCTGTACACGCTGCTCAACGAGGCGTGCCAGATCGCACGGCGCAAAGAGAGCGCTACGGGCATGGTTGCTGCCGTGACCGCCATCGCCAAGCTCGCTGGCCTTTGGGTCGAGAAGCACGAGGACCTGGCCGCCCGCGACAAGCTGGCAGCGGAGGCACAGAAGACCGAGCTTAAGACGGCAGCAAGGCTCCTGGGAGAGGCAGCGGAGAGCGTTGGCCTGCCGAGGGCCGCAACGCCTGCCCAGATCGTCGGGGCGCTCGCAGAGCGTCCTGTGGCGACGCCGGAGGCCTATCGGCTGCTAAGGCAGCACGCGACTGAGGAGCCGGCAAATGCAACGTGAGGCCGGTCCGCTCTCTGAGGAAGCCATGGCCGCTCGCAGGATCGCCTTCACGCTTGCGAAGGCTGAAGACGCGCTCGGCATTCGATATGCGATCAGTCTCCCCCTCAAGGCTCGCACGGACATGATCCTGGCCGGCGCCATGGAAAACCCCAGCGCCATTGATGAGGCAACCTACAGCCTCGCCTACATGCTTTCGCAGCCTAGCCAAGCGAACGTCGGCCACGAAGCCGCAAAGCAGCAGCCCGGCGGCCCGCTGCACAAACCCAAGCAGGAGCCGACGAAGCAATGAACCTGCATCAGATCCTCAAGACCGTTCCGAAGGAATGGCACTCCGTGGCCACGCACTACGTCAAGGGGCTTCAGCGTGCCGGCGTGCCAGCGGACAAGCTCGATTCGCTCGTGCAGTGGGGTGTGGCGTACCAGGGCCCAGGCGATGAGGAGGCGTTGCTTTCTTCCTTTCGTGCGCAAGCCTCGCGCCTGGGCCTGGAAAGCCACGTGACATCCCTGGCGGCCGATTGGGGTCTTGAAGCTCGCGAGGAGATCAACTCCGGCAAGTGGCAGCCTGAGCCGGCGCCGCCATCCGACAACGCAAGTCTGCTCGCGGACATCCGCGCGTATCGCCAGCAGTGGCCTGACGAATACGGGCAGGACAAGGCGATGCAGGAAGCCGAGCTCGCGCTGATCGCTGCCGATCTCGGTGAGAAGCCGCCGAAGGTATCGGGACAACTTCCGACCACGCCTGGCGCTCAGCGCATGATGGAGATTCGGCAGATCATGCGAGACGAACCGGATCGATACAACGCTGACAAGGCGCTCCAAGCCGAGCAGCTTGGTCTGATCGAAGCTGACCTTGCGAGCCGGTCGGCTCAGCAACCCACCTCTCAACCCGCGCCAGCGGCTTCTGGCGATACAGGAGAACCCACTTGAGCACAGCATTTGACGCGGCCAGCGAATACGTCGCGGCTCTGGAGGCGGAGGCGAAGGCCTCGCCGAAAAACTTCTACGGCAACGCCAACCATCGCGCCGACGGCAAGGAGCGTGTGGCGTCTGCGCTGCGCGTTTCGCGCAACCTGACGCAGCGTCTTCAAGAACTGGTTCGGGGCTGAGCATGACCGCAGCTGAAGTGAAGTTTCGCGACGAGCAGAACGCGGCGGCAAAGGGCAGATTCCACGCCGAGATGGTGGCCTTATCGGCCGGCGGCCCTCCGTCGCCTGTCAAGAAGCCGCTGGCTGATCCCAAGCGCTTCATTGGTGCGTCATACGCTCGATGCGAATGGTCCTATACGATGCGTTCCGAGGAGACGATCGCGGACGTAAAGAGCGATGGCTTCTTCAAGGGCGTCGCCAACAAGTTCACGATGGGCGACCTGGTCGAGGTTCGGTCGGCAAACCTCACGTTCTGGAGCCTCCTCATGGCCGTGGCCTCGGATCATGTCGCCGGCCGCGTCGAGCTCAGGACCCTGATCGAGACCGAAGTGGAAGCCGCGGAGACGAAGGACTTCGAGGCCGACGGCTACACGATCGAGAACACGGGGGATGTGCTGCGGCGCCTGGCTGTGGTTCGCAAGGCCGACGGCAAGCTGATGAAGGACGGCTTCAAGACCAAGCCGGACGCGGCGCACTACATCAGCACCGAGCTGCACGCGCGGGCGGCTTCCTGATGGCGATCATCGACCGACGATACTCCGTGGCCGAAGGGACCGCGGTCAAGGCGCCATGCCGCGTTGCGACCACGGCCAACGTCACGCTATCCGGCTTGCAGACGATCGACGGCGTGACGCTGGTCGAGCATGACCGCGTTCTGGTGAGGGCTCAATCGACCGGGTCTGAAAACGGTATCTATGAGGCTTCGTCGGGCAACTGGCTGCGCACCAAGGATTTCGATGGCGCCTACGACATCGTTTCCGGGTCTCGGGTCTATGTCGTTTCCGGCGCCGTCAATGCGCAATACGAGTACGCGGTCTCGACGGCGGGCGAGATCGTCATCGACAGCACGGCGATCACTTTCGTAGCGCTGGGCGCGCAGTCCGCCACTGCCGCTGCCGCTGAAGCCGTCGACGCAGCCGCTACCGCGGTTGCTGCCGCAGCCACGGCAACCAGCGCCACTTTCACCACGGGCGATATCAAGCTAACCCTGAAAGCGACGCCAGACATCGGCTGGCGCATGTTCGATGACGGCACGATCGGCGATGGGAGCTCGGGCGCGACCTATGCCAACGTCGCCGCTCAGGCGCTGTTCACGTTGATGTACGACAATTTCGTGGATGCCAACGCGGCGATCACGACCAGCGCAGGTGCTGGGACGACCCGCGCGGCGCAGGTGAACGCCGCAACAGCATGGGCGAACCATTGCCGGATCGCGCTGCCGAAGGTGCTTGGGCGTGCGCTGGCTATCGCAGGCGCTGGTTCTGGGCTGACGTCACGAGATCTGGGTGTGACGGCGGGCGCGGAGACGCATCAGCTGCAAACGACGGAAATCCCATCGCACCAGCATAGCGTCTATCTCAAAGATCCGGGCCACACTCACACTTATTCGGTTGCAAACAACACCGAGCAAAAGCCGATGTCGGGTGGCGTCCCGGCTTACGTCAGCACGACGCCGTCGACCACTTCATCCAATGCCACCGGAATCACGATCGGCTCCGTCAGCGGCACTGCCAACGACAATAAGACCGCAACGGCCGGCGGCGGCGGCTCGCACAACAACATGCAGCCGTCGTCGTTCTTGAACGCGATGGTCAAGTTGTGAGTTCGGCGTCAGCTGCGGAGCCTGCGGCCGGCCTCGATCGGGGCTGCACGCTCCTGGACGACTACTCGATCCGCCTCCAGCTCGAGCACCTGTGGAATGCCGACAGGTGCCCGGCGCTGAGCCGTGAGCAGCGGGTGGGGAGGATCAGGGAGTTGAGTCCGGAGCTCGCACGATGACGGCAGCCTGGGAGCCGTTGGAGCGCATCGAGACCCCGCCTCCTTCCGAGGAGGATATCGCTCTGCTGATGACGCGTGGCTCGCGTGAGGACGCCCTCAAATTGCTCGCGGTGGAATCCACGGCCGAGTACTGGCAAAACGCGGTCTTCCTGGTCCTGAAAATCCAGCTTGGTTCTGGCTGGTTTAAGCTCCGCATCGAGAGGCGCGACGGTGAGCCGATCAGCCGGGAATGGCGGCTATTTCAGAACATCAAAAACCAGCTGCTCGGGCCTGAGTGCGAGGCGTTGGAGTTGTACCCGGCGGAGTCGCGCAAGATCGACAGCGCCAACATGTATCACCTCTATGGCGTTGCAGATCCTGAAGTAAAATTCAGCTTCGGGATGACGCCGGTGGATGAGCTTGGCGGAAAGACTTACGACGTGGCGCGCGGCCGATCGAAGCCGGCGAGCTATTCTCATGACTAACGTCGAAGGCCGCCGCCCTTTCATCGGTTGTAGGGTCGTGTAGTATCGCCTCATGATCGCACCCGCCCCAGCCACCGTTGAAGATACAGCAGACCGGATGATAATCCAGCTTGATCCTGGCGGTCCTATTGATCTTGAGGGCCTCGGCGCAAGCTTCGCAGCCCTTGCGCGTCTTTACGCGCGGCATCACGGGGAGACCAAAGATGCTGACACGACTCCGCGCCTCTTCATCTCCAAGCTGGAAAATGGAAGCGTCATCGCGGAAATCGTTCCGTATGTCGTGATGCTCGGCCAAGCCGTGCCATTCATGCAGCAAGCCGTAGTGATTGCGAACTTCACTGATCGCGTAGCCAAAACTATTCGAGCTTTTTCAGGCGCAGAAATCCCAGCAAAAGCGGATCTTCCGTCGACTGACGACGCACGAGATATCAAAGAATTCATCAAGCCGCTTGTCGGCCGCCGCGGATCTGACTTGAAAATCTCGCACGCCCGATTTGAGCGCCGCGATGGAGAAAAATCGACAATCCTCGAATATCGCTTTGATGAAACAGAACTCAACCGCGCGGCGCTCACCATAGATGCGGAGCTAGTCAACCCGGCGCTGCCTCCCCCGCAGCCCGACGAGCCCTCGTCTACGAAGTCAATTCGCGAGGCCATGCTTTTCTTCCAGCAGGCTAGCAGATCTGCCGGCAAGAGCGCCGGCCGCACGAGCGACAAAGCGATAATTCCGTCGGTCACGGAGAAGGCTCTGCCAGTGTACTTTGTGGAAGACGCCGGCCTCAAAGAGCAGATGGTGCAGGGCCAGACAAATCCGCTCAACGACACCACTTACATCATTGATGCCGACGTTCAGTTGGTTGATGGCGTACCCAAGGGGTACGTCGTTACTCGTGTCCACCGCGTCATCGAGGGCGATGAGTGAGTGCCTGGCGTCGGTCCCACTCTCTCAGAGTCCCGTTAGCGCGGCACCTACTAAGAAGTGAGCCAGCGATAGGTAGCCCAACCAGCCAAGAGACCTGCGGCAGGCAAAAGCTCGATGGGTCTTGGGCGAGCTAGCAAGAGAGCATACTACCGTTCAGGCTGCAGCCCTCCACAATGGACTGTACAGCTCGCCGGAAATCGCGATCTCGCTTCAGCTCCATATAATCCATCCCGGCCACATCGGCGCGAGCTTTACTCGCAAAATTGACAAGCGCAGCCCCTACATTCACGGCTGTCAGTGCAACCAACAAGACCACGACAACTGCTGATTTCATGAATTCCCCCTCTGGTTGCGTCGGACACTACACGCGCCGAAGCGCCCCCGAAAGGGGTGGATTTTTAACCAAATCAGGAGCAGGCTGTCCGTGGGCTTGATAACCCGGACGAAGCTATAGACCGCATTCCCTGGCAGGAATTGCCCTGACGCCTGGCAGCGTCGGGCGGCGGTTCGAATTCTGGTGGCGCATTGGCGTGCGCCCCAACCTGGCCATTATGGCCGGGAGGGCCGCGCCATGTCCAGAGGGGAAACCCTTAAAAGCGCCGCCGCCTGTCGCTTCGCAGGTTATCAACTCCCGGCTGCCGGTCTGACACCGGCTACGGCCTTGATAAGCCGAAGGAAGCACAGCCATGACCAGCCTACACACCAGCGCCCCAGGCGCCGGTCAATTTTCGTCACCTCCATTGATTCTGACAAATTCCGCCAGCGCGGATCAGGGAGTCAAAAACGAACGCGAACCTTCCAGCGTCAGAGAGATTCCTTTGCCCGGGGCTGCAATCAACAGGAGGACACTGATGAATATGCTCGTTGGAGCCACCGCACTTACCGCAACTGCAACCCCCGTCCACGCTGCACCAGACACTACGCTGATCACGGCGCTGGAGAAGCTTCGCGAGCTCAAGCCCGTCTATGACGCCGCGCAGGCCCGTTGGGATGAGACCTTTCCCGTGTACCATAAGAGCCGCCCCGCCTGGCCCGAAGCGTTGCGCTGGTGTCCTATGGACGGTCTGAACATCCGCCCATGGAAAACCAAAGATGGCACCATCTTGGACCCGACTGACTTGGCGAAAATGCGGGGCGTGCCGCAGCTCGCTTGGGAATACATCGGACCCGATGTTGCCGGCCCGAGCAGCATGGAGTGGGATATCGAGCTTGCTCAGCCGAAAGAGCAGTTCGTACATCTGTTCAAGAGTGTACCAGATGAATGGAAGCAACGCCGGCTGGATGAGGCCCTGAAGGCTGCAGACGAGCACAAGGCCATCTGCGATGAACTGAAGATAAAAACCGGCTTCCGCGCCGCGGAGGACCACTTGAACGACGTCTATTTCAATCAAGTGGTGCCGACACAGAAAATCATCATCGATGCCGATCCCGCGACACCCGGGGCTATCCAGGCGAAGGCGGCGCTAATGGTGGAATGGTTCTTCGAGGATGTCCCAGAGGGGGGCGCGGAAATGACCGACTACGACCGCATGGTGGTCGACGTGGTGTGCGGCGTTGCTACTGCTTCCTCGGTCTGAAGGTGCACAGGCCCGCCGGTTCACGCTGGCGGGCCAATGCCTGCGGCGATTGCCTGGAGAAGCACAACAATACCCGTTGCAATGGCCGCGTAAGCGCTCCAACGAGACTGGTTCGCGGTTGTGCCTACGAGATCGATCTTGCGACCATTCCTGGTGAAGATCATTCGATCCGAACGTGTCTCTTTCTGGTCATCGGCGTACTCGTTCATCCATTTTGAGGCTGAGATGAACCACAGGATTGCCGATGCTCCGGCCACGATGACCGATGCCCAAGTGAGGCAAGTGAGAAATGCTTTCATGGGTTAGGTCTCGCCTTGGCGAGTTGCCTTTTCCTGTAGTTGTCGGCGATCTCCAGAAGCGCGGCGCGCTCGACGGGGTCTTCAGTCTGGAGCGCCAACGTGCGACATATTGACTCGATGTCGAGCCGGCGAGGATTGCAACCCATTGTACGTTTGATTGTGCGCTGAAACCAGGATATGCACTTAAGTATTTGATTTTTCTGATCTTTTGGCGGAAGGGGTGGGATTCGAACCCACGGTACCCTTGCGGGCACGCCGGTTTTCAAGACCGGTGCCTTAAACCACTCGGCCACCCTTCCGAAGCAATTATTTCAAGGGCTTAGCACCCCTCGCGGATAGAACAGACAGCGAAACTGCCACCCGATTGCCACCCTATCCGCTCAAGGCCGCGTTGATCGCCGCCGCTGCCTTGCTGTCGTCGTTCCTAAACAAGTGCGAGTAGACGCGCAAGGTGATGTCCGGCTTTGCGTGGCCGAGCCGCTTCGAGATGGTGACGATGTCCACGCCAGCGTCGATGAGCTGGGACGCGTGCGTGTGGCGCAGGTTGTGAAAGCCCATCTCCGGCTGAAAGTCGCTCCACGCCTTGCTATGGCGCTTCTGGGACGGCAAGGCTCCGTCGAGGCCGGCGAACAGCAGTGCATCATCAGGAAGCCGTCCGGCGCCGAGTTTGAGCCGCAGCTCCAGTTGTTCCTTGCGGAAGTCGCGAAGCGTCTCGACGAGCAAATCGGGCAACGTGATGTCGCGCCGTCCGGCTTTGGTTTTCGGCGCCTTCAGCCGGATGCCGTGTGCCTTGGTCTCTTCGATCGCCTCCCGCACCTGGATGATCTTCTTGTCGAGATCCAGGCGGCCCCAACGGATGCCAAGCACTTCGCCAAGGCGCATGCCGGTGAACAGCGAAATCATCGCAGGGACAAAGAGCCGATGGCCGCGCAGCGTCTCGATGAACGCCGGGACATCCTTGACGATGACCATTTCCTCGTCGTCGACCTTCGGCGCGGATTCGTCGGCGACCACATTTTTGATCACCAACTCGTTCTTTGTGGCATCGCGGAGCGCCTTGCCAAGTACGCGGTGAGCGTGACCGATGGTTCGTGGTGCGAGACCACCCTTCCCGTCAGCCCTGCCCCCGTTGCGCAACGTCGTATGCCAACTTTCGATGTCGAGAGTTCGCAGTTTTTGAAGAGGCCTTGCGCCGAGGTGCGGGACGATCTGATTTTCCACGAGCTCGCGATACCGTTCGGCGGTCCTAGCGCTGATAACTCCGGCAGCTTCCCAGTGGTCGACGCGGCCGCGCACCCACTCGGCCACCGTCACCTTGTTCGGCTCG
Organism: Bradyrhizobium sp. NDS-1; assembly: GCF_032918005.1. Lineage (NCBI taxonomy): Bacteria > Pseudomonadati > Pseudomonadota > Alphaproteobacteria > Hyphomicrobiales > Nitrobacteraceae > Bradyrhizobium > Bradyrhizobium sp. NDS-1. The sequence goes on from NZ_CP136628.1 coordinate 4,321,338, forward strand.
ACGTACTTGGCTTGGCTGACCGACGCGATCAACTCGGCGAGCTTAACCTGGGCCTCGCGCTTGGTGCCGCGGAAGGAATGGTATTGGACTTTTCGCTTGCCCGTGGCGGGATCGCGGCCGGCATCAAACTTCAGCTCGAACGATCGTTTGCCACGTTGGCGAATGTGCCCCTTCATTGTTTATCTCCCGGCAACGGACGACTCGTCGCGATCTTGCGCTTAAATTCGTTCAAGCTGCTCGCGCGGTCGGCTGCCTGATATTCTGGGTCCTTGTCGGGTCTCGGATATGGCGAGGCAATGCCGCTTAGCTCCGCAAATACTTGTGCGAGCTGCTCATCAGTTTTCGCTTCAGCAAACCAATTTCCGTGACGCCTCTCCTCCTGGGAGTAGTTGCGAAGCACTAAGTCGCGGTAGTTTTTCGCCAGTTGGAGCAGCGTCATGCTGAACAAGTTGAATGTGCGCTCATCTTCTACCCACCGCTTGTTGGTAAAACGCTCGATGCTCGCCAGCGCCTTCGCCGTGCTCAAGGCAATATTAAAAACGTCCGTTCCCCATTCCGACGAGAGGTAGTCGCGGAGATCCGCCAGACGTTCCTCACGAAGCTTTTCGATTTCAATTGATCTTTCCAGCCGGCTCACGATTTCGGCATTGAGGGAAAGATTACTCTTCGAGGCGCGCTTCTCGAGCATCGCTCTCAATCCCTCGTCGAACCGCAGGTTCAACTTCACCAATTCAGTCGGTTTCTTGGCCATCGCCTGCCCTTCATTGTGAGACTTAATGGGACAATCTGGCACGGACAAGATGGGGCCGCAAGTGGCCCTACAAATTTTGTTGGGGCCAACCATGGCTCAAGGTTGACTATTTGGGACGAAGCACCTCTCCTACGCCGAGGCCAACTATGGCCCCACTTTCCAGCGCCCCGTCGAGAAGGCGCCGGAGCAGCTTCAGGGAAAGGAGAAGCCAATGCTAAAGAACGAAGAGCTTGAGGCGCTGCTATCGAAGCCTACGGCTGAGGTGCCCGACGTGGGCCGCATCTGCTACGGGCTCAGCCGCAACTCGAGCTACGAAGCCGCAAAGCGCGGCGAGATAGAAACCATCCGGGTAGGCCGGCTCCTGAAGGTACCCACCGCACCGCTTCGCAAGAAACTCGGGATGGCATAAATGACAAGCCCCGCCGCAAAGGACGGGGCTTCTCCGAAGATGGATCCGATGCTCCCCAGCTCGGTCGGCTCGGAATGTAGCCCTCCCCTCGCCCAACTACAAGCAGCGCGCCTGGTTCGGCAGTGCGCAATGACCCGCTCAATGGCCGCAGTGGTGGCCCCGATGATTTACGGGGAGATCACCGCATGAAGCGCGAAATGCTCCCCAACAAGCGTCCTTCCATCGCATTCAATTTCGAGCACGAGGGACACCGTTACCGCGCCACCGCCAGTCGCTATGCCGACGGCCGATTAGCCGAAATCTTTCTCGATACCGACAAGCTCAACACACCATTGCAGGCCAGCGCTGAGACCGCCGCGGTTCTCGTCTCGCTGTTGCTGCAGCATGGCGTCGACGTCGAGAGGATCAAGCACAGTGTCCGCGGACCTATCGCGATTGCGCTTGAGCTGGCGGAGGCGCCGTGAACGCGATCTCCTTCCCGCCTCTGGCGGAGATGACACCGATCAGGGCGCGCACCGAGTTCGCCAAGCGCCAGCACTACCTTCGCAGCCTCGAGGGCGACCGCGCGCTGATCGGGCTTGTCGATCTGGCAAAGCGCTACACGCGCCTGCAACATCACGGCCTTCTTGACGACGAGGACATTCCCGGGGGCCTCTGGGAGGCCGCGGAAAACGCCGACTTAGTGAAGGCGCACGGGCCGGACACCATCGAAAACGTGATGGCCGCGGCGATTGAAACGGCGCACGCGTCGCCGAACGACGACACTGGCAAATCATCATCCGGCTTGCTCATCCTCACCCCAGCAGCATGGAAAGGCACTGAGCCGACGAAACAGCGGTGGCTTGCTCATGCCCGAATCCCATCGGGCGACCTGACCATTGGCGCCGGCAACGGCGGAAGCGGCAAAACCGAGATCTACACGCAGTTGCTGATCGCCGTGACAGCGGGCCTGGCCGATTGGCTAGGGTGCACGATCGAAAACGGCGTGGCGCTGTTTCTGAGCTGCGAGGAGCCGCAGGAGAACATCCGCGACCGCATTGAACGCATCGCAAAACACCGCAGCATCGATCCTTACGATTTGCCCAATCTGCATCTTGTTTTTCCTGACCTTGAGAACACATGGCTCGTTCACGCCCTTAAGGATGGCAGGCTCACCAAAGCCCCTTTGCTGGACTGGCTCGAAGCGTGGATCCGGGAGCACCGCCCTCGCCTTGTTGTAATCGACAGCATTGCTGCGGTCTTCGACGGCGACGCGATCGCGCGCCGTCAGGTTCGGGCGTTCCTCGCAATGCTGCGCAAGATCGCGCGAGAGCACGACACCGCAATCGTCTTGCTAGATCACCCGAGCGTGCGCGGTATGGCCGACGGCAGTGGCACCGCGAACTCGGTCGATTGGCGCAACTCGGTCAGGTCAATGTTGAGCCTGACCGAGGACAAAGACGACCAGGATGCCCGCGTGCTCGAGGTGACGAAGAGCAACCGCGGCCCGAAGGGTGAGAAGGTTACCCTGCGCTGGGATGGCCTCACGTTCGTTCCGGAAGGCATTGGCGGCGCGCCGTCGCACCATCTGGCCGCTGCAGAGCGGGACGTCGAGGAGCTCTTCCTGCGGATCCTCGACAGGCGAAACGCGCAAGGCCGGCCGGTGCGCCCCCACCCAGGCCGCGGCTACGCGCCGGCGGAGTTCGTCAACGATCCCGAGGCGGTGGGCGTGACCGACAAGGCCTTCGTAGCCGCGATGGAGCGCCTGTACACCAGCGGCAAGATCACCACCGTCATCACCGGGCCCCAGAGCCGCACCGTGAGCCACATCGAGAGGGTGCGGTGATGGTATCCCGCTGCACTTCGATCCCCCCTTCGATCGCCCTTCAGCCGGTTCGATCCCCCCTTCGATCGGGTATTGCATCCCCCGTTCAATCGCCTTCGATCCCCCCTTCGATCGGCTGTGTTCAATCCCCCCACACCCCTAGGGGCGATCGAAGCGCCCCCCGCGGCCCTTCGGGGGCCGCTGGCGCTCCTCCGCCCGAGCAGGCGACAACCGACCTTCGCCACCTCGCCGCAGCACTCGAGGCTGGCGCCGAGCTGACAGACCACGAGCGCCAAGCGGCCGCCTCAGCGTTGCGTATCGCCACGTTGCTGCTTAGTCCGACGCTGCCCGGTCAGCGCAGTCCGGCCGCCCGGGCGGCACAGGAGCGCCGCGATCGGCTGATCTGCGTCACCATCGCGGAATTCTTTCCCGCGCTGCTGGCCGCCACTGCCGCCGAGCAGCTCGCCGAGCGCCTGGCCAGGTACCGTTCCGGGCCCGACTGGAAGCGCGACCGCACAGCCACCAGCATCAACTACCGGCAATCGCTGCGCGGGCGCTGCTGGGAAATCCTGAAGGCAGTCGACCGGCCGCTTTCAGGCCGACGCATTCGAGAGATTTTGGCGACCAGCTCGGTGAGCTCGTCGCCACGGGATTGAGGCATGTTCGGTACGAATCAAGGTCCTCACCTCAAGGAGCTTTCTGAATGACCATCGAATTTCCCCCGCGGCGCCAACCCAGCATGGCGGGTTCGCTCGACATGGCGCGCCTGGCCGATGAAGCCGCCGCCTCGGCGGCAACCGCAGATGCCAGGGCGACTTTCACCCGCATCGCTTTCGCGGCCCGCCGCGCTGATGCGGTCGCCATGTCGCCACAGGCTGATGCCGCATTCCAACGCGCGGTGCAGGCCTTCGAGCACCACGACGCCACAACGGCTGCTCGAACCACCGAGCTTCAGGGCGCACTGAATCGCAGCCTTGAATCCGTTCAACCCTCATCGGCCATGGGCCCGATCAACGCGAGCTTTAGCCTCATTCGCGGGCGGTTGCCGGAAGCCGTGCAGGCGACAATCGACCGCATCGAGGAGGATCTCGACGAGGTTCGCGCGGCGCGGCGAAACTTGGTCGACGACCAGCAAGACCTGATCCAGCAGCGCGGCGCCATTGTCAGCCAGATTCGGATGAACACCGAACCGGCGGTGGCCGAACGCTACAGCGTCACCAACCTCATGTCGGAGGATCATCCGACGCTGAAGAAACTTCGTGCGGATCAGGCGCGCATCGACAAGCAGCTCGCCAAGATCAGCGACAAGTTGGCTGCATCGCAGCCGCGCTTTGAAGCGCTGGATCGGCTCTTTGATCGCTGCCGGGAGTACGCTCGCTTTGCGCTCAACAACGGCGCCGGGTTCGCCTTCCACGATGGCAAAGCCGCCGGCAAGAAGCCCGGCGACCTCAAGCAGGCGATTGCGGATGCCCGACAAAGCGTCGCTGAAATCCTTGCTGATCTGCGAGAGCATCGCGCCCGCCCGCGCCGCTCTGCCGACGTGAAGCTCGCGGCCAGGCAGCTCGTCGAGGCCACGGCCAAAGCCCCGCAGGTTGCCCAGGCTATCGACCACGGTGACGCGATCCTGTGGCCTCAGGCCGGCATCACCGCTGAGGTCGTGGGCGGCGTAACCGTGGATGGCAAAAAGGTCCCGATCCCGAACGCGGGCGCCGCGGCATTTGGCGGCATCAATGACGCCCTCGGCATCATGATGTGGGCCTTCAAGGACAGCATCGTCGCCGCCATCGATCGCGAAATCGACTTGTACGCGGACGACGCAAACGCATTGTCGGCGGAGGACCGCGCGAGCGGAGAAGCCGAGCTGCTCACAAAGCTGCTCGCGGCAGAGCGCGTTGAGGAAGCCCTGATCCGGCAGGCCGAACAGGCTGACATGCCCGTCTATCGGCGCGGTGATGCCGACGTGCGCGTCGTGCTCGGCTTGGATGCCACCATGCCGCCCTTGGCGGAGATTTGAACCGTGTTGCGCGGCAGGCAGGGACAGCGGCCGCAGGAAAAAGGGGCATTCTCCCCCGTGACCGCCTGCGGAACATCGCCGAGTTCGTCGCGCATCACTCGGGAGGGGGCGTCGTGCTCAAGCATGCGGCGCTCCCTCCCTCCGGCCTTTCCCGGGGGCGCACCCAAATCAAAAGCTACCTTCCAGCGATTAGGACAATGCGGGGAAACGAAGCGCCCGACTTCGCTAGCGCCAGAAGCCCGAATTGATCGAACACCATGAGCAACAGCACGGCTTCGTCGGTCTCTCTAAACGCCTTGGCGAAGATCCTTGGGCGATCGAAGTCGGGGCTCCACTATCTGGAGAAGGCGGGCCATATCCGTCGGAATTCGCTTGGAAAATTTGACATTGCGGACGTTCAGCGCGCGATTGCCGAGACGGTCGATCAATCGATGGCCCACCGGCGGAAACCGCCGTCGCCCATCGTTCGAACGGCAGTCGTTCGAACGGCGCACGATGATTGTTCGAACGGGGATCGCGAACGGGTGTTCGTCGATGGGAAGTGGATTCCGGTCGAGCAGGCTGAGGCCATGCGCGATCGATACCTGCGCCTGTTGGCTGAGCTGAACCAACTGAAGGGCGCCGCTCGAAAGGCGGGCAAGCCTTTCCTGCCGGAACAAGGAGGTTAGCCCCCATGGCTAAGAAGAACGAGATCCTGCTCTCGATCGCGCTGGAAGGCGATCAGGAGATCAAGGGCAAGCTGGCCGCCGTCGGCGAGGCCGGGAAGAAGTCGCTGGCGGACATCGAGAAGCAGGTCGGCGCCGCCGGCTCACGGCTGGAGAAGCTCGCCAAACCGCTGGAGGGCGTGCGAGGGGGCCTCGCGCCGCTGCTCGAGCAGGCCGGGCTGGCGCGGCTCAGCGGGCTGTTTGGAGGGAGCGGAGGCCTACTCTCCGGTCTCTCCGGTGCTGCAGGGCCGGCCGCCCTTGGCACGGTACTTTCGGGTATCGCCCTGCACCTCGCCAAGGTGCGCGAGGAAAGCGAGAAAACAGAGGCGCGGCTAAAGTCGCTCGGCGGTGGCAGCAAGGCGGTGGCCGCTCTGAATGAAAGCGCAAAAAAGCTCGGCACCAGTCCATCTCAATTGCAGGAAGGATTCGAGAATTTTCTCGGTGCCAATCGAAAACAACGCGCAGAAGAGGATGTTCAGGCCGGCCTGATTCATCCTCCAGGTTACGTGCCCCCCGAGAATGAAAAACCGCATCCGCGCGTCTTTCAGGGCGGCAAGCAGGTGTTCGGTCCGGCGGCGACCGTCGAGGAGTTCGCGGCGGCCCAGCGTGCTCTGCTTGCCGGCACCCGTCTCGACAAGACCAAACCGGAAGACGCCAAGCGCGCGGTTGATCAGCTTCTCGGGAGCATTTTTCAGCCTCATGATGTCGGGCAGGGCCAGGCGGCCCCGGGCCTCACCGCCGACGCGGTGCGAGCATTCGACCGGACGTCACCATCGGCCGCCAATCGACTAGCCCGAGCTCTCGGAGGCACCGTTGGTCGAGGGTTCGGCAACGCCGAGGAGCTCGCGCTGTTCCTCGATCGGAAGGACAAGCTTGGCCGCACTGAGCCGATCCCGCCGAACAAGTTTTTCGATGCCGTGGCAAAGGATGAGCCTCAGGCGCTCAAGGATGCGCAAGCCGCGCGGGGCGTCAGCGATGCTCTCGATGGCCTGAAGTCCAGTGCCGAACGCCTGGACAAGTCGTTTGGCGACACCGCCGGCAAGCAAATCAACCAGAGTCTGACCGAGCAGATCGACCAATTCTCCGGCGGCATCTCCAAGGCCACCGATCTGATCAATCGGAATGGGGCCAGCATTGAGAAGGGATCGGAGATCGGCCGCGCGATCGGCGACAAGACGCCGATCCCCTTCGCCGGTGCCATCGGCTCGACCCTCGGCAGCATCACCGGCGGGACGATCGGCATCGGCGGCGACCTGATCAGGCAAGGGCTCGGATCCACGGTCGGCGGCTTCCTCGGCAAGGCGCTGACGGATCCGGGGGCCCTGCAGGAGAAGGCGCGGCCCACGGAAGGCCCGAGCGCGCTCGCGCCGCCGTCCTCTTTCCTCGACAGCGTCTCGCCCAAGGCGCTCCTGGGCCCTGCAGATGACAGCGCGGCGCTGTTCGAGCGACGCCAGCAGGAACTGAAATCGTTCCAGGACCGAGGCCTCTCCCCCGAACGCGAGGGCGGCGGCTTCCTGATCGCGCCGGAGCGGCCGTCGCCGGTGTTCACGCCGGAGCAGACGCAGCCGACCCAGCCGCCGCAGCAATTCGGTGCCGTCGACAGCGCTCAGCAGCTCGCGAGCCTCGGCACGGCGCTGCAGGACGCGCTGCGCGGCCTGGTGCAGGGCATCACCGACAAGGCGGGCAGCCTCGGCCCGCAGCAGGACAACCGGATCCAGGGGCCGGTGGACGGCATCGGCATTCGCGGCGAGGGCAGCGGCACGATCGGCAGCGACGTTGCCGATGCCAGTGGCGCGCTGAAGCAGTTCGCATCGGCGCTGCTCGACAGCATCAGCAGCATCAAGGCAGCCAGTGCGGCGGCGCCCCAGACCGTTCAGGCCGCCGCCGGCGGCGGCCTGATCCGCCATCTCGACGGCGGTGGGCACCTCTCCGGGCCCGGCACGTCAACCTCCGACAGCATTCCAGCGATGTTGTCGGATGGCGAATACGTCATCAAGGCGAGTTCGGCGCGCAAGATTGGGCGCAGTCGGCTGGATTGGCTCAACGCCGGCAATTATGCGGGTGGTGGTTTCATTTCGCGGATGGTTTCGCGCGTGAGAGGGTTCGCCTCTGGCGGCCAAGTTGACGGGTTTGACCTAGTGGCGGCCATGAGGCGGGTGCGGGCGGAGGAAGAGGAGGAGCGGGAAAGGAAGCGGAAAGCGGAGCAGCTTCGGAAAGACCAGGATTGGGTTTATCGGTTGTTCAATCCTCAAGGGCCGGAGATCGCGACCGGCGGTCTGATCACGTCGGCCGGGGTGGTTCGTCCTGCACATTTCGCCCGCGGTGGCGCGGTCGGCAACCTATCCGCCTTTGCCGGCATGACGGCCAGCTTCCCGCATTTCGCCGAGGGCGGAATGCTCGATGTGCCCTCGCTGAGCGGACCTGCGCCGCAGCTCGACAACATCGCACCCGCCGCCGGCGGCGCGGCCGGTCACTACGACGTCGACCTGCGCACTAACCACGGCGACTTCCGCATGATGACGACCGAGGACGTCGCGCGGAAGATGAGCGCCGCGGCGCGCGATGCCGCCAACGCCAGCGCCGGCGCGGCGCCAAGCTGGGAATATGGGCGGTGAGACACGGCGACAGTGGCGAGCTGACCGATCTCGCTCTTGCGATTTGCAGCGCAGCCGTGGAGAAAGCCGCGGCGGGCCTGATCTTGCTGCGCGATGACGTCACCGCAGACTTGGCGGCGTTCGTCGCTACATACGACTTTTATGTCGCCGCATGGCCCCAGGGAGACGCGCTTCGCTTTCTCGTCATTCGATATGCGATGAAGGAAGGCGAAGACTTCCGCGGCAACGCCGCTTTTGTGCAGGACCGGGCCACCGCGATTGCGCTGCACGAGGCCTGCCGGGCCAATGACAACATCGCGCCAGCGGTGGCGGATGCCGACGCCATGGTTGCGCTTTACAAGGCCGTGCCTGCAGGATGCGCTTGACTGCCATGGCGCGGAGGCCATCGACCGAGACCGCAAGTAGACCAGGCGCAACCTGACAGCGAATTATTTCATGGACTCTTCCCGTTCAATAGGTGTGAAATGCCCCGGGCGATACAGGGGGAGCGGCGAGGTGAAGAAAGTCGATCTGTTGAAGCAGCTGACCTTTGGACTCCAAGTAGCTGAAGATGAAATTGGCGAGCTCGAACGATATTTCGTGGAAACTCATCAATGGGCTCGCATGGAGAAGGGGCAGATCGATATTGTCAGAGGCGAAAAGGGTTCTGGCAAGAGCGCTATCTATTCGTTGCTTCTAAGCAGGACGGGTCCTTTCTTCGATAACGGCATCCTTCTAATTCCGGCAGAAAACCCTAGAGGGGGAACGGTTTTCAAGGATCTGTCGACCGAGCCTCCAACGAGCGAACAAGAATTCGTCGCGCTCTGGAAGTTGTACATAATTACATTGATCGCCCAGCAGATCCGAGATTTTGGGATTTCTGGATCCGGCGCCAACCGAATCTATGGTATTTTGGAAGCTGCCGGGCTGCTTGAGGCAAAATTAAACCTGAGAAGTATCCTCCGCGCTGCTCATGATTACGCTCGGAAGCTTTCTGCCGCGGAATCTCTAGAAGGCGGCATGAAGATTGACCCTCATACTTTGTTGCCCGTAGGCGTAACTGGCAAGATAGTGTTGCGCGAGCCAAACCAAGATTTACGCAAAGCCGGCGTAGTATCGATCGACGGCCTATTTTCTGACCTAGACGAAGTCCTAGAATCCAACAACCTCACAGTTTGGGTGCTGCTTGATCGCCTCGACGTCGCATTCGTGGACAATCACGAACTTGAGGCGAATGCACTGCGTGCACTGATGCGCGCATACTCCGATCTAAAGAATACTGGCCGCCTAGCGCTCAAGATCTTCCTGAGAGAAGACATTTGGAAGCGAATCATGGACGGCGGTATGAGGGAAGCCAGCCACTTGATCCGCTATGTGGTGCTTGAGTGGGCGGAGCCCACCTTGCTCAATTTGATTATGAAGCGATTACTAAAAAACGAAGCTCTGGTGCAGGAATTTGGCTTGGACGTGAACGCAATTCTTGGAAATGCAAGAGCCCAAGAAGATACCTTCTATAGGTTCTTCCCGAAGCAGGTAGATCAGGGACCACAGAAAGCATCTACATTCAAATGGCTGGTCACCCGCTGTGCTGACGGCACTAGGAAGACCGCGCCTCGCGAGTTGATCCATTTGCTGAATGTCATATTGGAACAAGAAATTCGAAGGCTGGAAAATGGCGGCGAGGCGCCGGCGGACGATCTGCTGTTCGACCGGTCGGTTTTCAAGATGGCCTTACCGACTGTATCGAATGCTCGCCTGAACCAATATCTTTACGCTGAATATCCAAATGAAAAGCCTTTCGTATCCAGACTTGAGGGCCAAAAAACAGCTCAAACGGCGCAAAGCCTCGCTGACCTTTGGGGCATCTCCCAAGAGGAAGCTCTCACCAAGGCAAGGAGACTTGTCGATCTCGGCTTTTTCGAAGAGCGCGGTACGCGTGAAGATCCCACATTCTGGACGCCATTTCTCTACAGGGGCGCCCTGAACTTAATCCAAGGCCGCGCCGAGACTGATGATGATGATTGATACTGCGCGCACTGGATCGCATTGCATCTACTTCGCATTCAGCCAGATCTCTCAGCACCAGCGCTGTCGCGGCGGACATCGCGTGCCGCTGCAGACATATCGGTGCGCCAGCCCCTCACCGATGAGGATCTCGCCGACGTCACGTCCGCCGATCGTCAATGCCCCGCACAGCCTGCCGTAGTTGCAGCGATTTGTGCCCTCCTCCCCCGGCCGACACGCGCAGGCAACGCGCTGCAGCCGGGTATCGCCACCAGCGATCAGCTGCCGCAGACGATCCGTCGCAGCCTCGGCGCGACGGCGCTCGTCTTCGCACCTCGCCTTGTTGCCGCGCTCGGGCGTGTCGAAGCCGACCAGGCGATAAATCTGACCCTGGTGCCGCACTGTATCGCCGTCGACTGGAAAGATTGCGATCGGCGAACTCGGAGAGCTCCAGAGGTGCGCCACTCCGAGCAGGATCGCCGCCACTATGATGGCAGCGGACGCCCAGCTTGCAGCCTTCGGTTTGCCTCGGAACTGGATTGCCGTCGACATGGTGTGTGTCGCTGAGTTGACAAACCTTAAGCGCCGGCGCGAAACCTACAGCCGCTCCGGAGTTCAAACTTGGCGCTTACTAATTTTTCGCCGCTGGGGGGCCACCCAGACTTGCCGGTCCCTCGCCGGGATAGTTTCGCTGGATGGTCACGCTATGGCCGTCCTGCTGCTGCCGGGTTTCAGAAACCGTCGTTCCCAGCGGTTGCTCGGGACTAGGCCGGGTCGGAACCTTGTCCGGATCGACGCGCCCGCAACCGGTATCGGTGCAGTAGTAGCCGAAGAAGTCCTTGGCGAGCGCGCCAGTGGCCTGATCCTTCGTCCCGTAGATTTTGACGTAGCCCTGCGTTTGCTCGATAATCACCACCGCGCGATGGATCACGCGGCCATCAGGCGCATAGGCGGTCAGCAAGGTGCGCCCAGGCCTGAGGCCGCGCAACGTGAAGGCTCGGTCTGTCTCCGGCACGATCTGCGCAACGCCCTCGACGGTGAGCGACAGCCGCCCGAACGGTTCCTCGAAGGCGAAGGTGCGCGCGTCCTCTGCGCGCAGCTTGATCTCGTTGTTGGTGACAATTTCCTTCGGCGGCTCAGCAACCGCTCTGCCCGCAATAATCGACAGCAGAACCGCAAAACTCAAGAACACAGCGCGCATTGGAAATCCCTCTGGCCTGCAATATGCACCGATGCTAGTGCAACCTTGGCTTGTTTGGAAGCCTTTAGGCGAGACCGTAGATTTCGGCGCGATAGCTTGAGATCGCGGACGGCGCTCTCTTGGGGGTGTGCAAACGCGCCGGTCAGCCCTTTTTGAGCCCGATCTCTACCAGCCGGCGGATAGCCTCAGAGCGCCCGGGGGTGTCGCCCTGCTTCGCAGCCCATGCGTCAACGTCAGCGCGCAGTTCCTTCGACAGGCGGATAGCCGTCACCGGATCGCGCCCTGTCGCCGGGCGTCCTCGTTTTTTAGGTATTACCTTAATTGACTTCGCCATAAATATGTATTACCAAAAATGCAAGCCGAGGGGAAGGGTTCAGCTTCCGCCCCGGCTCTAACCCGGGACACGGAGCGACCCATGCCACAGGCTTTAAACATCATAGCGCCCAGCGCCGCCGGCGCTGATCGATTTTCAACGCGTTCGGAGGATTCGGCCAGCGGCCGGCAAGCAACCCAGCTAGGCGGCTCGCCGCGTGAACCGATCCCGTCTCCCGAAAGTTCTTGGCCGCGGGCGCTGGGAAGCAATCGGAGATCGTTTATGACCATGATCGTCAGCGCTAGCACGCTCGCCCTCGCACAACCTGCAGGGAGTGTCTATCAGACCCCTGACGCAGAGCTGATCGCGCTCGGGCAGCAGCTGGATGCGTTCGCCCATCGGCTCGCGACTTCGGAGGCAAAATGGGCCGAAGACACGGCGCCGAATTGGGAGCATCCCGACGACATTCTGACTGAGGCTGGTCCAGTGTGTCGCGCCATTCTCGCTGCTCCCGCCCGAACGGTTGCCGGTCTCGCGGTGAAGGCCCGCCTCGCCGCTTTCGGCGCCCCAACCTATTGGCAGAAAAGCGATGAGGATGCCGATTGGGATATTCTCGTGATGCGCCAATTGGTCGAGTCGGTGATCCACACTGCCTCAGCGGGAGTCTAATCAGTTTCTCGTTCAATAGTGCGATCCAGGTGCCCGGGCCAGTCCCGGGCATTTCAACTTTAGCCGGCCATGCGTTTTGCCACCGCGATTGCCACCCAACAGGTGGGTACAAGGCGGAATCGCTCGGTACGTGGCGGGACGTTGGAGCACCATAAGTGCTGATTAGATAGGCCTATTCGGCACCAGCGGGGATCAGTCGAAACGGCCGTCTAAGGTTTTCAAGACCGGTGCCTTAAACCACTCGGCCACCCTTCCAAAACCCGTAATGGCTGTCGCTTAACGCAGTCGACCGCGCAAGGCAACGCCAAGTTCGCCTCGGGTCCAAACCTGTGCGGGCGGGGGCGCAGCAACGGCAGCTGACGAGGTGCGTCCAACTCGCATTTCAGCCTGCCCTAGCCAGTCGGGCAATCAACCAGCACGGCGCTTCGGATGTATTTGGTTCTCTGGCGGTCGCTGACATGGCGGCCGAATTGAGGGCTGAAATTGAGGTCATAGCGGCACCCTGCCCGCATGGCCTGGTAGATCGCGCCCCGCTCGATCACATAGCTTCCTTCCGGCAGCGTCTTAAGGCGAACCTGCGCGATCGTCTGTTCCTGGCCGTGGTCCGGGCCGAGATAGGTGACGCGGTCGGTCGAACCGACCGACCAGGCAATTGCAAACACGCAGGCGATCGAGGCAACGAGACCGGCGACCAGACCGAGTTGCGGTTGCGGAATGGATTCCGAAGGCAAGCTCATCTCGTTTCGTGTCGATCCACGCTTACCGGTTCAAACACCTCCTCATCACGCAAGAGAAAACGGCGCCCCGCAAGGGAGCGCCGCGTGAATGGTCTTCGACCTGCGCCGGACTCAGTAACCGCAGGACGCGCAGTTCATCTGCACCGGGGCGTAATAGGAATAGCCCGGCGAGACCATCTCGACGCGCTGGCGCGTGGCGTATTGCGGCGGGATGCGCTGGTACTGGACGCTGGGCGGCGCGACCATCACGGTCTGCGGCACCATCACGGTGCGGTACTGCGCCGGCGTGCGATGCGCGACGACGGAGCCCGGCGAGACCATCACGGTCTCGTCGACGGTGCGGTATTGCGGCTGCACGTATTGCTGCTGATAGCAGGTCGTGCACGGCGGCGGCGTGTAGCAATTGTAGCAGCCGGCGGAGGCTGCGCCCGTCATGGAAATCGCGGCGACGGCGGTCGAGAAAACAACGGCGAGAGTGCGAGACATTGTGGTGGTGCCCCAGTTGCCCGAAATGGATTTGCGAAGGTCGCCGCAGTATACGCAGCAAAACGCTGCTTTGCCGAAGTTCGTGGAGGCATCCTTAATGCGAACGGCCGGCTTTCGCCGGCCGTTCAGATCTTGTTGACCATGCGCGCGAGGCGAACGGCGCGTACTCAGTTCGAACGCCGCTTCACCTCACGCACCGCGCCGCGCGCGGCGCTGGTGGTGAGCGCAGCGTAAGCCTGCAGCGCGGTCGAGACGTTGCGCTTGCGGCCTTGCGCCTGCCAGGCGGCATCGCCCTTGGCCTCTTCGGCCGCGCGGCGCTTGGCGAGCTCCTCGTCGGAGACCTCCAGCGTGATGCTGCGGTTGGGGATGTCGATGGCGATGATGTCGCCGGTCTGTACCAGTCCGATGTTGCCGCCTTCCGCCGCTTCCGGCGACAGATGGCCGATCGAGAGGCCCGAGGAGCCACCCGAGAAGCGTCCGTCGGTGACGAGCGCGCAGGCTTTGCCGAGGCCCATCGATTTCAGATAGCTCGTCGGATACAGCATCTCCTGCATGCCGGGGCCGCCGCGCGGGCCCTCATAGATGATGACCACGACCTCGCCGGCGACGACCTTGCCGCCCAGGATACCCTCGACCGCCGCGTCCTGGCTTTCGAACACGCGCGCGGGACCGGAGAATTTCAGGATCGAGGCGTCGACGCCCGCGGTCTTCACGATGCAGCCGTCCTGCGCGAGGTTGCCGTAGAGCACGGCGAGGCCACCGTCCTTGCTGAAGGCGTGTTCGAGGTCACGCACGACGCCCTTCTCGCGGTCGGCGTCGAGCTCGTCGTAGCGGCGCTCCTGGCTGAAGGCGACTTGCGTCGGGATGCCGCCGGGCGAGGCGCGGAAGAAGGTGCGGACCGCCTCGCTTTTGGAGCGCTTGATGTCCCAGCGCTCCAGCGAGTCCTTCATAGTCGGCGCATGCACGGTCGAGACCGAGGTGTCGATCAGCCCGGCGCGGTCGAGCTCGCCGAGAATGCCCATGATGCCGCCGGCGCGATGCACGTCCTCGACATGCACGTCGGCGACCGACGGCGCGACCTTGCACAGCACGGGCACGCGGCGCGACAAGCGGTCAATGTCCTGCATGGTGAACTTGACCTCACCTTCATGGGCGGCGGCGAGCAGATGCAGCACGGTGTTGGTCGAGCCGCCCATGGCGATGTCGAGCGTCATGGCGTTCTCGAACGCCTTGAAATTCGCGACGTTGCGCGGCAGCACGCTCGCGTCCTCCTGCTCGTAATAGCGGCGGACCAGGTCGACGATGGTGTGGCCGGCCTCGACGAACAGGCGCTTGCGGTCGGCATGGGTCGCGACCACGGTGCCGTTGCCGGGCAGCGCCAGGCCAAGCGCCTCGGTCAGGCAGTTCATCGAATTGGCGGTGAACATGCCCGAGCAGGAGCCGCAGGTCGGGCACGCCGAGCGCTCGATCACCTTGACGTCCTCGTCGCTGACCTTGCTGTCGGCCGCCGCGACCATGGCGTCGATGAGGTCGACGGCCTTGGTCTTGCCGGCCAGCTTGACCTTGCCGGCCTCCATCGGCCCGCCCGAGACGAACACGGCGGGGATGTTGAGCCGCAGCGCGGCCATCAGCATGCCGGGCGTGATCTTGTCGCAATTGGAGATGCAGACGAGGCCGTCGGCGCAGTGCGCGTTGGCCATGTACTCGACGCTGTCGGCGATCAGCTCGCGTGACGGCAGGCTGTAGAGCATGCCGTCATGGCCCATGGCGATGCCGTCATCGACCGCGATGGTGTTGAACTCCTTGGCGACGCCGCCGGCCTGCTCAATCTCGCGGGCGACGAGCTGGCCAAGGTCCTTCAGATGGACGTGGCCGGGCACGAACTGGGTGAAGGAGTTGACGACGGCGATGATCGGCTTGCCGAAATCGGCATCCTTCATGCCGGTCGCGCGCCAGAGGCCGCGGGCGCCCGCCATGTTGCGGCCGTGGGTGGTGGTGCGGGAGCGATAGGCTGGCATGGCGGTTTCCGTCCTCGGTTTTGGCCGGGCGGGCGAAAAAATATGAAGCCGCCTCAGACCTTTGTGGCCGGATAGCGCACGCCGGGAACGCGCGCAACGGGAACTTGGGCCGGACAGGGCTCCCCTGCTCCCGGCGCGGGGTTTGCGTCGCTGCCTATCTCTCCCGTCATTCCGGGGCGATGCGGAGCATCGAACCCGGAATCCATCAGGCGGCACGCACGCGGCCAGATGGATTCCGGGTTCACGCCTTTCGGCGCGCCCCGGAATGACGGCGGAGGGCCTATTGCAGCGTCGGTTCCAGCCGGTCACGCAGCCAATCCCCGATCACGGAGACCGCCAGCGTGGTGATCACGATGGTGGTAGCCGGCGCCAGCATGATCCAGGGCGCCCGCGTCAGGTATTCCCGGCCATAGCCGACCATGTTGCCGAGGCTGGTCATCGGCGGCTGCACGCCGAGGCCGAGGAAGGACAGGCCCGACTCCATCAGGATCACCTCGGGGAACACCAGCGTGGTCGAGACGATCAGGGTCGAGGCGATGTTGGGCAGGATGTGCCGGACGTAGATCCGCGGCGGCGTCGCTCCGAGTTGGCGGACGGCGGCGGCGTAGCCTTGCGCGTTGGCGGAGACGGCAAGTCCCCGCGCGATGCGGGCATAGCGCTCCCAGCCGAACAGTCCCATCAGGCCGATCAGAAGCGGCAGCGAATTGCCGAAGAAGGCGAGCACGGCGAGCGCCATGATCAGGAAGGGCATGCTGGCCTGGAAGTCGGTCAGCATCAGCACGAACTGCTCGACGGCCCCACGGAAATGCGCGGCCAGGAAGCCGAGCGTGGTGCCGACCACGGCCGAGATCGCGGTGGCGCCGAAGGCGATCAGCAGCGAGATGCGGATCGAGACGAGCAGCCGCGACAGCACGTCCCGGCCGAGCTCGTCGGTGCCGAGCCAGTGCGCGGCATTGCCGGGCGCGGCCAGGCGGTTGCGCAGGTCGAGCTGGGTGAAGCCGTAAGGCGCGATCTTCTCCGCGAAGGCCGCGATCACCAGCATGGCGACGATCCAGGTCACCGCGAGCGCGACCGAGACCGGGATTGCGGGCAGGCTGATGCGGCGGCGAACCGTCGTATCCTTCAGCGTCGCGTCGGTCATGCGTGGGCTCCCTTGGCGCGCAACCGCGGATCGAGAAAGCCGTAGAGAAAGTCGACGATCAAATTGGACGTGACCATGGTCATCGCCACCAGCAAGAGGATGCACTGCACGACGGCGAGGTCGCGGTTGGCGACGGCGACGACGAGCAGGCGCCCTACTCCCGGCCAGGAAAATACGCTTTCGACCACGACCGCGCCCGCGATCAGCGTGCCCACCATGAAGCCCAGAATGGTGACGGTCGGGATCGCTGCATTCGGCAGCGCATGGGACGTCACCACCTTGCGCCACGGAACACCCTTGGCGGAGGCGGTGCGGATATAGGGCTGGCCAAGCACCTCCAGCATCGCGCTTCGGGTGAAGCGCGCCAGCACGGCGGCACCGCCGAGGCTGAGCGTGACGATGGGCAGGATCGCGTGGCGCCAGCTGTCCTGGCCGCCCGACGGAAGCCAGCCGAGCTGCACGGCGAAGACGAGCACGAGCAGCAGCGCCAGCACGAAGCTCGGCACGGTGAAGCCGGCAACCGCCGTCATCATCACGGCGCGGTCGATCCCCGAACCCCGATGCAGTGCGGCATAGATGCCGGCGGGAACGCCGAGCGCGACCTTGAAGAAGAAGGCCGGCAACGTCAGCGCCAGCGTCGCCGGGATCCGCTCCAGCACGAGCTCGATCGCGGGCCGCCCGTCGCGCATGGAGCGGCCGAGCTCGCCCTTGGCGATGGCGCCGAAATAATCGAAATACTGGAACCAGATGGGATCATCGAGACCCCAAGCCTTGCGGAACGCCGCCAGTACCTCCGGCGGCGCCTCCGGTCCGAGGATCATCAGCGCCGGATCGCCTGACAACCGCAGCACGACAAAGGCGAAGGTGACGACGAGCACGATCGTGAGCGCCGCACGCCCGATGCGGATGGCGAAATAACGTCCCATCAGGCCGCGTCCCGCGTCTCGGCGCCGGTGACGAGGTGACAGGCGACTTGCCTGTTGCCGCCGACGGCCGCAAGCGCCGGTACCTCGCTCGCACAGCGCGCAATCGCACGTGGACAGCGCGGATGGAACGCACAGCCTTGGGGGCGCGCCGCCGGGTTCGGCGGGTCGCCTGCGAGCACGATGCGGCCGGCGCTGCGGCGCCCCGGCGCGGGCGAGGCCGAGACTAGCGCCTGGGTATAGGGATGCTCGGGTCGCGCGAACAGATCGTCCGCGCTGCCGATCTCGACGATGCGGCCGAGATACATCACGGCGACGACATTGCTGATCTGCCTGACGACGCGCAGATCATGGCTGATGAACAGCAGCGTCAGCGACAATTGGGCCTGGAGATCGCAAAGCAGGTTCACGACCTGCGCCTGGATCGAGACGTCGAGCGCACTGACCGGTTCGTCGCAGACCAGAAAGTCGGGTTTCGTGGCGAGCGCGCGTGCCAGCACGATGCGCTGACGCTGACCGCCCGAGAGCGCGCCGGGATAGCGCACGCCATGCGCGGGGGTCAGCTCGACCGCGCGCAGGAGTTCGCGAACACGGTCTTCGCGCTCGGCAGGCGTGCCGATGCCATGAATGTCGAGGGGCTCGCGGATCTGGGCGGCGACCGGCAAACGCCGGTCCAGCGCGCCGAGCGGGTCCTGAAAGATCATCTGCATGCGCGCCCGCTGCGCGCGCCATGCCGGCGTGGCCGGCGCAGCCATCGGCTTGCCATCGAACCGCACCTCGCCGCGATCGGGCGGCTCGAGACCGAGCACGATACGCCCTGTCGTCGACTTGCCCGAGCCGGACTCGCCGACGAGGCCGAGCGTCTCGCCCTTGGCAATCGCCAGCGACACGCCGTCGACGGCATGAACGGCGGTGCTGCGCCCGAACATTCCGGAGCGCATCGCGTAGCTGCGCGAGACCGCGGACACTTCGACGAGCGACACACTCATTCGGCGGCGATCCCGAGCAGCGCGCGGCGCGACGCCTCGGCGCGGATGCAGGCGACGTTGCGGTCATGCGCGATCGGCGCCAAGGTCGGCGCGGCAAGGCCGCACGGCTCCGCCGCCAGCGTGCAGCGTGGCGCGAAGGCGCAACCGCTTGGCATGTGCACGGGATCGGGAACGGTCCCGGGAATGGCCGTCAGGCGCCGCCGCGGCCCCTCGAGCGGCGGCAGCGCGCCGATCAGGCCCTGGGCATAGGGATGCACGGGATCGGCAAACAGCTGGTTGCTGGGTGCCTCCTCGACGATGCGGCCGGCATACATGACGGCGACGCGATCGCAATTCTCGGCGACGACGCCGAGATCGTGGCTGATCAGCACCATGGCCATGCCGAACTCGCGGCGAATGGTCGAGAGCAATTCCAGGATCTGCGCCTGGATGGTGGCATCGAGCGCGGTGGTCGGCTCGTCCGCGATCAGCAGGTCGGGATTTCCGGCAAGCGCCATCGCGATCATGATGCGCTGGACCTGGCCGCCGGAGAATTCGTGCGGATAGGCCTCCAGCCGCCGGCCCGCGTCGGGAATGCCGACGAGATCGAGCAGCCGTCGCGCTTCCGTCTTCACGGCGTTGCCCTGGAGATCGCGGTGCAGCGCCAGCGCTTCGCAGAGCTGCTTGCGGATGGTCAGCACCGGATTGAGCGCACTCGCCGGATCCTGGAAGATCATCGCGACCCGCCCGCCCCGCACCTGATCAAGCTCGGCGGCAGGAGCTCCGAGGATCTCGCGGCCATCGAGCTGTACCGAGCCCGTGACCTGCGCATGCCGCGGCAACAGGCCGAGGGCCGCGAGCCACGTCACGGACTTGCCCGATCCGGACTCGCCGACGAGGCCGAGGGCCTCGCCCTTCTGCAAGCCGATGTCGACGCCACGCAGGACCGGCACGCCACCAAAGGCGACGCGCAGGTTCTTGATGCTGACCAGCGGTGTCACGGCTTACGCCTCGAAATTGCCGGCGCGGAAATCCATCGCAAAGGCCGGCGACGCCTTCCACTTGATCGATTTCGGCTTGGCCGTGAAGGTCGCGTTCTGGTGCAGCACCGTATAGGCGGGATCCTCGCGCTCGGCGATCTCCAGCATGCGGCGGAACGCCTTCTTGCGCGCGGCGCGGTCGGTCGAGGTTTCCAGGAACTCCGAGAGCTTGTTCAGCTCGACATTGGTCCACTCCCCGATCTGCTGCTGCTGGCCGTTCGGCCCGTGCTGGGCGACCAGCGAGGAGACCGGATCGTTGAAGGCGGCCGAGTTCGACCAGTCGCGCACGGCGCGCGCGGGTCCACGCTCCATGATCTGCGACCAGTTCTCCTTGGTCTCGATCTGGACGTTGAGGCCGACCGACTTCCACATCTCGACCAGCACCTGCGCGGTCGCGACCTGGTTGGTGTAGTAATTGTTGAGCAGACGATAAGGGATCGGATCACCCTTGTAGTTGGCCTGCTTCAACAGATCCTGCGCGAGCTTGGGATCATACGCCGGCACGTTCCAATCGGCGTTGAACATGTCACCGTAGAATTCCCATTGCAGGCCCTTCGGCACGCGGGTGCGGCCGGCCCACAGGCTGTCGACGATCGCCTGGCGGTCGATCGCATGGGTGAAAGCGCGCCGCACAAGCGGATTTGCGAGCACGGCGTGGTTCTTGTCGAACACGGTCAGGCGGTGATTGAGGATGGTGCCGCCCTGCACCTCGAACGCGGAATTCTTCTCGATGCCGGCGACCTGATCCGGTGGGATGTCGCAGGCGAACTGATACTCCCCCGAGAGCAGCCCGTTGATGCGGCTCGCGACCTCCGGGACTTCCAGAAAGCGGATGCGTTTGAGCGGCGGCCGCCCGCCCCAATATTCGTCGTGAGCTTCCAGCGTCAGCGACACGTCGGGCTTGAGCTCGACCACCTTGTAGGGACCGGTGGTGATCGGCTTGCGCGCCCAGTCGAGATAGCTTGCGGATTCCTCCCAGGCGCGGCGGTTCATGATGTCGGAGCCGTAGCGCATCAGGCGGCCCTCGATCGTGACGTCGGGCGTCGCGTTGTAGAAGCGCACCGTGTACTTGTCGACGGCGTCGACGCGGACGAGGTCGGGCCAGATGCGGCGAGCGACCGCGGGGACATCAGGCGGCAATTCCTTGCCCGGACGCGGCGTCGGGATCTTCTCGAACGCCTGGATGGTCGAGCGGCTCTTAGCCTCGGTCTCGCCGAACATGCGCTGGCGGCTGAAGGTGAAGACGACGTCCTCGGCCGTGAGCTCGTCGCCATTGTGGAATTTGACGCCCTGCCGCAGCTTCAGCTCGACGGTCTGATCGTCGATGCGGCGCCATTCGGTGGCGAGACCCGGCACGGCCTCGAGATTGCCGCGCCAGTTCTTGGAGATCAGACCTTCCCAGATCGAGGAGAAGAACACGCGCTCGCCGACATTGGACTGCTCGCGCAGCACGTCGAGCACGTTGGCATTCGTCACCTTCTGCACGGCGATCGTCACCGACGGACGGTTGTCGCTCTGCCCGATCGCAAAGCGCGGCAGCAGCAATGTGCCCGCGGCAGCGCCGCCGGATTTCAGGATGGTGCGACGGGTAAATCTGCTCATGATGGGGACCCCTGCCCTTTGTGGTGTCGTTTATTCGGCGAGTCCGAGCGCGGCGAGATGGGCGGCGCCGGCGCGGACGTCGTCGTGGTTGCGGAGTTCGAGGATTAGCCGCGGGTTGGAATTCAGCCGTCCCAGTGCGCGGAACACGACAACCCACGGGATGTTGCCTTCGCCCGGCGCCCAGTGTCGGTCGGCGAAGCCGTCGGTGTCCTGCAGATGGACGTGTGTCAGCATGTCACCCGCGGTCTCGACGTAATAGTCGACCGGCGGTGCGCCGGTGGAGATGTGGGCATAGTTGGCGTGCCCGGTGTCGAGCGAGACGCGGACCCTGCTGCTTTCGAGCGCCTTGGCGAGGCGCACCCGGTCGCGCGGATCCTTGTCCTCGATGTTCTCGATCACGATCTCGCAGCCGATGGTCTCCGCGCGCGCGATCACCTCGGCGAGCGTCGCCTTGACGCGCTCGACGATATTGGCGCGGTTGTCGGGATAGAGATCGAGATTGTTGTGGTCCCAGGTCGTGAACGGCGAATGGATCACCATCTGTGTCGCGCCGAGGAACTCGGCGGCCTCGAGGCCCTGAAGCAGGCGCTTGGTCACCGCCTGGCGGATCATGGGATCGTGGCTGTCGATCTTGAAGCCCCAGAACGGGCCGTGGATGCCGAGCCGACCCGTATGGCCCGAGAGCATCTGCTTGATCTCGCCGGCCGTGCTGCGCCAATCGCTATCGAGAAGATCCGCGCGGAAGAAATCCTGGATTTCGAGATCGCGCTGCCTTTCGAGAAGCCAATCGCGATGCGCGGGGATCGATTTGATGGACAACGCGGCGCCCAGCACCGGTTTCGACATGGCTTGCTCCTTCGCCGTCGGCAATGACGGGAGCAGCGCTAGACCAGTTCAATGACAGGCCGGTGAAATGGAGATCCGGCGGCGCGGAGGAGATGTGGACATCCTGTCGATCGCGTGCCGCGGATCAAGCAACAGCGACTGGACCACCGATGCCGAACGGGCACATTGCAAGCGGTATCTGTGTCCGTAGTGATCCGGAATGGAATCCTATCGTGATGTCGCGTACATCGCGGGACGTCGATCGGCGGCCACTTCCACGGGCATCACCCTCTGATCGCGCAACATGGGGTTGGGGGACCACATGGGGCGGGGGATTGAAGGCTGGGGCAAGGTGACGAGGTCCGGACTCCTAGGCACTCCGGACCTCGAAACTTTTTGATGGAACGAAGCAACGCGCCGTCCGGTCGCTCTTCGGCGACGTCCTCGAGCGCGGTCAACAAGGACGACGGCTCCCTCTCGTCGCCGAACCATCGCCTGCTCACCACGTGCTTCCGCCGAGCACCCTGCTCCTGGCCCCGCGCGGCTGTGCCGCCTTCAGCGCGTCACGCTGCGCGCAAAGACCTTCGACCTTCGCCTCCATCCGCGACAGCAGCGCTTCGGCCGAGGCCGTTCCGAGACCCGCCCGCTGGAGCTGGAGGATCTCTTTCCTCTGCCTGCCCATCTGGACGCGCATCCGTTCGATCTCCCTCCTGACAGTTTCCAGGTCCGGCATGTTCCGCCTCGCGATTTTGAATACAGCACCAAGAGAACAAAAACGGAACGAAGGGTCGAGTCCGACGTTGGACGAACAGAACAAGGGGAGACAGCGATGGCCGACAACACCCGGAAGGACCCGAAAGACTGGGTTTCCGGCGACGATCCGATGACGGGAGCCCAGGAATCCTATCTCAAGACCCTCGCCGAGCAGGCGCACGTGAGCCCGCCGGAGGACGAGTTGACCAAGGCCGAGGCCTCCGAGCTGATCGACAAGATGCGGCAAAAGGCCGGGCTGGAGGACTGACCCGCATGATTGCGGCGCCCGGCCGCCATGTGTATGCAAACGAAATTGGGAATCGAAAATGCCTTATTTCGTTTGCGCCCGCGACGGAGCGGGCCAGATCATCTTGAAGCGAGACACCAGGGAAGCGGCCGAGAAGAAAGCCGCCGAGCTCCGCGACCTCGGCTATTTCGAAGTCGAGGTCATCGCGAAGGGCGAAGAGAAGGCGGCGTGAGGGATCATGCTTCCCTCAGCACCTTGATGACGCTGAGAATGACGAAAGCACCCAGACCGTAGGTCAGCGCATTCACGACCCAGGAAATGGCGATGCCGAGGAGGGTGGATCCTCCGACCGCTCCCCAGAAAAAATACGCTGCGGTGATGCCCGGCCACTCCAACCAAAGAAGCGCGAAGTCGGTCAGCGGCTCCAGGACGAGGAGCACCGTCGAGACGAGCGCCCCGACGGCCAACGCGATGACGAGGTGTGTCCTCAGCCAGGGCATCAAAGACCCAGCAGGTCAGCGATAACAGGAATGAGGAAGAAAGCGGCAATCCCGAGCAGCCCGCCCACGACAAAGCGTGCCGCGCGGCCGTGAATCTTTGTATCGAGCCACGCACACGTGGCGACCACAACCTGCCTCAGCCAGTTGCCCACGAGGGTTCTGACGAGATCGAACAGGAGTTCTGCAACGAGTGCGGCCATGCCGTTTGGTCGGCGCGACCTCTGGCGGGGTTCAAGTGCGGAGGCAATGACGAGAGCGGTTGAAAGCCTGCGCCGCTGGACTGCACCTCCCGAATACCACAAGATAGTTTCAGTGTCGGTGAGCAGATCGGCCGGCAGCCAGCGTGAGTTAAGTGCCGCAAAAAAATTCAGAAGGCGCAGGGAGGAACGATGCAGCGAAAAAGAAACGTGGCGCTTGATGATGCGATGGCTGGCCTGGGTCTCATAGCGGCCATCACGGTCATTGCGATCTCGCCGGCAAGCGCCGACAATTCGGCCAACATACCGCCCGCGCTCAAATGCGCTGACCTGACCGGCTGGAAGATGCCGAGAACGACGGCAACGATCACCAAGGCCGAGATGGTGCCGGAGGCGGCGCCGGGGACCGTGCAGCCGTCGCCGCCGGCGCCGGCCACCGTATCGGTGGCGCTGCCGCCGAACTGCCGCGCGGATGGCGTGATCGATCAGCGCGTCGGCGTCGAGGGCAAGTCCTACGCGATCGGCTTTGCCGTTGCCCTGCCCGATCGCTGGAACGGCCGGTTCTTGTTTCAGGGCGGCGGCGGTTTGAACGGCTCGATCCGGCCGCCGCTGGGTTATCATGCGGCCGGCGAGGTGCCGGCGCTGGCGCGCGGCTTTGCCGTGGTCTCCACCGATAGCGGTCATCAGGGCGCGGTGTTCGATGCCTCGTTCCTGAAGGATCAGGAAGCCGCGCTCAACTTCGCCAATTCATCCGTCGGCAAGGTGACGATGGCCGCCAAGGCGATCGTCGCGCATTACTATGGCCAGCCCGCAAAGCGTTCCTATTTCACGGGGTGCTCGACCGGGGGACGCGAGGGCATGCTGGCGTCGGCGCGCTATCCCGAGCAATTCGACGGCATCGTCGCGGGCGCGCCTGCGATGCGCACCGGCAACTCCAATATCGGTCTCGCCTGGGCCAACG
Organism: Bradyrhizobium sp. NDS-1; assembly: GCF_032918005.1. NCBI lineage: Bacteria > Pseudomonadati > Pseudomonadota > Alphaproteobacteria > Hyphomicrobiales > Nitrobacteraceae > Bradyrhizobium > Bradyrhizobium sp. NDS-1. The sequence continues at coordinate 4,346,199 of NZ_CP136628.1, forward strand.
CTGCCTTCAGCCAGATCGCGCCGAAAGATCCCTCCGGGAAGCCGGAGCCCGCCAAGACGTTTTCCGCGGCCGAGCGAAACCTGATCACGAATGCGATCCTCGATGCCTGCGACGCCAAGGACGGCGTCAAGGATGGCCTGATCTTCGACGGCAAGGCCTGTCAATTCGATCCCGCGGTCCTCACTTGCAAGGGCGACAAGACGGATGACAAGACGGATTCTTGCCTTGCGCCGCCGCAGGTCGATGCCTTGAAGAAGGCTTTTGCCGGACCGAAGAATTCACGCGGCACGCAGGTCTACCCGCCGTTCCCGTGGGACAGCGGCGTGGCAGCCGAAGGCGTTGCCATTCCCGGCATCCTGACCACGGGCGCGCGCAGTCCGGTCGGACCGCCTGTCTGGGAAAACATCAACGTCGATCAACTCGAAGACCGGGTCAACGCGAGCGGGATGGATCGCCTCACCAACACCGCCTACTGGACCAATCTTTCGAGCTACTTCGGCCATGGCGGCAAGCTGCTGTTTTACCACGGTGTGAGCGATCCCTGGTTCTCGGCGAACGACACCGTGAACTATTACGAGCGCATGGCAGCGGATTCAGGCGGCATGGAATTGGTGCGGGAGAAATCGAGCCGGGCCTTCCTGGTGCCCGGCATGGGCCACTGCTCGAGCGGCGCAACGCTCGATCGTTTCGATCTCCTCACCGCGGTCGTGAACTGGGTGGAAGACGGCAAGGCGCCCGATGCGGTGGTCGCGACGGGACCAGCCTTTCCCGGCCGCACTCGGCCGCTTTGCGCCTATCCGCAACATGCGCACTACAAGGGGAAAGGCGATCCGGAGAGCGCGGAGAGTTTTGAGTGCAAGTAGCGGAGATCGGCAGCTCGTAGGATGGGTAGAGCGAAGCGAAACCCATCGGCCTTGTTGCGTGACGAAGCATGATGGGTTTCGCAAGTGCTCTACCCATCCTACGCCTTCGGCGACGACCTTCGGGCGCCACTCGCCCTGACTTTTGACAAGCGATCAGGCAAGATAACTTAAATGAAAACCGCACTTGTCTTCGGCGCCACCGGCTTCATCGGCTCGCATTTGCTGCGCGACCTCTTGGACAGTCCCGACTATTCGCGGGTTGTGGCGGTGGCCCGCAAGCCGCTGGCGGTGAGCCATCCGAAGCTCACGGTGCTGATCGGCGATCTCGCGTCCCTGCCCGCACTCAAGCCGCAATTGGTTGCGAACGAGATCTTCATCGCGCTGGGGACAACGCGCAAGCACACCCCTGACGAGGCCGAGTACTACAAGATCGATCACGATTATCCGGTGGTGGCGGCCGAGATCGCCAGGGCGAATGGCGCGCGGTCGGTGTTTCTGGTCACGGCCGTCGGCGCCAACGCCGCTTCCAACGTGTTCTATCTCAGGACCAAGGGCGAGGTGGAGCGGGACATTCTCTCGCTCGATTTCGAGCACACGCATATTTTCCGCCCGTCGATGATCCTCGGCGCGCGCGACGAAAACCGCCCGCGCGAACGCCTCATCATCGCGATATGGGGCCTGCTCAATCCGCTGCTCGTCGGCCCGGCCGACCGCTATCGCGGGCTCACCGGCAACGACATCGCGCACGCCATCGCCAAAGCCGCGCGGCATCAAACCGAGAAGGTGCGAATCTATCATTGGAAGGAGATGGCGGCGCTTGTTCGAACGTGATGCAGCTCGAAGGATGGGTAGAGCGAAGCGAAACCGATCGAGGGCCTTGTTGCGACGGTATGCCTATATCGAAGCTCGAAGCCGCCCAGCGCCAGCTAGATTGCGCAATCCGGCTCTACATCAACGGCGAAGAGCTGTTGGCCGTTCATACCTTATCACGAGCAGCTCTTCGTGTGCTCTACGACATCTACCCGTCCTATAGGGACGATGGCTTCTCGACCGACCTCGGTAAGTTTATCGAGGTTGGCGGCTGGAAGCGGTTTAACGACGCTGCAAGCTTCCTGAAGCATGCCGATCGAGATCCCACGACGCAGGGCGAGGTAAGCGAGCCCGACACGCAGATGGGCATCGGTTTCGGTATCGTACTCCATCACCGACTGACCGGAACACATACTCCCGAGATGAAGGCCTTCGATGCCTGGATGAAAGCCCTGCATCCAGACGAGTTCAAGGTCCCGCCGGATCCGGACCCGGATATCGAGAAGCTGAGCCGCGACGCGATTGAGGTCGTTAGAGCCGCACCGAGAAACGTGCAGCTTCGGCTGGCTAAAGCGCCACTGACGGTTATGAAAGAGAACCCCGACTGGCCTACGCTGAAGGCGTGAACCTACCGCCGCCTACTTGTGCATGATGACCGTCAGGATGTTGACGCCCACCTGGACCAAGAATTTCCAGTTGCGGGCAAAAAAACGTCGGACTTTCGAAAGGGTCTTCACAGGCAAGCTCCATCGTGGCGAGAACCGATATCTCGCGGGATTGACAGGGCGCCTGGGTGGAGCGAGAACCTCGGTTGTTCAGGCGGAGAGTCCTTCGGGATCTCCACCCCAGGCGTCAGGCGATTCACCTCGCCTGGCGCCATTTTAATGTTTTCGGATTCGGTACGAAGCCGGGCCTATACGGATGCCGGTCACGTCCCGGTGAGACAGCGCAAACTCACGGCCAACCAATATCACTGGGTTCGCGTGCGCGCGTAGCTGCGTCTGAGTTATCCGGGATATTCGTCCTATCCACAGCTAAGGAATGCGGGTTGTTATCCCCGCTCATTCTCGACCACTCTCTTGACAGCTACCTAACGCCCCACCTTCGGCGCTATGCCCACCCCTCCCGAGGGCTCAAGAGGGTGCTGCACAGACGCGGGCTCGACTGAAGTATCGGGCCACGATCTGCGCTTGGCCCATCAGGACAAAGTGAGTCTGACCCGCACGTCACCGGCACGTATGGCAGTGCCCCCACTGCATTTTCCTGCTATCTCTCCCTCCGCCGGCCCCGCCGACCCAAAAACCCTCCACCCCCAGGGAGCAACAACCATGCGATACCTCCACACCATGCTGCGCGTGCGCAATCTCGATGTCGCGCTGAAGTTCTACCAGGATGCGCTGGGGCTGAAGGAGGTGCGGCGGATCGAGAACGACAAGGGGCGGTTCACGCTCGTCTTCCTCTGCTCGGCGGACGATCTCGAGGCGCTGAAGAAGCAGCCGTCGAGCCGCGGTGCGCCGCTGGTCGAGCTCACCTGGAATTGGGACGAGGAGACATACGGCGAGGATCGCTTCTTCGGCCATCTCGCCTACGAGGTCGACGACATCTACGCCACTTGCGAGAAGCTGCAGAAGGCCGGCGTCACCATCAACCGTCCGCCGCGCGACGGCAACATGGCCTTCGTGCGCTCGCCGGACCTGCACTCGATCGAGCTGCTGCAGAAGGGCGATCCGAAGCCGCCACAGGAGCCCTGGGCCTCGATGCCGAATACCGGCCATTGGTGAGGCGGCGGACGGAACAAGCTGTCTTGCCCGACGTTCTCCTTTCACGAAAACGATTGGAGGAGGATGCGATGGCGAGAGGCCTTTTGCTGTGGATGGTCGGCGTGCCGATCCCGGTGATCATTCTGTTGTGGCTGTTCTTCGGCCGCTGAACGTCAGGTTCGAATTTGCAAATGAAAGCTCCGCCGACGGCGGAGCTTTTTGCATGAGAGCGCCGCAACCGCCGCATCGCTCGACCCAGGAATTTCCGCTATCACCCGCGCAAAGCGACAACGCCGCGGGAGACGCCTCATGCCTGACACCAAGCTGACGATCTGGGGCCGCGCCAATTCGGTCAACGTGCAGAAGGTGCTTTGGTGCCTGACCGAGCTCGCTTTGCCCTATGAGCGCATCGACGCCGGCATGAGTTACGGCAAAACGCGCGAGGCCGAGTATCTGGCGATGAACCCCAATGCGCGGATCCCGACGCTGGTCGAGGGCGACTTCGTGTTGTGGGAATCCAATTCGATCCTGCGCTATCTCTGCCTCGCGCATGGGCGCGGCACGCCGATCTATCCGGAAGCGCCGAAGCAGCGCGCCAGCGTCGATCGCTGGCTCGACTGGACGCTGTCGACCGTTCAACCGGTCGACCGCCCGGTGTTCTGGGGCATCGTGCGCACGGCACCCGCCGAGCGCGACATGATCCAGGTGCAGCGCGATGCCGACGCCGCCGCCGAAATCTGGGCGATCGCCGACCGCCTGCTCTCCTCGCGCCGCTTCTTCGAGGGCGACCAGTTCACGCTCGCCGACATCGCGCTCGGCTCCTATGCGCGGCGCTGGCTCGGCGTCGAGGGCATCTCCAGGCCGGCGCAGCCGCATCTGACGCGCTGGCTCGCCGAGCTCGGCAAGCGGCCCGGATTTGCGCAATTCGTCGCGCCGCCGATGTCCTGAGCCGGTGGCGCGGCACAAGCTGCGGTGAGAGCGCGACGAATCCGTGCTTCAGCGCAAGCCACGGGCGTCAGCTCAGCACTTGACGGCTACTGTGCATGGGGTTGTTTTCGCGTTTTTGCTTTGGGCTCAGCGCCAGCCGCGCTCGACCAGCAGCACGCAGACGATCAGCACCAGCGTCACCGCCGCGGTTGCCAGCCGCGCCGTCCAGCTCAGGCCGCGGCCGACCCACCACAGCAGCGCGCAGTACATCAGCACGGGAACGATGAGGTCGAGCCGCAGCAGATCCGCCGGCATGGCCTTCAGCGCCTCCCGGTCGTGTCGATGCTCATCGAGCCGCCGATCTGCACGCAAGTCCCGGTGCCCTCGACCATGACGAAGCGCGGTCCGTAAGCCGCGCAGGAGCCCGCGCGCGCCTTCCCGGGCGCGCCCTTCAGCGGACCCGTCGTGCCCGCCTGGGGCCGCTCGGCAGGCGGCAGACGAAGGGGCTCCGCGACGGCGGACGTGGTCAGCAGCGAGATCAGGATGAGGAGCGGCATGCGCATGGCGGCGTTCTAGCCCGGGCCGGCGCCGCGCGCCATCGGGGAGGCCGATGCCAGCGATCAGATGAACTTGATGCCGGCCGATTTGCCGCGGCGCCACACCACCTGGCAGCTCCGCCCCGTGCGCGCATCGCGGGCGAAGGCGAGCCGGATCACGCCCGGCAGCTGGCTGGCGTCCTCATCCAGCGTGATCTTGGCACCCGAATCCGAGATGTCCTGGACCAGGCAGTGCCGCGCGGCGAAGCCGCCGTCGAGCGTGATCCAGGCGTGCCGCGACAGCAGCTTGCGGGCTGCGCGCTTTTTCGGAGGTGGCATCGGAAAATCTCCCCCTCCAGCGCTACGCAGGGAACCCTAAGAAACCGTTGAAATCGCCTCCCGATCATCCCGGGGCCGGCGCTATCCACCGGGGCCAAAAGACCGGTCCGAACGGCTTGCCGGGAGCCGGAAAGGCCACTATACGTTCGCCCGCTGCAAGCCGCCGGGCCCTGTTCGGCCGGCCAGTGGCCATGCCGGGAACAACGGCGGGGCCCTGCGTTTGCTCCCTTCGTCTATCGGTTAGGACGCCACCCTTTCACGGTGGAGAGAGCGGTTCGATTCCGCTAGGGAGCGCCAAAAAGGTCAAATCACTTGGCTGCGCCCTTCTCCGCCGCGTCCAACGCATGGCCAATTTCTCCTGTGCGCACACATGCGGACTTGAGGCGATCTGCCGCGAGCTAGCCGCGGCGTCGACCGACCCGGTCGAGCGCGCCGCGCTGCTCGAGCTGGCGGAGAACTACGGGCAGAGCTCGCGAAGCTGAGTCTTCCACATCCACGACCCGCAGTAGCTCGCGCTCGTCCCGGACCGCTAGGAATCGATAATTTGACTCTCGCTGGCGCCGCGCTTCGATGGCGCCATGACCAAGGCCGAGAACAGAGCAGCTGCTAGGGCGTGGCAAGCAGAGCGCCAGCGCCAAATGAACGAGGCCATTCAAGCAGAGCGCGTCAGGACCGATCTGGCGGAACTCGATCGGCTTCGCACCTATCTCATCAAGAGCAGGACCGCGGGCTACGCGCGGCCTCTGATTGACGCAATCGACGATTACGTCGAGGCCATCACCGGAGATCGCACGAAGCTGCACGCCCAGAACCACAAATGCGGATGAGGCCCGCCAGCCTGAATCGGCGGGCTGATAACAAAGCGGGGCCCTGTGTGCCTAGGAGCCCGGGTCCATAACCTCGGCAATTCGTGCGGCGAACCGCTCGGCTACGGTTCGACTTTAGAAGACGTGAGCACGTCCGCTTTGCCGAAAGTCAATGTCGTCCTCCATGAGGGTAGATGCGTGAGGCCGACCCTACGGACAGGGCTCCGCGATACTGTCCTATAGAGCAATTCAAAGTTGCCTTGGGTCCTGTCAAAACGAGCTGTGGACGGGCCGTGGATATTCGCGGCTTTGTGCTCGGGGTAGAGGGCCCGCCAGCTAGCCAGCCCTCGGCGGCGCCTTCCCTCGCGCTGACGGTTCCGTTTTCGGAACTGACGAAATGATTCGCATTGCCAGTTTTTCCCGATTAGACTTCGGTTACCGGGGCTGGCTTCATATTTCACCTAGATCTTTCCACCCGGATTTTTTGACTCCCGCGGGCCGCAGCGAATGAACCTCCGCTGCGGCCTTCGTGTGTCCGTGCACCCTGCGGAGTGAACCGGCAGCAGACCACCCTTAAATTTACCAGGTGTGCAAAAACCCGCCGGCCTGGGGAGCCGACGGGTTCTTAATGCCCATGCGTTCTCGCGGTACTCATCACCAATCCGCGAGAGAGCAACGCTACTAGCGCGGGGTTGACGCCGGGTTAGTTGGCCAGCCGCTTTTCGGCGCGCCAACCTAAGCCGCTGGAGCGCCATAGGGTTCGGATCAGTCGCATCAAAGGATGATCGCTAGGGAGCGCCAATGCATATGGCGATGCTCGACTCCCGATGAAGCGCCACGACAGCTGGGCCGCAATCTCTTTACTGGCGGCATGAACCTCCCCGCCTCTCGCCGCCGACCAATGTCACGTTGGAACAGGTCGAGACCCATGGAGCAGCGTCACCCCGAGATTGAAGGTTCGTCCGGCGCATCGGCAACGGCGCCGGGCCTCCCACCGTGGCTGGGCCAACCCCGCCGGTATCCATCGGACCGGCGCGCCAAGATGCTGGAGCACATGGCGCGCGCCAGATCGCTTCCGCAACGGCAGGCGGATTCTGCGCCGGCTGTGCCTGTGCCGCAGGGCAGAAGCACCCAGGACATTCTCGGCGATGTCGTCGGCTACGCCATCCTGTTCGGTATCCTCGCCCTACTCTTCCAGTCGCGCATTCCGCTCTATCTCGGCGCGTTCATCGTCCTGACCGACGGGGAGCGCATTGAAGGGGCGCTGGCAAGGATCGGTATCCGCCTCGAGCCCGAAACGATCGGCCCAGACATCGTCAAACGCTCCGCATTCTGGTTCGGATGGTTCGCCTTGCTCGCCGCCTTGAAAGGCTCCGTCCCCGACTGGCTCGCACAGTGGATGCCGCCGGCGGAGTCATGGTCCGTCCTCGCCGGCATCGCTCTTCTGCTCGCCATCGTCGAAGCACTGACGGCGCGCACGCTGCGCACATTGCCGGCGTTGGGATTGCGGATCAGCCTGAACGGCCGGACGTGGACGACGATCCAGTTCATCATGGCCGCCAGCGCGCTGGCCTTGCTAGTGCTGTTGTTCGGATCTCCCTAAGGCGGCGCGCCACGCCGTCGCTTCACGGCGCTTCAATGACGACGTTGTGAGATTGCCTGCAGCGTAATGGGTCCTTATGCCGCGCTTTCCGCAGCGCCACGGAGAAGCGCGTTTACCGGAAATTTACCCCTGCTCTTGGGCGACGGTATCATTTGCTTAGAATTTGCCCGCTACCGTGGAATTACGGAAACGATCCCAAACCACGATTGGCGCGCATGTCCGTCACAGAGTTCCTCCGGCAACGAGCAGTGGACGTCACCGTGGCCGGCAGCTACTCGCTGCCGCGCTGGTACGATTGCGAGGGCAAGTTGCGCACCTTCGCGTGCCGGACCAAGCGCGTCTCGCCGTTCCGGATGATCGTGGACGTGCCGGTGGTCGGCAAAATCGGCGAGCGCGTGACCTCCTACTTCCAGGATTTCGGCGAATTCCAGTGCACCATCAGCGCGACGCTGAAGTCAGGCTTCCTGATGGAGCTCGACATGACGCGGGCGCGGCGCGCCTGGATGTCGGAAAAGCTGACCTGGCTGGAGAAAAAGCAGAGGGATGAAAGCGTCCAGGAGCTGCGGCGCGACGCGCGTTTCGTTCCCCAGGTCTCGCACACCTTCCTGACCCTCGCCGACGGCAGCACCCATTCCTGCTTCATCATCGACGTCTCCACGGCGGGCGTCGCGATATCCTGCGAGTACGACCCACCGGTGGGAACCCCGCTTGCGGTCGGCGCCTGTGTGGGGCGGGTCATCCGCAAATTCGATAACGGCTTCGCGGTCAAATTCGCCGAAAAACAGTCGCGGGATGACCTGGTCCGCCTCGTCGTGCGCTCGCCTCTGCAGCAGTCGGCCTGAGCCGGATCGGTCCATTTCAACTCTAGCCAAATACTGCGGATGGAGCCCCTCGCGCGACAGGATGTGACCCAGCACGGTCGCAATCCGCCGGGCCGCCTCGCCTCCGCATCGCTGCCCTATCGTGGCCCCATTGCAGGATCAGCCTTTGTCGGTCCGAGCCTCATGCCGGACGTCATTTGCGGACTTGCGATCGGGGGACCGAATGGCAGTCAACAAGGTCACGGTTGATAAGATTACGTGGGACAGGGTCGGCCGGGTCACCGAGCCCGGACGTTACATATACACCTTCGGCTGGCTCACCATCACCGCCGGCGATCTGGAGATCTGGAAGCTCTACCCCCAGGCCGCGTTCACGCTGCTGGCGCAGCCAGGCGGGCCGGACGCATCCCCCGGCGAGGAATTCCATCTCGGCGCCTTCGACATCGCCCCCGGCGCGCCGCCGCCGTTCACCACCCACTGAGTCCCGGCTTCGAACTCGCACCGGACTATGTGGGCAGTGAATCGAATAAGCCTGTCCATTTCCTTGATCTGGCTTGCCAATTGCGTTCCAGCATCAATCACGCGGGCCTTCCCACGGACGACGAACAGGTGCTGTCATGCAATTGATTGCGCTCATGTTCTACACCTCCGCGGGCGACGGCACATGAACGAAAGCTGTCGCGCTCGTTAAGCGAGCCGACAGCGGGCACATGACACATGGTCGCATCGGAGAATGTAGATAAGCGGACCAAGGGAACCTATTTTCGGCGCCGATGTACCTGATTGAAGCGTTGCCCACCGTCATCGGAACTGCCGCCATCGCCCCGGCGCTGCTGATACTGTGGCTCGTCATCGCCGCTGAAGAGCGCCCGGGCCCGCCCGCCCAGGTCTGGACCGCGTTCCTGTTAGGGGCCGCCAGCATCTCGCTGCTGGGCCTCGCCCGCGCCCCCTTCGCCAAGATGGTCGCAGCCCCCGACGACCCCTGGGCAGCGCTCGCCATGCATTCGGTCTTCGGCGTCGCGCTGCCCGAGGAAGCCGTCAAGGTGATCGCCATCGTGCTGGTGTCCTCGACCAAGCGGCGGACTTTTGCCAATCCGATGGACACCGTGGTCTATGGCGCTGCGGTCGGCCTCGGCTTCGCGGCTTACGAGAACCTGGCCTATCTGGTTCAGCACGCCGAGATGTGGCGCTCGCTGGCCGCGTTGCGCAGCGTGCTGACGGTGCCGTTTCACGGCGCACTCGGCATCATCGCGGGCGCCTACCTGACCATCGCGCGCGCCGGCACCGCGCTGGGCGCGAACCGCCACCATCGCGACTGGGCCCGCCTCTCCAGCCGCCTCTTGATCTTCGCAGGCCCGGTTGCGCTGCATTCGGCGTTCGATTTCCCGCTGCTGACCCTCCAGCGCATGCCGGATCTGGACCCGACCCTCCGGATGTGGCTGGGCGCAACGAGCCTGTTGATCGGCTTCAGCTCGATTGCCTTCGCCATCCGCCTGGTCCGGCGCGTCGCCCGCCACCACGCGCCGCGGACGGACGTCGCTCGCGAGCGGCTCAGCCAGCTTCGCCGGATGTGGGCGCTGCTGCTTGCCGGCGGCGGCGTCGGCTTTCTCGGGCTCGCCTTCGTGCTGACCTCGATTCATCACTGGCTCATCAACCCCGAACGCAATCTGACGCTGGCCCTGATCCCGATCGGCTTCGTCTCGATCCTGCTCGGCCTTGCGCTTCTGATTGTCACAACGGCAATCTACATTCTCAGCCGCAACCGCATCCGCACCAGCGCGGAAGGTTTTTCCTCGGCCCCCGGCGGCAGTTGATCCATCGCATGGCAAACGTGTGATGGGCCGACTAGATGATGGGACGCACTACCTCTCGTTCCGGAGCTAGACGATGACATCGCCCGAAGATTTTTCACGGCTGCAATCCGCGATGAGCCAGACGGCCAAGGCACATTGGAAGGCCTTCCTGTTCGAAGGCATCCTGCTCGTCGTTCTCGGCGTCGCGGCTCTGATCCTGCCGCCGCTCGCGAGCCTTGCGACCGCGATCTTCCTCGGCTGGATGTTCCTGATCAGCGGCATCGGCGGGCTGATCGTCACCTATTGGGCGCGCAGCACGCCGGGCTTCTGGTGGTCGCTGATCTCGGCTGCGCTCGCCGTGCTCACCGGCCTGTTGCTGCTGGCCCGGCCGATACAGGCCGTACTGACCCTGACGATCGTGCTTGGCGCCTACTTCCTCGCCGAGGGCGTCGCCACCATCATGTACGCGCTGGAGCACCGCCGCGACGCGAGCAGTCGCTGGTCGTGGCTCCTGATCTCGGGCCTCATCGACATCGCGATCTCGTTCTTGGTGATCACGGGACTGCCGAGCTCGGCGGAATGGGCCATCGGCGTTCTCGTCGGTATCAATTTGCTGTTCGGCGGCGCCAGCCTGATCGGCATGGCGCTCGCTGCGCGCAACAGCAACACCTGAGGCGCCTCGTCGCCTGCCGCGCCGATTTGGGGGTGACAAAGCGCCAATGGAGCGCTATATGCCCTGCCATGATCACCGTCGCCACCAGCTATTTTTGGTACTTTAGCTACGACAGCTCGCTGGCGGCAGGAGGATCGCGCTCAATCTGAAACATTGCAGCAAACGTCCGAACAAGCCGCCAGACCTGGCGGCTTTTTTATTGCCGGCAGGTTCGAAACAAACAGGAGCCCGCCGTGCTGAGCACGACCGACGATCTGCGCATCCGCGAACTGAAAGAACTGAGCACCCCGGACGAGGTGATGCGGGAGGTCCCGCGCACGCTCACCGCCACCCGTGTGGTGATGGCCGCGCGCAACGCCATCCATGCCATCCTGAGCAGCCAGGACGACCGCCTTCTGGTCGTCGTCGGCCCCTGCTCCGTGCATGATCCCAGGGCCGCGCTCGATTACGCAGAGCGCCTCGCAAAGCTGCGCGAGGATCTCGCCGATCAGCTCGAGATCGTGATGCGGGTCTATTTCGAGAAGCCGCGCACCACGGTGGGCTGGAAGGGCCTGATAAACGATCCCGATCTCGACGGCAGCTTTGACATCAACAAGGGCCTGCGGCTGGCGCGCAACGTGCTGTCGGCCGTGAACAATCTCGGCCTGCCCGCCGGCACGGAATTCCTGGACATGACGACGCCGCAATACATCGCCGACCTCGTGTCCTGGGCTGCGATCGGCGCCCGCACGACCGAGAGCCAGATCCACCGCGAGCTGGCTTCCGGGTTGTCGTGCCCGGTCGGCTTCAAGAACGGCACCGACGGCAATGTTCGCATTGCCGCCGATGCGGTGAAATCAGCCTCGCACCCGCATCATTTCATGGCCGTCACGAAACTCGGCCGCTCGGCGATCGCCTCGACCGCCGGCAACGAGGATTGCCACATCATCCTGCGTGGCGGCAGCAAGCCGAATTATGACGCGGCAAGCATTGCGGCAGCCTGCAACGAGCTGACGAAATCCGGCGTCGCGCCGCTGGTGATGGTGGATGCGAGTCACGCCAATTCGAGCAAGAAGCCGGAGAACCAGCCCCTGGTGATGGCGGACATCGCCAGCCAGATCTCAGGCGGCGAGAACCGCATCATCGGCGTGATGATCGAGAGCAATCTCGTTGCCGGCCGCCAGGACGTGGTGCCGGGCAAACCGCTCGCCTACGGCCAGAGCATCACCGACGGCTGCATCGATTGGCCGGCCACGGCGACCGTGCTCGAGCAGCTCGCCGACGCGGTCGAGGTCCGCCGCAACTCGAGCCGTGCCGGATTGCACGAGCGGTCGGCATAGCCCGTCACAAAATCGCGGTCGTCTCCTTCACCTCTCCCCGTTGGGGAGAGGTGAGTCCATCAGCAGCCGCGGCAGATGCTCTTGATCTTCTTGTCGAGCGCCTGGTTTTCCTTGCTGAGCGGATCGTTCGGATCGCTCACATTCTTCTCGCTCGGCACGTCAGCCGCGCGGGGCTGGCGGTGACCGACCGGTGCCGGCAACACCGAGCCGGAGGATGCTCCGCCGGATGTCGCCCCTTTGGAGCCGCCGGTCTGTGCGACCGCCGCGCCGCCAAGCAAGACCACGAGCGATGCTGCCACCATGATCTTCTTCATTTCCGCTTCTCCATTCTCAAGCAGCGCGCGCCCCGTCACCGCTCAGGTCTCGGGCGGATAGAGATGAACGTCGCCGCAATAGTCGACGATACGATAGCGCGTTTCGGCTCCCGCTTCACGTGCATCCGTTGCGGTATTTTGTTCCGCCAACACATAGTTGGGTCCCACCGGCGATTTCCCGGCGCCGCCGGGAATGTCGATGACATAGTCTGGCTGGCATAGACCTGACACCCGCCCGCGCAACTGCCGCATCAGGTCCTGCCCCTGCGCCAGCGTCGTCCGCAGATGCGCCGTGCCCGGCGCGAGATCGCCGTGATGCAGATAGTACGGCTTGATTCGGCATTCGACGAAAGCTCGCATCAAATCCGACAGAGCGGCGATGGTGTCATTGACCCCGCGCAAAAGCACGGACTGGCTCACCAGCGGAACTCCGGAATCGACCAGCCGCGCGCAGGCGGTGCGCGCCGGCCCCGTCAGTTCGCGCGCGTGGTTGGCATGCACGGCCACCCAGGTGGTCGCCCCCTCGACCTTGAGCGCCGCAACCATCTCGTCGCTGATGCGCGCGGGATCGGCCACCGGCACGCGGGTATGAAGGCGGATGATCTTGACGTGATCGATGCCGGCAAGATCGGTCATGATCTCGCTCATCCGCCGCGGCGACAGCATGAGCGGATCGCCGCCCGTCAGGATCACTTCCCAGATCTCGCCATGCGAACGGATGTATTCGATCGCCGCGCGATAGGCCCCGTCCGACAGCGCGTTGTCCTTGCCGGGCCCTACCATCTCGCGGCGGAAGCAGAAGCGGCAATAGACCGCGCAGACATGAACGAGCTTGAACAGAACGCGATCGGGATAGCGGTGCACGATCCCCGGAACCGGCGAGTGCGGATGATCTCCGATCGGATCGGCGCTTTCGCCCGGCTGCATCTCCAACTCGTTTGCACTCGGAACGAATTGCCGCGCGATGGGATCGTCCGGGTCGGACGTATCGATCAGTTCGACCAGCGCCGGCGTGATGGCCACCGCATAGCGCACGGCAACACGTTCGAGCGCGGGGAGCGCTGCTGCGGGCGACAGACCTTCGGCGACGAGCTCGGCCGGCTCGCGCAAAGTGCGTGCAAGGTTCGTTTTCGTCATGCCTCTCAAGACGCTTCATTTGCCGGTGGCGTCCAAACCACCTGATCAATTCGCGATGCACCGCTCGCCAGCATCACCAGCCGGTCGAAGCCGAGTGCGACGCCGCTCGCCTCCGGCATTGCGGCGACCGCGGCCAAAAAGTCCTCGTCCAGCGGATAGGCTTCGCCGTAGCGGCGCTGCTTCTCCGCCATCGATTCCGTGAAGCGCTTACGCTGCTCCTCGGCATCGGTCAGTTCGCCAAAGCCGTTGGCGAGCTCGACGCCGCACGCATAGACCTCGAAGCGCTCCGCAACCCTGGGATCTTCAGCCTTCACTCGTGCCAGGGCAGCCTCTGGAGATGGGTATTCGAACAGAATCGTCAAACGCCCCTGCCCCAGATGCGGCTCGACATGCTCGACCAGAACCTTGCTGAAGATGTCCGACCAGGTGTCGTCCTCGGCCACACGGATCTTGCTGGCTGCCGCCTCGGCGAGTGCGGCACGGTTACCCCTGTTGCCCGAGATTGTCGACAGCAGGTCGATGCCGGCAAACCGTTCGAAGGCGCCCGAGACCGTCAGCAGTTCCGGCTCGGAGAAGGGATCAGCGGTCCGGCCGCGGAAGGAAAAGGTCCCGATCCCGGTCGCCTGCGCCGCACGGGCGATCACGACGACGCAATCGGCCATGACGGCGTCATACGGGGCGCCTGCCCGATACCACTCCAGCATGGTGAATTCAGGCAGATGCAGATCACCGCGCTCACGGTCGCGGAACACCCGGGCGAGCTCGAAAATCCGCGTTTCGCCCGCCGCTAGCAGCTTCTTGCAGGCGAATTCCGGCGAGGTCCGCAAATATCGGCTGGCTCGGCTGCCGTCCGGCCGCATGATCTCGGTCCGGGGGGCATGCAGATGGGTCTCATTGCCCGGGGAGACCTGCAGGACGGAGGTTTCGACCTCTACAAACCCCTGCTCCGCGAAAAACCCCCGAAGCGCCCCGGTAATGGCCCCTCTGGCCTGAAGGAAAGGCCGCCGGTCGAGGTGGCGGCTTGGCGACCAGAACGGTGAGATGGGCTTGTCCCCAGCCATTAGCCGGCCGCCCCCGCCCTGAGCAAAAGGCTGGCATCCAACGGCAAAATCAGTATGTTGCGGCCCGAAACGGGTGCCGAGGTCCGATTTGAGGCCCCAACTCCCCCATCGATTTGACCACGTCCTGGCCCCAGCCGGGCCAAGCAAGCAGGAAATATAGCTTTGAGAGTCATCGCCAGTTCTATTCGCAAGGGCAACGTGATCGAGCAAGACGGCAAGCTTTACGTCGTCGTGAGCGCCGAGAACATCCATCCCGGCAAGGGCACCCCGGTCAGTCAGATCGAAATGCGCCGAATCTCGGACGGGGTAAAGATCTCCGAGCGCTACAAGACCACCGACCAGGTCGAAAAGGCCACGATCGAAGAGCGCAACTACACCTTCCTGTATGAAGATGGCGACGGCTTCCACTTCATGAACCCCGAGACCTACGACCAGGTCCAGGTCTCCAAGGACGTCGTTGGCGACGCGGCCTCCTATCTTCAACCGGACATGACCGTCAAGCTGTCGATGCATGACGTCAACGTGGTGTCGATTGCGCTGCCGCAGCGCGTGACCCTGGAAGTGGTCGAGACCGAACCCGTGACCAAGGGCCAGACCGCCTCCTCGTCCTACAAGCCCGCGATCTTGTCCAACGGCGTGCGCACCACGGTGCCGCCGCACATCGCCGTCGGCACCCGCATCGTGGTGATGACCGAAGACGGCTCCTACTCAGAGCGCGCCAAGGACTAGCAGAGCGCGGTGCAATCGGAACAGGTGCCGCCGGGGGGCGAGACAGTGGTTGGGAAGGGTTTCCGCTTCGTCTCGCTGCTTCTGGCGTCGCTTTCGCTGCCCATTGCCGCTCCGCTCGCCGCGGACGAATTCCGCAGCCCCTCGCTCACGGCCCTGCGCGTCGATTGGCGCGCAGCGCTGGACCAGCTCCGCACCGAGATCAACAGCCGCCCCCGCGTCGCAGACGATTTCATCTTCGCGCCACGCCGTACGGTGCCGCGCTATGATCCCCGCGCCACCCCCGCCCTGGTGCAGCTCAACGCGGTTTCCTCACGATTCTTCGCCGGCATCACCCGCAGTCCCGTGCCTGTGCTGCTGCCGTTCGATGCCGCCGCGTACCTCGATGCGCAACGCAACGGTGCGCCGGCGACGCTCGCGTTGTCGCGCTACCAGGCGGACTTCAATCCCGTCGACATGTTCGATGCCGGCCCCGCCGGCTACAGTGCAACCTTTTCGTTGGATTCCGGCGCCGGTGACGGCATGCCGGGCCGCGTGTTCGCGAGGCCGGTCGAGGTCCAGATCACGGGTTCGGCGCTGGTCTACGACATCGCCGATCCAGCCGGCGGCAAGGGCGAGCCAGTCAAGCCGCTCGCGACGATCTTTCCGGACCTCCGCAGATTCATCCGGGAGGGCTATGTACGCTACGCTTTCACCCGTTTCGGCGCCGCCTATGTCGTGTCGATCCAGTGCCTCGACAGCGTCGCCAAGCCGAGACGGCTCGCCTGCAAGGAAGCCTATCCAGTCGCCGAGCGCTTCCTGAAGGCCCTGCGTGTCGCCGGCGGGCAACGGATGCGGCCGCTAATGGACGTCGCCTCCAACGTCATCGATCGCCCCACGGCTCGCTCGCCCGACTTCAGCTATCGGCCGAGCGGCGATATCATCCCGAATACGGGCTACCGCAAGCAAGGCGGCCATGCCGACGTGATGGCCTATGCACAGATCCGCTTTCCGCTCGAGAAGGCGCCCGCCTTTGTGCGTTCGCAATCCTACAGCAAGCGCGACAAGAGCGAGGGCCCGACCGCCTATCCCTGGCGCGACAATTTTTGCGAGTCCCGCAGCTTCGAGGTCTGGCAGTGCGCCGGCGGCTACGGCCATCAGGGCGAGGACATTCGCGCCGCCAACTGCCCGCCCGGCGAGGACGCCGAATCCTGCGACCCCAAGCGGCGCGCCGTCGTTGCCGTGCGCGATGCCATCGTGATCCGCGCGGCCAAGGACCAGGCCGCGACGCTTCAAGTCAACAGCCGCACCGAGCACATCCGTTTCCGCTACATGCACATGAACCCGCATGCGATGAACGCCGACGGTCTCGTCAACGGCCGCATCGTCACCGAAGGCGAGAAGATCGGCGTCGTCTCGAACTATCTCGACCGTCCCGCCGGCACCTCGATGCACCTGCATTTCGACGTACAGGTGTTCACCCGCGATGGCTGGATCTGGGTCAGCCCCTACGTCACCCTGGTCTCGGCCTATGAGCGCCTGATCCGCGCCCGTGGCCGCGAGATCGGTCCGGAGATGGCAGTCACGGCGCAGCCGGTGGCACACGCGCTGCCGAACGACGTTGTCAAGCCGGACCTGCGCGAGGGATCGAGCGGCGACGACAATTGACGGCTTGCTCGTTCCGAGGCTGAACGGTGCAAGAGCTGCTGTCGCCCACGCCGCCGGATCGAACGAACAAAGGACAGGGTTGATGAGCCTCGGACTGATCGGTCTTTTCGACGACATCGCGGCGATCGCAAAGGTGGCAGCAGCCTCGCTCGACGATGTGGCGAGCCAGGCTGCCAAGGCGGGCACAAAGGCGGCTGGCGTGGTCATCGATGACGCGGCCGTCACGCCGAACTACGTCATCGGTTTTGCCTCGAAACGCGAACTGCCGATCGTCGGCAAGATTGCGGCCGGATCGCTGCGCAATAAGTTGCTGATCCTGCTCCCCGTTGCTCTGTTGCTTGGATATTTCCTTCCCGCCGCAGTCACCCCGCTGCTCATGCTGGGGGGAGCGTTTCTTTGCTACGAGGGTGCCGAGAAGGTGCTCGAAGCCGTGATGCCGCATCATGCGCACCACCACGAAGCTCAGCTCCAGCCGATCGCGTTGAATGCCCGGTCGGTGGAGGACGAGAAGGTCGCGAGCGCCATCAAGACCGACTTCATCCTGTCGGCGGAGATCATGGCGATCACACTGGCGGCCCTCCCGGCGGGCAGCATCTGGACGCAGGCAATGGTGCTGGCGTTGGTCGGCATATTCATCACAGTCGGAGTCTACGGCGTGGTGGCCCTGATCGTGAAGGCGGACGATGTCGGCATGGCCCTCGCCCGCTATGACAGCGCCTCGATCATCGGCGGCGCGATCCGCTTGCTTGGACGCGCGCTCGTCCGCGGTATGCCCGTCTTCCTTGCGGTGCTGAGCACCATCGGCACCGCCGCCATGATCTGGGTCGGCGGCGGCATCATTCTGCATGGCATCGAAAAATACGGCCCACCCGTGGTCGGCCGCATGGTCCATGCCGCAACCGAGGCCGCGGCACATGCCCTTCCATCCGTTGCCGGCATCATCGAGTGGTCGGTCGAGGCGGCCATCTCAGGCTTGCTTGGACTGCTTGTCGGCGCGCTTGCGATTCCGGTCGTCCAATACGGTCTCTCTCCGGCCTGGAAACGGTTGAGGCGATCGCCGCAGGCCTGAAAACGGCCGTCGTCGCGGATTGCGCGTACCAGCTAATCCAGGAGCGTCGTGAGCTGGGCGCCCTCATCCGCCACGAACACGGCGATCAGCTCTGCCGGCTCGGTCGCGCTGGCGTTGGCGGAGACCAGATGCGTCGAGCCCGGCGGCTCGAAGAAGGACTGGCCGACCCCAAACGTCTGGACCGGACCGCCGCCGAGCTGGGACCGGATCTCGCCCTTGGTGATGTAGGCGGTAACGGATCCCGAGTGACGATGCGGACGCGAAAATCCGCCCGGACCGTAGAACACGCGCACGATGGTGACGCGCTTGCCCGGCACGTTCGGCAATGGGTAGGAGCCGATCGGCTCGACCTTGTCGAGGGGCGAACTCTCCGCAGCCGTGGCGCACAGCGGCGCCAGTACGCCTGAGACGGTGTCCATCGTCACCGGCAATACTTTGCCAATCGCCAGCGCGCAGGCGAGCCCTGCGACGACCGCGAGTGCCGTCGAACGTGACACCGGGCGCTGCGCAACGGCCAAACTCATTGTTGTCATGCTGACCTCCCCGCGTTGCAATCAGGATGCCGCAGCATTCGCCGCGGCCGGCCGCTTGGCCGGCGTCCAGCGATACGCCGCGCCGAACCGGTTCCAGACATTGATCGAGGCGACCGCCGAGGTCAGGTAGGTCAGCTCGGTTTCAGAGAACTCGCGCGTCGCCTCCGAATAGACCTCCTCGCTGACGCCACCAGGCAGCAGCGTCAAGGCCTCCGCCCAGGCCAGCGCCGCGCGCTCGCGCGCGGAAAAGACCGGCGCCTCGCGCCAGACCGCGACCAGATGGAGCTTGTCGGCGGGAACGCCGATCCGCTCCGACAGCAGGACGTGGTGCTGCACGCAGAAGGCGCAGCCGTTGATTTGCGAAGCGCGCAGCTTGACGAGTTCGATGAGCTGCTTGTCGAGGCCGGCCTTGGTTGCAAGCTGACCGAACGCCAGCACCAGATCATAGACGTCCGGCGCGATCTTCTTGAAATCCTCGTATTCGCTGCGGGCGTGTGACATTGCCGTTCACCTCGTCTTATTGTATGAATGCTTACATCTTATAAGAGCTCTTATATGTCACGCAAGTCCGCAACCGCCGCAAGACCCAAAACCGAATACAAGGCGACCGCATCCGTCGGCGACGTGCGTGTACCCGCGCCCGGAGAAGGCAAGCGTGGCGAGCAAGGTTATCTCGGCTATCTCCTGCGCCAGGCCCATGCCGCGGTCCGCCTGACGATGGAACGGGCGCTCGGCGATCTCGGCGTGACATCGCCGCAATTCGCGGTGCTGACCATGCTCAACGCATATCCGGGCCTGTCAGGCGCCGACGTCGCCCGCCTCACCTTCCTGACGCCCCAGACCGTCGGCGTCATCATCCGCAATCTCGAACGCGATGGCGCAATTCTGATGACGCCCCATCCGGTCCACGGCCGCATCCAGCAATGGACGTTGACGCCACGCGGCGCGACGCTGCTGAAAGCCTGCCGCGAGCGTGTGATCGCGCTCGAGAAGCGACTTGCGAGGGGGTTGGATGGCAAAGCGGAAACAACAATCCGGCGCTGGCTCGCCGGAATTGCGACTGATTTACAGCAGGACCAGGTGGATTGACCTTCGTCTTGAGCGAAGGCCTACCCGTCCTTCAACGCGTCCTTGACGTCGCCGGCAGGCCAGGTCTCGCCCGCGGCGATCACCCGTACGCGGGTTCGATCCGTGGCATTGACGAGCACGTGCGACGTCACCCGGTCGCGGCTCGGCTCCAGGTGCAGATCGGTTTCGGGCTTCCAGCTCAGCGTGGTCGCCAGATCGCCCGGAAAAATCTGCCAGCGCGTTCCGTCGTCGAGCTCGACGACATGGCTTTCCGCATGCGCTCGTATCTTCATTCCACCTCGAATTCTCGATGAAGGGAGCTGCGCGCGGAAGGGCCCCGGCGCTCCGGCCGGGACCCTGCTCGCTCAGTCGTTGTCGTGATGAATCACGGTCTTTTCGCGATTGCCGAATTCATCTTCCTTCTTGATCACCGTGGTGCGGTCGGCGGGCTCGCGCTCCCGAATGACCGTGGTGCGATCCCGATCGCGGTCTCGCTCGCGATATTCATGGGACTGACCAACCGTCACGCCCGCACCCACCGGGCCGACGTGAACTCCGACCTCGTCCGCGAACGCAGGCGCGGCGATGGCCGTCACCATGGCAGCGGCAAACAGATATTTCCTCATCACTCCTCCTTCCTGATGCGAGGGGAATGCGGGACTGCGACAGTTTGTTCCGACGAATTGGCCGATCCATGCGCCCGGAAATTCGACGCGCGGTTGTTCCGGGAACCGACTCACACGGGCCATGTTTCGGGCTAGAATGTGCCCATGAAGCAAACTGATTCCTCACTCTGTTGCACGCGCCGCACCCTGCTCCAATCGACGTTCGGTGCGGCTGCCGTACTCACGCTTCCGACACACGTCCTCGCCGCACCTCCGGGCTTCGACGAATGGCGCGAAGCCTTTCGCTCACGCGCCCTGGCCAAAGGCATTTCCGCCGCGACCTGGCAGCGCGCGATGGCGCGGGTCGAACCCGACATGAGCGTGTTCAAGCAGATGCGCAGCCAGCCGGAATTTCACGAGCAGGTCTGGCAGTACATCAACCGCCGCGTCTCCGACTGGCGCATCATCAACGGCAAGATTGCCCTGAAGAACAACGAGGCGCTGCTCGCGCGCATCGAGCGCGAGTTCGGCGTCGAGCGCGGCACGCTGCTGGCGCTGTGGGGCGTCGAGTCCGCCTATGGCGATCCGCTGGTGCAGCAGAACCACATGAGGCCCATATTTCCATCACTGGCCGCACTTGCCTGGAACGAGCCGCGCCGCAAGGCCTATTGGGAGACCGAGCTGATCAACGCGCTGCGCATCGTCGACAAGGGCTGGAGCACGCCCGAGCAGATGCAGGGATCCTGGGCCGGCGCGATGGGGCATTCGCAATGGATGCCGGAAGTCTGGCTCAATGTCGGCATCGACTATGACGGCGACGGCAAAGTGTCCCCATTCGGCAAGCCCGACGATGCGCTGGGCTCGACAGCCAAATATCTCGTCAATCGTGGCAAATGGCATCGCGGCGAGCATTGGGGCTATGAGGTGCGCGCGGCCGGCAACATCAGCGGCAGCCGAACCTATGCGGCATGGCAGGCGGCCGGCGTCACCCGCGCCGACGGCCAGCCGTTTCCCCAGCCGAACGCCTCCGCGCAGATGTGGACGCCGGTCGCGGGCGGGCCGACCTTCTTGTTGGGACCGAACTTCTACTCGGTGAAGAGCTACAATCCCTCGATGAACTATGCGCTAGCGATCTGCCATCTCGGCGACCGCTGCCTCGGCGCGCCGCCTTTCATTCAGCCCTTCCCCGGCTCCGAGCGCGCGCTGACGCTCGCCGAGGTGCAGGAAATGCAGACGCGCCTGACGAAGGCCGGCTTCGACACCGGCGGCACCGATGGCCGCGTCGGCAACGACACCATGAAGGCGGTCAAGGATTTTCAGCAGCGCGCCGGGATCACGCCGGCGGACGGCTATGGCGGGTTGAAGGTGCTGGCCAAGCTGCGACAGGGGTCGTAGGCGACCTCAATGCCGGTACTGCGGCTCCTCCGCATCGAGCTGCCTGCGGATCGCGGCGAGATGCAGCCGTGCGGATTCGCTATCGCCCTCACGCATCTGCCTGTAGGTTTCGGCCGCAACGGCGGGATCGACCGGCAGCACCTTTCGTCCCGTCGACATCGCCAACACCTGCACCTCGGCGGCACGTTCGAGATAGTAGAGATCGTCCCAGGCCTCCGCGATGGTCGGTGCCAGCACCATCACGCCGTGATGCTTCATGAAGATGATGTCGGCATCGCCGACGGCGGACGCGATGCGCGCCCCTTCCTGGTTGTCCAGCGCGAGGCCGTTGTAGTCGCGGTCGACGGCGGTGCGGCCATAGAACTTCAGCGCGGTCTGGCCGGCCCAGATCAGGGGCTCGCCTTCGGTCATCGACAGCGCGGTGGCATAGGGCATGTGGGTGTGGAAGGCGACTCTCGCGCGCGGCAGGCGCTTGTGCATCTCGGCATGAATGTAGAAGGCGGTCGCCTCGGGCACACCCTCGCCGTCGAGCACGTTGCCGTGGAAGTCGCAGATCAGGAGCCTGGACGCGGTCAGCTCGCGAAAGGCGTAGCCGTAGGGGTTGACGAGGAACAGATCGTCATGGCCGGGCACGACGGCCGAGAAGTGGTTGCAGATGCCTTCTTCAAAGCCATTGCGCGCCGCCATGCGGAAACAGGCGGCGAGGTCCTCGCGTGCAGTGCGGATCGCATCGGTAGCGAGATCCGGCCGGTTCGACCGGAATGGCGCTGATGCGGGTGAGGAAGCGTGAAGGCTGTGCGCCATGGCGAAGGACACCTCTGTTGGTCGAGAGCTGCCCCTCGTTGTACAGGCGCTGCGCCTGCACGTCAGCCCCTGCGCGTGCCGCCCTGCCCTGCGCGGCTCAGGCCCGCCGCAGCACGCCGCCCGCGTTCATGCCACCGTCGATGACGAGTTCGCTGCCGGTGAGGTAGCGCGAGGCATCGGAGGCCAGATACAGCACGCCGGAGGCGATCTCCGCCGCCTGGCCGGCGCGGCCGAGCGGCGTGACGACCTTCGCACGCTCCTCCGGATCGATCGGCGCGTTCTGGCCGGCGCCGGTCGCGCCCGTCGGGATCTTGCCCCAGATCGGCGTGTCGATGATGCCGGGATGAACCGAGTTGACGCGGATGCCGTCGCCCGCCGCAGCGCATTCCATCGCGATCGACTTGGCGAACAACCGCACGCCGCCCTTGGTCGCTGAATAGGCCGACAACCCGGGCGAACCGCGCAGGCCCGCCAGCGACGACATCATGATGATCGAACCGCCACCATGCTTGCGCATCAGGGGCAGGCAATGCTTGACCGAGAGAAACACGCCGTCGAGGTTGATCGCGTTCTGCTTGCGCCAGTCGGCAAGCGTCATGTCCACGATCGAAGGCACGGCAATGCCGATGCCGGCGTTGGAGACCATGATGTCGAGCCGGCCGTAGCGCTTGGCGACTTCGGTGACGATCTCGATCCAGCGCTCCTCGCTGGTGACGTCCTGCTCAAGGAAGATCGCCTTGCCGCCGGCTTTCGTCACGCGCTTGGCGAGTTCGGGGCCGCGCAACTCATCGATGTCGGTGATGACGACGGTCGCGCCCTCGCGCGCGAACAGCTCGACGATGGCTTCACCGATACCTGAGGCCCCGCCCGTCACCAGCGCGACCTTGCCCTCAACCTGCCCTGCCATGTTTCACTCCCTTTTTTTGTTGTTTGAAGCAGCGGCTATCTAATCACGGATGGCCCCTGGTCCGGTAGCGCGACGTCGATGACGCGGAACTGCACGCGTTCTGTGCCCTGATAGCGATCGACCGCGAGCGAGCCCGCGACATGCAGTTGCTGGCCGCGATTGGCGAGCAGCGCGTTTCCGAGCTTCTGGCCGACCGAGCGGAATGCGATGCCGTTGACGATGGCGCCGTCGCCCGACTTGAAACGCAGACGCAGATGCGCCTGCCCGACTTCGTCGGCAAAGACCAGCTGGTGCGCCGGCAGCGCCAGCACGGCTTCCGGATTGCCGCTCCCGAAAGGACCGGCGCGGTTCAGCGTCGCCGCAAGCTCGGTCGTCACCGCGCGTGCGGAGACCGCGCCGTCGATATAGAGCTCGTTGACGTGGCGGGCCTCGGCGACGTCCTGCGCCAGCGCGTTCTCGAGATAAGCGCGGAATTCGGCGAGCTTTTCTTTCCGCAGCGTCACGCCGGCGGCCATCGCGTGGCCGCCGCCCTTGAGCAGAATCCCGTCGGCCACCGCCTGCCGCACCGCCTTGCCGAGATCGACGCCGGCGATCGAGCGCCCCGAGCCGGTGCCGATGCCACCAGGCTCGAGAGCAATGGCGAAAGCCGGTCGCGAGAACTTCTCCTTGAGCCGGGAGGCCACGAGGCCGACGACGCCGGGATGCCAGCCTTCGGACGCCGTGACGATGACGCCGAGCTTGTCCTCGAGCCCGATCGAGGCCAGCGCTTCGGCTTCGGCCTGGGCTTCGGCGGCCTGCTCGATGACGCGGCGCTCGCTGTTGAGACGGTCGAGCTCGGCCGCGATCCGCGCGGCCTCGACGCTATCGCCCTCCAACAGCAGCCGCACGCCGAGATCGGCGCGGCCGATGCGGCCGCCGGCATTGATGCGCGGCCCCAGCATAAAGCCGAGATGCCAGGCCTCCGGCGGGCCGTTGAGTCGTGCCACGTCCATCAGCGCGGTATGGCCGACATGGTCGCGACGCCGCATCGCGATCAGCCCCTTGGCAACGAAGGCGCGGTTGAGGCCAACCAGCGGGGCAACATCGGCAACGGTGCCGAGCGCGACGTGATGCAGCATGCCGAGCAGATCGGGCTCAGGCATCTCCGCGCTCCAGAACCCGCGCTGGCGCAACTCGCGATTGACCGCCACCAGCGTAACCAGCACGAGGCCGACGGCGGCGAGATGGCCAAGGCCGGAGAGATCGTCGAGCCGGTTCGGATTGACCAGCGCATCGACCTCCGGCAGCTCCGTGCCGGCCTGGTGGTGGTCGATCACGACCACGGACATGCCGAGCCGTTTCGCTTCAGCCAGCGGCTCGATGCTGGTGGTACCGCAATCGACGGTGACGAGCAGCGTCGCACCCTTGGCCGCGAGCCCGCGCACCGCGTCGACGTTGGGGCCATAGCCCTCGAAGATGCGGTCGGGAATGTGGATCAGCGGATCGAGTCCGCAATGGCGCAGGTGCCAGGCCAGCAACGCCGCAGAGGTCGCGCCGTCGACGTCGTAGTCGCCGAAGATCGCGACCTTCTCCCCCTTTGTCGCGGCATCCGCGATCCGTTTGGCCGCCGCTTCCATCTCCGTGACCGTGAACGGGTCCGGCAGAAGCTTGCGGATGGTCGGATCGAGGAAGTCGGCAACAGCGTCGATATCGACGCCGCGGCCCGCCAGCACGCGCGCCAGCAGCTCCGGGAGCTGGTGCCGTTGCACGATGGCAAGCGCCTTGGCCGCCCCGCGCGCGTCGAGCCGGTCGAGCCAGAGCTTGTCGGTGAGCGAGCGCGCGACACCCAGGAACGCTCGGGGCGCTTCGACGGGCAAGGCGGTGGCGGGCGGCGTCATGATTCGAGAGCGATCTTTGGGAACTCGGGACCCCGGACGAACACGCAGGGCGTCCGGTCACTGGCCGATTGGCCGGGAATCCGCCGAGCTTTGCAACGGCGGCGGTCCACAAAGCGGTGGATGGCTGCCCGGCAGGGCTCAGTGACTATCATTTGGGCACCCGGCCGAACAGCAAATTAAGCAGGCGTTAGGCGGAATCTTCGAAAAAGACTCGTATTCGATCTGTAATTTGTCAGTTCCGGGTTCGTTGCAGATCAACCTCATTGCCAAGGGAAGTCCCCGATGTCTGCTGCGCTGGGTCTGAAAGCCAAGCCGATCGCCACAGAACCCGCCGACGATGATTCCGACATCTCCGCGCTGATCAACCGCCTGACCGCGGAGGTCAACCAGATCGCGGTCGACAAGACCAAGTCGATCCAGCAGATCACCAACCAGATGAAGATGCTGGCGCTGAACGCGCTGATCGAGAGCTCGCGCGCCGGCGCGCAAGGCGCCGGCTTTGCGGTGGTGGCCCAGGAGGTGCGCGGCGTCGGACAGCAGGTCGAGACCATCGCACGCGAGCTCGAAAGCCAGCTGACGAAGCGCACCGGCGATCTCGTCTCCTCGATCGAGCGCATGAGCCAGCGTTCGCGCGGCGAGCGCATGATGGACCTGTCGCTGAACGCGATCGAGCTGATCGACCGCAACCTCTATGAACGCACCTGCGACGTGCGCTGGTGGGCGACCGATTCCGCCGTGGTCGATTGCGCGGCCTCCCCCAGTGCGGCGGCCGTCTCGCACGCCTCGCAGCGCCTCGGCGTGATCCTCGGAGCCTACACCGTTTATCTCGACCTCTGGCTCTGCGACCTCGACGGCAACGTCATCGCCAACGGCCGTGCCGACCGCTTTCGCGTCGTCGGTCAGAACATCGCCCACACAAAATGGTTTCGCGACGCGCACAGCCTGCGCTCCGGTGACGACTACGTCGCCGGCGACGTCGAGAACCAGCCGCTGCTCGGCAACGCGCAGGTCGCGACCTATTGCGCCAGCGTCCGCGCCGGCGGCCAGGCCAACGGCGCCCCGATCGGCGTGCTCGCCATCCATTTCGACTGGGAGCCGCAGGCCCGTGCCATCGTGCAGGGCGTGCGCATCGGCGACAGCGACAGGGCCCGCGTGCTGCTGGTCGATTCCAACCTGCGCGTCATCGCAGCGTCCGACGGCCAGGGCATCCTCAGCGAACGCCTCTCGATCTCGCTGAACGGCCAGCGCTCCGGCTTCTATCACGACCGCAACGGCTCGCTGGTCGCCTTTCATGCAACGCCGGGTTACGAGACCTATCGGGGCCTCGGCTGGTACGGGGTGATCATCTGCGGTGCCTGAGGCGCCTCGCAAGATCGGACGGGTAGCCCGCTCTCAACAAGATTCGCGAAAACAACCCCATGCACAGTAGCCAAGGGGTTGTCTTCCCTGGTTGTTTTTGCACGCGCCAAAATTCTTGGACACGTCGGGCAAAACAGGAGCAACCTGCCAAGGGCGCCATCGCGGCACATTTGTTCTTGCAACGACCGTCTCGATAAAAATGCCTTCGGGCGCGGCGATCTAGCACACACTCTCCACAACGGCAGCCCGACACATCCTTGCTCTCGCTCTTGTGTTGGGGAACAATGCCCGGCAATGAAAGAGCCCTACCGTGGGCTCTCGAGCTTTTTCTTGCGGGGCAACGAGCTTGAGCGAACAAATGCATCCGGCAGCGCCCCATCACCTGCCGTTCTTCGTGCCTGGACCTGACGGCTCGGACGCCCTGATGGTCGTCATGGCCATTTTCCTCATTGCCGTCGTGTTGTGGGTGGGTACGCTCTATTGGAAGCTGCACAGCCTTCCGGAGCGGATGGCGCACAAATCGCAGAAGCTGCAATTCGAGCTTGTCGCCGTGCTCGGACTCATCTCGCTGTTCACACACATGCACATCTTCTGGATCGCAGGCCTCCTTCTCGCGATGATCGATCTGCCGGACTTCTCCACGCCGCTGCGCACCATCGCCGGCTCGGTGGAGCGGATCGCCGATGCAGCGCCGCAGACCCGGCAACCGGCAACCGAAGCCGAGCTGTCCGGCAATTCCGGCACCAAGAATGCGCCGCACGAGGGAGTTCAAGGTCATGCTTGAACTCCTGCTCTGCTCGCTCGTGACGATCCTCCCGGACTACCTCTATCGGCGCTATCGGCAGGGTAAGCGGTTCGGCAAGGAGATAACGCTCTTCTCGGTCTGGTACGAGCTGAGGTGGGGCATCACCAGTTGCCTGATGCTGACCATCGCGCTGATCACCATGATCTTCTACTATCATCCTTCGACCAGTTCGGCGACGCTCTACTTCCGCACCGTGCCGATCCTGCCCGAAGTCGCCGGCCGCGTCGCCGAGGTCAACGTCGATTACAGCGCGCCCGTCAAGAAAGGCGACGTGCTCTTCCGGCTGGACAGCGCCAAGCAGCAGGCGGCACTCGAGACGGCAAAACGAAAGGTCGCCGAGGTCGATGCCTCACTGATCAGCGCGCGGGCCGATGTGGTCAAGGCGGACGCCCAAATCGGAGAAGCGAAGGCGGCCTGGCAGCAAGCGAGGGACGAGCTCGACACCAAGAGCGAATTGCAGCGGCGCAATCCCGGAATCGTGCCGCAGCGCGACATCGAAAAACTCCAGGTCATCGTCGATCAGCGGCAGGCGGGCGTCGATGCCGCCAGTGCCGCCAGGGAGGCTTCGACCCTGCGAATCTCGACGCTTCTGCCCGCCGAGAAGGCGAGTGCCGAGGCGGCCATGGCAGAGGCGCAAGTGGACCTCGACAAGACCTCAATTCGAGCCGGCATCGATGGACGCGTGGAGCAATTCCTTCTGCGTACCGGCGATGTCGTCAATCAGATGATGCGGCCGGCTGGCGTCTTGATTCCGGATGGCGCTGGCCGGCGCTCATTGCAGGCTGGCTTCGGCCAGATCGAAGCCCAGGTCATACGACCTGGCATGCTTGCGGAGGCGACTTGCATCTCGAAGCCGTGGGTCATCATTCCGCTCGTGGTCACTGGCGTGCAGGACTACATCGCCGCAGGACAATTCCGCTCGGGCGAACAGCTCATTGATCCGCAAAATCTGCGGCAGCCCGGCACGATCCTGGCATTTCTGGAGCCGCTCTATAAGGGCGGGCTCGAGGGCGTCACGCCAGGATCGGCCTGCATGGTCAACGCCTATACGAGCAACCATGATGCGATTGCGGACCCCAAGACCGGCGCACTCAAGGGATTTGCCTTGCATGTGGTCGATGCGACGGGGCTCGTGCATGCCCTTCTGTTGCGCATTCAAGCCCTGCTGCTGCCGGTCAAGACACTGGTGCTGAGCGGCCACTGATCCCGGAGATTCAGAATAGGCTCAGGATCGTGACG
This sequence comes from Bradyrhizobium sp. NDS-1, assembly GCF_032918005.1. NCBI lineage: Bacteria > Pseudomonadati > Pseudomonadota > Alphaproteobacteria > Hyphomicrobiales > Nitrobacteraceae > Bradyrhizobium > Bradyrhizobium sp. NDS-1. The sequence goes on from NZ_CP136628.1 coordinate 4,374,995, forward strand.
GGCCTATGCGCTCGCAACATGGCTCGCGAGCCTCTAGAGTCGTCGGGCGAAAGTCACCGTCGGTTCACCGAGGACGTTTTGTGGCAGTCGCCATCTCCGCCGCCAGCAGCAGCGCGGCACGGCTCGCGCCGATCGATGCGACGCCCTGCCCTGCGATGTCGTAGGCGGTGCCGTGCGCGGGCGTGCAGATCGGGAACGGAAAGCCGCCGAGCAAGGTCACGCCGCGATCGAAGCCCATCAGCTTCATCGCGATCTGGCCCTGGTCGTGATACATCGTCAGCACCGCATCGAAGGCGCCGGCCTTGGCCCGCAGGAACACGGTGTCGGCGGGAAACGGTCCCTCTGCGGCGATGCCCTCGCGCTGGCCTGCCGTCACACCGGGCGCAATGATGTCGATTTCCTCGCGGCCGAAATTTCCGCCATCGCCGGCATGCGGATTGAGCCCGGCAACCGCGATGCGGGGGCGTGCGAAGCCGGCATTGCGCATGCAGGCATCGGTCAGCGTCAGCGCACGGTGGATGCGTTCGCTGGACAGCTTCGCGGCGACGTCCCTGAGCGGGATATGAGAGGTGACGCGTGCGTTCCAGAGCCGGTCCAGCACGTTGAACTCGCTCGCGGCGGTCTTGAGGCCGACCACCTCGGCCGAAAACGCGATCTCGTCGTCATATTCGGCGCGGGCGAGCCGCATCGCCTGCTTGTTGAAGGGCGTAAAGCAGACGGCATCGACGCGACCGTCGCGGCCAAGCTCGAGCGCACGCCGATAGTTCGCCAGTGCGAACCTGCCACCGGCAAGCGTCGCGGTTCTTGGCTCGACCTCTCTGGGATCAAGGTGACGGAGATCGAGAAACAGCGCATCGCCCTGAGCTGCGCGCGGGTCGGCTCCTTGCTCCACCATCGTCAAGTCCGCCTTGACGCCGGCGACACGCGCACCCTCGTCGAAGATGCGGCGGTCACCGATGACGACGAGCCGGCAGCTCGCGCGGATGTCGTCCCGCACCACCAGCTTCGCCGTCAGCTCCGGACTGATGCCGGCGGGATCTCCCATTGCCAATGCAATGAGCGGCTTTGCGGTCATATGATCACCTTTTCCTGGGTGGTCGGGTCAGCCGCGGGAGATGCCGGCTTACGCCAGAGCCGCGCAAGCTGCAGCACGAGCGGAAGCAGCAACAGCGCGATGCCGGCGACGATCAGGCATGTCACCAGCTTGTTCGCAAAGAAGATCCCCAGGGATCCCTTCGAGATCAGCATCGACTGCCGGAACGCATCCTCGGCCTTGTCGCCGATGACGATTGCGAGCACGAGCGGCGCCAGCGGATAGAACAGCTTCTTGAAGAGATAACCGACGACACCGAAACCGAGCATCATGATGACGTCGAGATAGGAGTTCGACACCGAATAGGCGCCGACGACGCAGATGATCACGATCAGTGGCGCGATCACCACGAAGGGAATGCGCATCAAGGCGGCGAAAACCGGCACGGTGAGCAGCACCAGCACGACGGCGACGATGTTGCCGACATACATCGAGGCGATCAGGCCCCAGACGAAATCCTTCTGGTCGACGAACAGCATCGGCCCGGGATTGAGACCCCAGATCATCAGCCCGCCCATCATGACCGCCGCGGTGGCCGAGCCGGGAATGCCGAGCGACAGCATCGGCAACAGCGCGCTGGTGCCGGCTGCGTGGTCGGCCGTCTCGGGCGAGATGATGCCTTCAACCTCGCCGGTGCCGAAATATTGGCCACGGCGCGAGAAGCGGCGGGCGATGCCATAGCTCATGAAGGAGGCCGCGGTCGGGCCGCCCGGCGTGATCCCCATCCAGCAGCCGATCGCGGCGCTGCGCAGCAAGGCAAGGCCGTGCCACGGCAGGCGGCCAACGGCGCGAAACACCTCGCGCCAATCGATCTTCGAGGAGACCGCGCGGGCATGAAATTCCTCCTCGACGGCGACCAGCAGCTCGCCGATGCCGAACAGACCCATCACGGCGACGACGAAGCTCACGCCCTTGACCAGCTCATCGACGCCCATGGTCAGGCGCACGCTGCCGGACACCGTGTCGATGCCGATGGCCGCGATGGCAAAGCCGATCGCCAGCGCCACGACGGTCTTGATCGGCGCCGAGCCTCCCATGCCGACGAAGCTGGCGAAGGCGAGGAAATAGACCGCAAAATACTCGGCCGGCCCGAAGGCGAGCGCAACCTGCGCCACCCAGGATGCGAGGAACGTGATCAGGATGACGCCGATCAGCGCGCCGATCGCCGCCGAGCCGAAGGCGGTCGCGAGCGCCGTGGTCGGCCGGCCGTCGCGCGCCATGGGGTAACCGTCGAAGGTGGTCGCGACCGACGACGGTTCGCCCGGAATGTTGAACAGGATCGAGGTCACGGAGCCGCCGAACAGCGCGCCCCAATACATGCTGGAGAGCAGGATGATCGCCGACACCGGCTGCATGCCGAAGGTGAGCGGCAACAGCAGCGATACCCCGTTCGGCGCGCCCAGTCCCGGCAGCACGCCGACGAGAATGCCGAGCAGCACACCGACCACCATCAGCAGCAGATGCGGGACGGTGACCGCGATGGTGAAGCCGTGGAGGAGCTCTGAGAGATTATCCATCGACCTCTCCGTCAGAACCCGAACGCGGCGGCAAGCGCACCGTGCGGCAGACTGACCTGGAACATGCGCTCGAACACGACATAGAGCGCAAGCGCCGTTGCCCCCGCCATGGCGAGCGCACGCGGCACGGATTGGTGACGCGGGATGGCCAGCACCGTGAAGATGTAGAGCGCGGAAGCGACGTACATCCCGGCCAGCGGAATCGCCGCCACGAAGATCGCAGCCGGCACGAACAGACCGGCCAGCCGGCGCAGCTCGATGGACGTGATGGCGATGGGGACGTTGGCCAATGTGGCGGCCGGCAGCGCGCCACGCACCAGGTTGTAAAGGCTCCCGACCACCACGATGATCCCCGTCAGGAACGGAAACGTGCCGGCCTCTACACCTGCGCTCGACCAGCCGATGCCGTTGTCCAGGCTGGAGACAATGACGGCGACACCGAAGCTGCCGGTGAGGATGGCGGTGGCCAACTCAAGCGCGCGGCGGGAGATCATGGAGGGCTCCACTCAAGACCCGTAATAACGTGGCCGATCATGACACACACCGCTTCCCCGCACTCGGCAGGGACGACAGCGGAGTTTGTGGCGCGGTCCTGTCCAATCGGCCACCGCCTACGCTACCGCCCCGCCTCACTTGACGAGCCAGCCCTGCTCGCCTGCGACCTGCCTGATGTGCTCGAGGTCCTCCTTGATGAACTTGTCGAGCTCGGCGCCGGTCAGGAAGGTGTCGACCTGGGAGGTCTTCTCGATATAGTCCTTCCACTCGGGCGTGGCCTGCACCTTCTTCATCAGGTCGACATAGAATGCCGCCTGGTCCGGCGTGACCTTGCCCGGCAGCCACACGGTGCGCGGCTGCTCATATTGCTTGATGTCGAGCCCCTGCTCGATGCAGGTCGGAACGTCGCTCCAGCCTTCGCTCGCGGTGACCTTTGGCCCCTGCGGCAGTCGCTTCGGACTGAAGACACAGAGCGGCCGCTGCGTGCCGCCCCGCCATTGCCCAAGACTCTCGCTGGGATTGTTGACGTGGGAATCGAGATGCCCGCCCGCGAGTTGCACGGCGGTCTCGGCGCCGCTCTTGAACGGGATATAGGTCAGCTTGACCTTGCCGGCCTTCTCGATCATGCGGGTCAGGACCTCGTCGGTGTCCTTCGATTGCGCGCCGCCCATCTTGAACTCGCCCGCGGCAGCGGCTTTCAGATAATCGCCCGCCGTCTTGTACGGCGAGTCCTGCTTGACCCACAGCAGGAACTCGTCCTGCGCCATCGCCGCGATCGGGGTGAGATCGGTGTAGTTAAAGGCGACCTTGGAGACGAGCGGCTGCTGCCAGGCGTTCGAGGTGCCGAAGATCACCTTGTGGGGATCGCCGGCGGAGGCCTTGCCGTAGACATAGCCTTCCGCGCCGCTACCGCCGCCCTTGTTGACGACGACGATCGGCTGCTCCGTCAGCTTGTGCTTGGTGATGATGTTCTGCACCGCGCGGGCGAGATTGTCGGTGCCTCCGCCGGGCCCGGCCGTGGCCACGAACTCGATCGGCTTTTGCGGTTGCCAGGCGCTGAGCGCCGGAGCCGCGCCGGCTAGCACGCTTAACGCTGCGGAAAGCAGAAGTGTTGACGTCCGACCCATGATTTCCTCCACCTGCATTCTTTGTATTCTTATCGTTGTTCTTGCCTTCGGCTCAGGCGACGCGTTCCGCGCGTCTGCCTGATGCCCGCACGATCGCGCCTTCTTTTTCGAGCGCTTCGATTCGTGACTGGTCGAACCCGTGCTCGGCCAGCACCTCGTCCGTGTGCTCACCATAGACCGGAGCGCCCGATCGCACTTTGCCTGGGGTCTCCGAAAACTTGATGGGAAGGCCGATCGTCTTGACGGGGCCGAGCGTGGAGTGCTCGACCTCGACCACCATCTCTCGCGCCAGTGTCTGGGGATCGCCGAGGGCCTCCAGCATGTCGTGCACAGGTCCGCACGGCACGCCCTTCTCGTCCAGTGCCGCGAGCCAGTGTGCGCGCGATTTGGTGCGGAAGCGTTCGCTCAGGACCGCTTCGAGCTCCTTCAGATTGGCCATGCGGTCGGCGCCGTTGACGAAGCGCGGATCGGCGGCGAGCTCGCTGGCGCCGAGCGCTTCCAGCATCAGCAGCCAGTGCTTCTTGTTGGCGCCGCCGACGACCAGCCAGCCGTCCGAGGCTTCGAAGGCCTGGTATGGCGCGTTGAGCGGATGCGCCGACCCCATCGCGCGGGGCGCGGTGCCGGCGGCGAGCGCAATGGTCGACTGCCAATAGGTCTGCACCAGTGCAGCCTCGTAGAGCGAGGTCTCGACCCACTGCCCTTCTCCGGTCTTGAGACGATGGGTATAGGCCGCGAGGATGCCCATGCTCGCCAGCAGACCGGCGGTGATGTCGGAGAGCGGCGGACCGCATTTGACGGGCGGGCCGTCGGGACGCTCGCCGGTGAAGCTCATGATGCCGCTCATGGCCTGCGCGACCAGATCGAAACCGCGGCGGTGCTTGTAGGGGCCGGTGCGGCCGAAGCCGGACAGCGAGCAATAGATCAGCGACGGGAATTCGGCATGCAGCGCCTCGTAGCCGAAGCCGAGACGCTCCATCGCGCCGGGCGCAAAGTTCTCGACCAGCACGTCGGCGCTCGCGATCAAGCGCCGCAGCACTTCCTTGCCGCCGTCGGTCTTCAGGTCCAGCACGACGCCGCGCTTGTTGCGGTTCATCATGAGGAAGGAGGCGGCTTCATCGCCGATCTTCGGCGGCACCGAATGGCGGGTGTCGTCGCCGTTCGGCCATTTCTCGATCTTGATGACGTCGGCGCCCATGTCGGCAAGCATCAGGGTGCAGGTCGGCCCGGCCATGACATGGGTGAGATCGACGACCTTGAGACCGGCGAGCGGTCCCGAACGGCGGGAGGCGGATTGCGAACTTGGCATCGGGGCGTCCTATTGGCCGCGCCATTGCGGCGCGCGCTTGTTGAGGAAAGCATCGAGCCCTTCACGAAAATCCTGGCTCGTGTAGCACAGCAGGATGAGGTCTTCGCCCTCGTCTCCCGTGGGGCGCCGTTGCAGGCGGGCGACGGCCTGCTTGGTCGCATTCAGCGTCAGCGGCGCATGGCTGGCGAGCAGCCGGGCGACCTCATCGGCGCGCTTCTCCAGCGCGGCAATGTCCTCGACCACCTCGCCGAGCAGCCCGACGCTGGCGGCTTCCGTGGCATCGACCAGACGCGCGGTGAAGATCAGATCCTTGACGCGCGCAGCCCCAATGAGCGCCGTGAGGCGGCCGACATTGGACATCGACAGGCAATTGCCGAGCGTCCTCGCGATGGGAAAGCCGATCTTGGCGCTCCTCGTGCCGATGCGCAGGTCACAGGCCGCGGCGATGCCCGCCCCGCCTCCGGTGCAGAACCCGTTGATCGCTGCGATCGTCGGCACCCGACACTCTTCCAGCGTCGTCAGCACCCGATCGATGCGGTTCTCGTAATCGATGGCATCCTGCGGCGCCTTGAATTCGCGGAACTGATTGATGTCGGTGCCCGCGGCGAACGCCTTGTCGCCTGCCCCGCGCAGCACCAGCACCTTGATCGAATGGTCGCCGTTGGCCTGCTCGCAGATCGCGGCCAGCCGCTCATACATGGCGAAGGTGAAGGCGTTACGGGCCTGCGGGCGGTTGAAGGTGATCCGCCCGATGCCGTCCTTGCATTCAAAAACGAGGTCGTCCGCCTCCGCAGCCAGGTCCATTTCCTCATGTCCTCTTGTCTTTTTGCATTTTTGAATGCAAAATCTGCCATAAGCAAGCTGGAACTTGCAGATTTCGATCGATTTCTGTGTTTTTGCATTCAAAGTGAGCGCTGGTGCCATGCTTCATGAAGACGTCGTCGGACGCATCCGCGCCATCCTGCTCGACGGCGAGATTCCGCCAGGCGCGCGGATTCCCGAGCGCGAGCTGTGCGAGCGGCTCGAGATCTCGCGCACGCCGCTGCGTGAAGCGCTCAAGGTGCTCGCTGCCGAAGGACTCGTGCAGCTGCTGCCGCACCGCGGCTCGCGCGCGGCGAAGCTGACCGACAAGGACATGCGCGATCTGTTCGAGGTCTGCCAGGGTCTGGAGGCTCTTGCCGGCGAGCTCGCCTGCGAGCGCATCACCGACGCGGAGATCGATGCGATCGCCGCCACGCATGCGGACATGGTGCAGCATTATCGCGAGAATGATCTGATCCAATACTATCGCGGCAACCGCGCCATTCACGAAGCCATCGTCAACGCCGCCGGAAACCCCGTGCTCGCGGGGCTGTACACCTCCGTGACCGCGCGCATCCGGCGCGCGCGCTACGTCACGCCGATGACGCCACAGCGCTGGGCGCTCGCGGTCAGGGAGCATGAGGCGATCCTGAACGCACTCCAGCGCCGCGACGGCGTCGGCCTCTCCCATATCCTGCGCGCACATCTGCGCCATAAGCGCGAAGAGGTCTTGCAGGCGGGCTTTGCCGAGACGGAAGGCAATGACGTCGCGCTGAGAATTGCGTAGAGCGCAATTCCGCGGTCGCATATCTGCGAACCAATTCTACTTGCTAGCTAGACGTAACCAGCGCAGCATGGAACCTGCCGACCTCGGCCCCATGACCGACGGCCGGCCGCGATGCGCATACAATTGCGCAAGATAAAAGACAAAGCGGAGGAAATGCATGACAATCGATGTCTCTCGCCGGTCCCTGCTCGCACTCGGGGCGGGTCTTGGTGCCAGCGCCATGCTCGGCAGCAGCGCGCTGGCGCGGGCTCCCAAGCTCGGCACCCAGACGCCCTACTGGCATCGCTTCGTTCTCGGCGATGCCGAGGTGACCGTCGTGTCCGACGGGCCGTTGCCGCTGGGTGATCCCTCCGGGACGTTCACGGGCGTTCCCAAGGAAGAGGTCAAGAAGATGCTGGCCGACAATTTCCTGTCGCCGGACAACGTCGTGCTCGAACAGAATTCTCCGATCGTGAACACCGGCGACAAGCTCATCCTGTTCGATACCGGCATGGGCAGCTCGAAAATGTTCGGCGCAAGCACCGGGCGACAACAGAAGAGCATGACCGAGGCCGGCATCAAGCCGGGTGACATCGACGCCGTGGTCTGCTCGCATGCCCATATCGACCATATCGGCGGCATCGTGGACGAAGGCGGCAAGCCGCTGTTTCCGAACGCGCAGGTCTACATCTCCCAGACCGATTTCGACTTCTGGACCGACGAAGGCAAGCTCGGCAGCGCCGCGAAGGACTTCGTCGTCCACGCCCGGAAGAACCTGCTGCCGGTCCGCGACCGCATCGTGTTCTTCAAGGACGGTCAGGAGTTCCTTCCGGGCGTGCAGGCCATCGCCGCGCCGGGTCACACCGTCGGTCACACCATCTTCACGGTCTCGTCGGCGGGCAAATCCTTCGCCTTCCTCGGCGACCTCTCGCACCATTCGGTGCTGCTGCTGGAGCGGCCGCGGATGGAGTTCTCCTACGACAGCGATCCCAAGCAGGCGGCCGAGTCACGCGTCAAGCTCCTGACGATGCTTGCGGCGAACAAGATCCCGGTGATGTCCTATCACTTCGCCTGGCCGGGCTACGGCCACGTCGCCAAGGCAGGCGACGGCTTCCGCTACTATCCGGAGCCGATGAAGATGACGTTGTAGACCAGCCAGATCAGCTCCGGGCGGCGCGAGCCGCCTGGAGCTGCGATGCAGTCATTCCGCGGGCTCCGCGAGGGCAACGGCCTTGGCCGTCTCGGCTTCGGCGCAGGGAAACATCCGCCGAACGAGCACCAACAGCGCGGGGACGAAGAAGATGCCGAGGACCGTTGCCGCGATCATGCCGCCGGCAACGCCAATTCCGACGGCATTCTGGCTGGCGGAGCCCGCACCGGTCGCGACCGCCAGCGGCAGCACGCCGAGAATGAACGCGAGCGAGGTCATCAGGATGGGGCGCAGGCGCTGCCGCGCCGCGTGCAGCGTGGCCTCGACGAGGCCGCGGCCGGCCGCGATCTGCTCCAGCGCGAATTCGACGATCAGGATCGCGTTCTTCGAGGCGAGACCGATCGTGGTGAGCAGACCGACCTGGAAATAGACGTCGTTGGCCTGGCCGAACAGCGTGGCAGCGAGCAGCGCGCCCAGCACACCGATCGGCACCGTCAGCATCACCGCGAACGGAACCGACCAGCTCTCGTAGAGCGCCGCGAGACTGAGAAAGACGATCAGCAGCGAGATCGAATAGAGGTAGAGCGTCTGGCTGCCGGTGAGCCGCTCCTGAAACGACAGGCCGGTCCATTCGTGGCCGTAGCCCTTCGGCAGCTTGGCCATCTGCTCCTCCACCGCCTGCATGGCGACGCCCGAGCTGATGCCCGGCCCCGCCTGGCCTTGAAGCTCGACGGCGGCAACGCCGTTGTAGCGCTCCAAGCGCGGCGAGCCAAAACTCCAGCGATTGGTGGCCAGCGCCGAGAACGGCACCATCGAGCCCGCGGTGTTGCGGACGTACCAGCGGCCGATGTCGCTGGTGTCCATCCGGAACGGCGCATCGCTTTGCACATAGACCTGCTTGACGCGGCCACGGTCGATGAAGTCGTTGACATAAGCGCCGCCCCAGGCCGCCGACAGCGTGGTGTTGAGATCGCTGAGATTCACACCGAGCGCGGTGGCCTTTGCCTGGTCGACGTCGAGGTTGAATTGCGGCGTATCGTCCTGGCCGTTCGGCCGCGCCTGTGCCACGCGCTTGTCCGTCGCGAGCTGGCCGAGCAACTGGTTGCGCACCTGGATCAGGGCCTCGTGACCGTTCCCGCCGGTGTCCTGGAGATAGAGATCGAAGCCGCCGGAATTGCCGAAGCCCGGAATGGACGGCGGCAACACTGCGAACACCATGGCGTCACGGATCTTCGCGAACGCGCCCATGGCGCGGCCGGCCACGGCCTGCGCAGAAGTCCCCGGATGCTTGCGCTCGTCGAACGGCTTCAGGCTGACGAAGGCGAGGCCAACGTTCTGCCCCTGCCCCGCGAAGCTGAAGCCGTTGACTGCAAACACGCCTTCGACCGCATCCTTCTCGTTGTCCAGGTATTGACGCTCGACCTGCTTGATGACGTCGAGCGTGCGCGCCGAGGTAGCGCCGACCGGAAGCTGGATCAGGGTCATGATCGTACCCTGGTCCTCCTCGGGCAGGAACGAGCTCGGCAGCCGCTGGAACAGGACGACCATGCCGGCAACGATCGCCACGAAGGCGATCATGACGCCGGCGACGCGCTTGATCGCGCCGCCGGCCGTGCGCTGATAGCCGTCGGCCATGCGGTCGAAACTGCGATTGAACAGGCCGAAGAAGCCGCGCGGCGCGCCGTGTTGCGGCGGCTTCAGGATCGTGACGCACAGCGCCGGCGTCAGCACCAGCGCCACCAGCACGGACAGCAGCATCGCCGTGACGATGGTGAGCGCGAACTGCCGATAGATGATTCCGACCGAGCCGTTGAAGAACGCCATGGGGATGAACACAGCCGACAATACGACACCGATGCCGATCAGGGCGCCGGTAATCTCGCGCATCGACTTCTCGGTCGCCTCGCGCGGACCGAGCTTCTCCTCGGCCATCACGCGCTCGACGTTCTCGACCACGACGATGGCATCGTCGACCAACAGGCCGATCGCCAGCACCATCGCGAACATCGTCAGCGTGTTGATCGAATAGCCCGCCAGCGAGAGCACGCCGAACGTGCCGAGCAGCACCACGGGCACGGCGATGGTCGGAATGATGGTGGCGCGCCAGCTCTGAAGAAACACGAACATCACAACGAAGACGAGGATGATCGCCTCGAACAGCGTGTGCACCACCTTCTCGATCGACAGCTTGACGAAGGGCGTGGTGTCGTAGGGATAGACGACGCGAAGCCCCTCCGGCATGGTGGCACTGAGCTGGGCGACGCGCGCCTTCACCGCTTCCGAGGTCGCGACCGCGTTGGCACCGGTCGCAAGACTGATGCCCATGCCGGCGGCGGGCTTGCCGTTGTAGCGCGCCGCGGAATCGTAGGATTTCGATCCGAGCTCGACACGCGCGACGTCGCCGACGCGCACCACCTGGCCCGACGACGCCGTGCGCAGGATGATGTCCTTGAACTGTTCCACAGTCTGGAGGCGGCTCTGCGAGGTGATGGTGGCATTGAGCTGCTGACCGCCGATCGACGGAAGGCCGCCGAGCTGGCCAGCCGTCACCTGGGTATTCTGGGTCTGGATCGCCGCGATCACGTCGCCGGGCATGAGATTGTATTTGGCGAGCTTGTTGGGATCGAGCCAGATGCGCATGGCGTATTCGGCGCCGAACAACGTGACCTGGCCGACGCCGGCGACCCGGCTGATGGGATCGTTGACCGAGGACGACACGTAGTCGGCGATGTCGCTGGCCGCCAACCGGCCGTCCTCGGAGACGAATCCGAGCACCATCAGGAAGCTGGCCGACGACTTCACGACCTTGATGCCCTGCTGCTGCACGACCTGTGGCAGCAACGGGGTTGCGAGCTGGAGCTTGTTCTGAACCTGCACCTGAGCGATGTCGGCATCGGCCTCGTTGGTGAAGGTCAGCGAGATCTGCACGACGCCGGTCGAGGTGCTCGACGACGACATGTATTGGAGATAGTCGAGACCGGTCATGTTCTGCTCGATGACCTTGGTCACCGAGTTCTCGGCAGTCTGGGCATTGGCGCCGGGATAGGTCGCCGTGATCGTGACGACAGTCGGCGCGATCTGCGGGTACTGTGCAATCGGCAGGCGCATGACCGCGAGCACACCGCCCAGCATGATCAGGATCGCGATGACCCAGGCGAAGATCGGCCGCTTGATGAAGAAATGCGACATGGCGATTACCGCTCCGTTGTCGTGGCCGCCGGCCGCGCGTCGGCCTGCCGGGTCGGGCTCACCGTGAGGCCGGTTGCCGGATCGACCACGACTTCGACGGTCTTGACCGGCGCGCCGGGACGGGCCTTCTGCGTGCCGTCGACGACGAGGCGATCCCCCGCTCTGGCGCCCGATCGCACCAGCCAGTTGCCGTCGACCTCCTCGCCCAGATCCAGCGTCCGCTGCTCCACCTTGCCGTCCTTGTCGACGAACATCGCCACCGCCTGCCCAAGCGGATTGCGCGAGACCGCGCGCTGCGGCACCAGGATCGCGTTCGCATCGACACCGGCGACGACGCGTGCACGTACATACATGCCGGGCAGCAGCGCTCGCTCGGGATTGGCGAAGATCGCGCGCGAGGAGACCGACCCGGTGCTCTCGTTGACGCTGGCGTCAGTGAAACCGTACTTGCCCTTGTGGCCGTAGGCCTTGCCGTTTTCCATGAGAAGTTCGACCTGCACGCCCTCGGCGGGTCGCTTAAGCTTTCCGCTCGCGATCTGATTGCGCAGGCGCTCCATCTCGGAGGTCGACTGGTCGAGATCGACATAGACGGGATCGAGCTGCTGGATCGTCGTCATCGCGGTGGCCTGGCTCGCGGTGACGAGTGCGCCGGGCGTGATGCTCGACTTACCGATCCGGCCCGAGATCGAGGCGGTCACCTTGGTGCGATCGAGCGAGATCGCCGCGGTGTCGCGGTTGGCCTGGGCGGCTTTCAGGTCAGCCTCGCCCTGCTTGTAGGCTGCGACCGCATCGTCGACGTCCTGCTGGCTCGCCGCGTTGGTCTGGAGCAACTGGGTCTTGCGCGCGGCCTTCAGGCGCACGCTGACGAGCGTCGCCTCCGACCGCTGCACCGCAGCCTCCGCACTTGCCAGCGCCGCCTTGTACTGAACGGGGTCGATTTCGTAGAGCAGATCGCCTTCCTTGACTTCGGCGCCTTCCACGAAGTCGCGCTTGAGCAGGATGCCGGTGACCTGCGGCCGGACTTCGGAGACCTGGTAGGCGACGACCCGCCCCGGCAGGACGGTCGAAACCTTCGCCTCCTGCGGCTTCAAGGTCACGATGCCGACCTCCGGCACCACCTGTGGCGGTCCGGCCTGCTGGCTCTGGTCCCCGCAAGCTGCAAGCAGCAGGGCAATCAACGGAACGGCCAGGGCGATCGGAGGACGCATGATGACGATCCATGGTGAGGTGCGGGCCCTCGATGAGGGACGCGCGGAAATATTTGGAAACTCTTCGGTTTCCATAAGGAAACTTGGTAGTTTCCTTCTCCAAAGTCAAGTGCTAGGCTGCGTATGAAACTGCGTTCAAACAGTCGTGAAGCAGCACGCGGCGGATGTTCCCATGGCGAGAGAATCCAGCAGTCAAAAGCGCATGACCCCGTCTTCGGAGCACACCAGGCCTGCCATCAAGATTCCCGCCCCGGACGCGCGGATGACGCAATTGCTGGCGGCGGCGAAGGACACCTTCACCAGCAAAGGCTTCGCCGCGACGACCATGGACGACATCGCCGGCGCCGCAGGCATGTCGAAGAAGACCCTCTACAAATTGTTCGAAAGCAAGACCGACCTCTTCCGCGCCATGCTGCTGGGCAGCCTGCCCAAAGACCAGTTCACGGACGCGCCTTCCGAAGGATCACCGGTGACCCGACTTCGAAACATGCTTCGGGAGGCTGCAGACGTGGCCTTGTCGCCGAGCGAGATCGCGCTGCAGCGCCTGATCATCGGTGAACGCCAGGCCTCGCCTGCGCTGGGTCGCATGTTTGCCGAGGTCATCATGGAGAGCGGCACGGAGCATATCGTCGACCTACTTGAGAAGGTCCGCCTCGAGCCCCGTTTCGAAGGCGTGCCGCTCCGCCTCGTTGCCGAAATGCTGTTCGGCATGGTGTTCGGCCACGATCATTTCAGGCTGCTGACCGACACCGGCTTCAAGCTCAATCGCCGCGTGCTGGACCGCCGGATCGATCTTGCGATTGCGACGTTCTGTCTGCCTGACGATTAAGCCGAAGCTAAGACTCCTCGCCGGGTCCACCTCTGAAGACTTCGATCAGGTGAAAGCGCTCGCACATCAGCATCATGTCGCCGCTATATCGTCCGAGCCTGCCGAAATAGGATTGATGGGCGCGGCGCCAATAGGCCAGGCTCCGGTCGCCTTCCCCCTCGTCATGCGCAAAGGCTGCGTCGACCTCATTGAAGCGCCGATACGTCACCTCGGTGGTTTCGATGACGCAGCGCGGCTCCGCCCGCCCGTCGAGCACGACCCAGCGCTCGCCGGGCGTGGAGGTGTTCGGCTCGTCTTCGGTGCTGCATGTCGCGGTCTTGATGCCCTTGATGACGAGCTCGACCAATTCGTCCGCCAGCACGGGGCTGTCGCCGAATGCGAAGGTTCGCAGATGTCGATACCGCTCGGGGACTGGCTTGCTCATCGCTTCCCCGCCTTTGCGAAATGTAGCCTAGCACCCGAGCCTGTCGGCGATCCCGCCAAAATCCTTCGCGACGATGTCCCAATTGCCGGTCGCTTCGAAGTCGACCTTCTGAAGCGGGCCATATTCCGTCGGCCGCGCCACGAACGCGGTCTTGAGTCCGTTTTTCTGTGCGGCCGCGAGATCGCCGTTGTGGGCGGCGACCATCATCACCTCTTCCGGCTTGAGGCAAAGCAGCTTTGCTGCGCCGAGATAGGTCTCGGGGTCGGGCTTGTAATGCTCGAACAGCTCGGCCGACATGATGAGATCCCACGGCAGGCCGGCGAACTTCGCCATGTTGGTGAGCAGCGCGACGTTGCCGTTCGACAGCGGCGAGATCACGAATTTCGATTTCAGCCGCGTGAGGCCGGCGACGCTGTCCGGCCAGGGATGCAGGCGGTGCCAGCCCTTGGTGAGGTAGTCGAGGTCGGCTTCGGTCAGGCCCTTGATCGCGAATTGATCGACCAGCTTTTCCAGCGAGCGGCGGTGCAGGTCATCCAGCATGACATAGCCGCGCTCGGGATGTTTGCGCACCTCGTCCATGGAAGCCATGTACATCCCGCGCCAGCCGTCGACGAGCGCGGTCCAATCAGCGCTGATCCCGCGCTGCTTGCTCCACCACATGAAGTCGGTGATGAGACTCGTACGCCAGTCCACGACCGTCCCGAACACGTCGAAGACCAGGGCTTTCACGGCGGAGAGATTGGTCATGTGCGCTTCCTGGCGTTGTTTGTTCTTGGTCATTCCGGGATGCGCCGTCAGGCGCAGGCCCGGAATGACGGATGCTGTTATTGCCTTGCTCAGTCCAGGTGGAACTTGGCCAGCTCGCGGTGCTCGGCCTTGATGTAGCGCACGGTGCCGGTAACGGAGCGCATCACCACCGTCTCTGTCTCGATCACGCCGTCCTTGCGGAATTTGACGCCCGAGAGCAGCGAGCCCGTGGTGACGCCGGTGGCCGCGAACAGGCAGTCGCCGCGCGCCATGTCCTCGATGCCGTAGATCATCTTGGGATCGTTGACGCCCATCTTGGCGGCGCGTTCGATCTTCTCGGCGGAATCGAGAATGAGGCGGCACTGCATCTGGCCGCCGATGCAGCGCAGCGCCACCGCCGCGAGCACGCCTTCCGGCGCGCCGCCGGTGCCGAGATACATGTCGACGCCGGTATTGTCAGGGTCGGCGCAATGGATCACGCCGGCAACGTCGCCGTCGGTGATCAGGCGCACGGCGGCGCCGGTCGAGCGCACGCTCTCGATGATGCTGGCATGGCGCGGACGATCGAGCACGAGAACCGTAATGCCTTCGGGCTGGACACCCTTGGCCTTGGCGAGACGGCGGACGTTGTCGGCCGGTGTCGCATCGAGATCGACGACGCCCTTGTCGTAACCCGGGCCGATCGCGAGCTTCTGCATGTAGACGTCGGGCGCGTGCAGCAGCGTGCCGCCGTCGGCCATCGCCATGGTGGCGATCGAGCCCGGCATGTTCTTGGCGCACAGCGTGGTGCCTTCGAGCGGATCGACCGCGATGTCGACCTGCGGGCCCGCGTTCAGGCCAACCTTCTCGCCGATGAAGAGCATCGGCGCCTCGTCGCGCTCGCCCTCGCCGATCACGATGGTGCCCTCGATCGGGAGCTTGTTGAGCTCGCGGCGCATCGCATCCACCGCAGCCTGGTCGGCCGCCTTCTCGTTGCCGTGCCCGCGCAGCCGCGCCGACGACACCGCCGCCCGCTCGGTCACGCGCACGATCTCCAGCGTGAGAATGCGCTCGAGCAACGCTTGCGGCGGGACTGAGATATGGGTCGACATCGGCTAACTCCTTCAAAACGGTTCTGGACAGAAGTCTCTGCCCACATCAACTCTCAACGCCCACGGTTCGTTCGACGAACCACCCTCATTGTTTGAGCATGATCTTTTCGGAAAACCGCTCAACACTTCGCGCTGCGCGGCCCACCGGGTCCGAGGTCATGCTCTAGTTTTTCTCGATCCGGATCACCTGCGGCCGTCCGCTGATCACCTTGTCCTTCTGCACGGCAGCGAGCGCGCGGCGCACGGCATCCTCATGCGTGGCGTAGGTGATCAGGATGACAGGCACGGGGACCGCCTTGCCGTTATCGGACGCAGCGCCGCCATTGGGATGACGCTGCACGATCGACTCGATCGAGATCTTCTGTTCTGCAAGCCGCGTCGCGATCGCAGCCGCGGTGCCGGGGAAATCGCGCGCCAGAAGGCGGATGTAATAGCCGCCCTCGTGGCGCTCCATCGGCGCCTTCTTGGTGTC
The DNA here is from genome assembly GCF_032918005.1 of Bradyrhizobium sp. NDS-1. Lineage (NCBI taxonomy): Bacteria > Pseudomonadati > Pseudomonadota > Alphaproteobacteria > Hyphomicrobiales > Nitrobacteraceae > Bradyrhizobium > Bradyrhizobium sp. NDS-1. The sequence continues at coordinate 4,391,210 of NZ_CP136628.1, forward strand.
GCGCAATTGCGAAATCGGCCGACCGAACGGATTGGCACGGATGCCGCGCGCGACATCGGCGATGTCGGCGACCACGGCGGATGCGGTCGCGGCGCCGCCGGCGCCGGGGCCGACCAGCGTGATCGGCGGAATGCCCTCGCCGTCGATCGTGACCGCATTGGTGACACCCATCACCTGCGCGATCGAGGAGGATTTCGGCACCATGGTCGGATGCACGCGCTGCTCGATGCCCTTGACGGTGCGCACCGCGACGCCCAGCAGCTTGACGCGATAGCCGAGATCGGACGCCGCGCGCAGGTCTTCCGGTGCGATCGATGAGATGCCTTCGACATACACCGCGCTTTGAGCAACTTTCGTGCCGAAGGCGAGGCTGGCGAGGATCGCGAGTTTTTGCGCGGTGTCGTGACCATCCACGTCGAAGGACGGATTGGCCTCGGCATAACCGAGCCGCTGTGCGTCCTTGAGGCATTCGGCGAAGGACAGCCCCTCCTGCTCCATCCGTGTCAGGATGTAGTTGCAGGTGCCGTTGAGGATACCGTAGACGCGATTGATGCCGGTTCCGGCAAGACCCTCGCGTAACGTTTTGATGACGGGGATCGCGGCGCCGACGGCTGCCTCGAAATTCAGCGCACCGCCGTGCTTTTCAGCGGCTTTCGCCAGTTTCAACCCGTGCTTCGCCAGCAGCGCCTTGTTGGCGGTGACGACCGACTTGCCGGCGTTGAGCGCGGCTTCGACGGCGGAGAGTGCCGGATCGCCGGCGCCGCCCATCAGCTCAACGAAGCAATCGATGCCGGGATGGGTTGCCAGCGCCAGGGGATCCCTGACCCATTCGACGCCGCGCAGATCGACGCCGCGCTTCTTCGCCTTCGAACGCGCGGTGACGGCAACGACACGGATGCCGCGGCCGCTGCGGCCCGCGAGCACGCGCGCCTGCGTTTCAATCAAACGGACCACTTCGGCGCCCACGGTGCCGAGCCCCGCTATGCCCACTTTCAGGGGTGCAACCATGATGTCTTAGAAAACCTGCCGAAGAGAATTTAGCGCCGATTGGCGAGCGGAACGACGTTGTGCAACGTTTCGATGCCGCTTTCAAGGAAGCGTCGCACGCCGCGCGCGGCCTGCCTGATCCGTTGCTCGTTTTCCACCATGGCAATGCGGACATATCCTTCACCATGCTCGCCGAAGCCGACGCCGGGCGACACCGCGACGCCGGATTTCTCAACCATCAGGGTTGCGAACTGCATGCTGCCGACGCTGCGGAAGGCTTCCGGCAGCGGCACCCAGGCGAACATCGAAGCCTCCGGCGGCGGAATCTCCCAGCCGGCGCGGCCAAACGATTCCACCAGCGCATCGCGGCGCTTGCGGTAGGTGTCGCGCATCTCCTTGATGCAATCGTCGGGACCGTTCAGCGCCGCGGTCGCCGCGACCTGGACCGGCGTGAAGGCGCCGTAATCGAGGTACGACTTGACGCGGGCGAGCGCCGCGATCACGCGCTCATTGCCGACCGCAAAGCCCATGCGCCAGCCGGCCATCGAATAGGTCTTCGACATCGAGGTGAATTCGACGGCGACATCCATCGCGCCCGGCACCTGAAGCACCGAGGGCGGCGGATTGCTCTCGTCGAAATAGACCTCGGCATAAGCGAGATCGGACAGGATCAGGATCTCGTGCTTCTTCGCGAACGCGACGAGGTCCTTGTAAAAATCGAGGCTCGCGACATAGGCGGTCGGGTTCGAAGGATAGCAGACGACGAGCGCGAGCGGCTTCGGGATCGAATGCACGATCGCCCGCTCCACCGCCTCGAAGAACTGCGGCGTCGGCTCGGAGGGCACCGAGCGGATGACGCCGCCCGCCATCAGAAAGCCGAAGGCGTGAATCGGGTAGCTCGGGTTCGGACAGAGGATGACGTCGCCCGGCGCCGTGATCGCCTGCGCCACATTGGCAAAGCCCTCTTTCGAGCCGAGCGTCGCCACGATCTGGGTGTCCGGGTTGAGCTTCACGCCGAAGCGGCGGGCGTAGTAGCCGGCCTGGGCCCTGCGCAATCCGGGGATGCCGCGGGACGCCGAGTAGCGGTCGGTGCGCGGCTTGCCCAGCGTCTCCTTCAGCTTCTCCAGCACATGCGCCGGCGCCGGCAGGTCCGGATTGCCCATGCCAAGGTCGATGATGTCGGCGCCGGCATTCCGCGCGGCCGCCTTGGCCCGGTTGACCTGCTCGAACACGTAAGGCGGAAGGCGGCGAATGCGGTAAAATTCTTCCATGGCTCTCTGGGCTCCGGGCAACCGGTCAGGACAGAATCGACAGGACGGACGCCGATTGGGTGAGGCGCCCAGAATCGCTTTGAAAACTGCTCAAAATCAAATACTTAGAGCAATCATCGACAACGAAGACTGAAGTCGTTCGCCCTGACTCTCGGCTGAACCATGATCTTTTAGCACGGCAAGGCGGGGGCGCCAGCGATTACGTTGCCGTGCCTCATTTCGCGTCCTTGCCAGCAGCGGCCTGGCGATCACGCGCGGCTGCAAGCTCGGCCTCGATCTTGGCGCGCTGCTCCAGCGGAATGATTGCCTGGTCGCGATCCGGTGGCAGATCGTGCACCGGCAGGTAGGTGCCGGGCTCCCTCGGATGCGCCTGCGCGTCCGCGGGTGTCATATCGGCGAGCTGGCTCGAGCAGCCGCCCATGGCGAGCGCCGCAATCAGCAGCGCGCTGCGGATCGGCAGCGCCTTTTGCAGGTCCCATAACGCCAACACCTGGGAAATCCCCTACTCGTCCCAAAGCACGGCCCCGGGCAACCTTACCCAAGACCGCGCCCAAGCTCAAACCATTGCTGCCCGAAATGGCGAGAGCGAAAAACAGCCGTTGCCCACCAAGCCGAGCGGTGCGGCCCGAATGTGACGGAACCAAGAAGATTTGTCGCACTGCAACACATCTTCGAGAGTGTTTAACGCCAAACATGCGAGCTTCGCGGTGACGAATACGGAATGAGTCGTTACTGTTCTGCTCATGAATATGGCCACGACCGATACGCCCAAACCCGAGACGAAGTTCGATGCGGAAGCCTTCGCGATGAATGTCGCGCGGGCGATGGAGAGCGGCGGCAAGGCGCTCGCCGCTTACCTCAAGCCGCGCGAGAGCGGCGAGGTGCAGGATCGCCCGCCGGCCGAGCTTGCCGAGGTGGTCAAGACCTTCACGTCGGTCGCCGAATATTGGTTGTCGGATACGTCCCGTTCGTCCGATCTGCAGATCAAGCTGGCCAAGGACTATCTCGACCTCTGGGGCTCCGCGGCGCGCCGCATGGCCGGCCAGGACGCCCCGCCCGCGATCGCGCCCTCCCCGCGCGACAAGCGCTTTGCCGACCCGGAATGGAAATCGAACCAGTTCTTCGACTTCGTCATGCAGCTCTATCTGCTTACGGCCAAATGGGCGCAGGAACTGGTGCGCGATGCCGATGGGCTCGATCCGCAGACCCGCCGCAAGGCGGAGTTCTACGTCCAGCAGGTCATTAACGCGCTGTCGCCGTCCAACTTCGTGCTGACCAATCCGGAGGTGCTGCGCGAGACTGTGGCGAGCAGCGGCGAAAATCTCGCGCGCGGCCTGACGATGCTGGCCGAGGACATCGCGGCCGGCAAGGGCATGCTGAAGATCCGCCAGTCCAATCCGGACAATCTCGTCGTCGGCGTCAACATGGCGACGACGCCGGGCAAGGTGATCTACCAGAACGAGATCATGCAGCTGATCCAGTATTCGCCGACCACGGAGCGCGTGCTGCGCACCCCGCTCCTGATCGTGCCGCCCTGGATCAACAAGTTCTACATCCTCGATCTCAAGCCGGAGAAATCCTACATCAAGTGGTGCGTCGACCAGGGCATCACCGTGTTCGTGATCTCATGGGTCAATCCCGACAAGCGGCTCGGCAACAAGAGCTGGGAAGACTACATGAAGCAAGGCCCGCTCACGGCGATGGACGTGATCGAGAAGATCACCGGCGAGATGAAGGTGCACACCGCCGGCTATTGCGTCGGCGGCACGATGCTGGCGACCACGCTGGCCTGGCTCGCCGAGAAGCGTCGCCAGCGCGTGGCGTCCGCGACGTTCTTCGCCGCGCAGGTCGACTTCACCCATGCCGGCGATCTCCTCGTGTTCGTCGACGAGGAGCAGATCGCATCGCTCGAACAGGACATGAAGACGGCCGGCGTGCTCGAAGGCTCGAAGATGGCGATGGCCTTCAACATGCTCCGCTCCAACGATCTGATCTGGTCCTACGTCGTCAGCAACTATCTGAAGGGCCAGCAGCCGAGCGCGTTCGATCTGTTGCACTGGAATTCCGATGCGACGCGCATGACCGCGTCGAACCATTCCTATTATTTGCGCAACTGCTATCTGGAGAACCGGCTCTCCACGGGCACGATGGTGCTCGACAACACGTTGCTCGATCTCTCCAAGGTCAAGGTGCCCGTCTACAACCTCGCCACACGCGAGGACCACATCGCGCCGGCGGAATCGGTGCTGTACGGCTCGCAGTTCTTCGGCGGCCCGGTGAAATACGTGTTGTCGGGCTCGGGCCACATCGCCGGCGTGGTCAATCCGCCGGCCTCGAACAAGTATCAGTACTGGACCAACGACAACATCAAGGACGTCAACGTCGCGCAGTGGATGAAGGACGCCGTGGAGCACAAGGGCTCGTGGTGGCCGGACTGGCGTGAATGGCTGCGCGGAATCGATCCGGAGGAAGTCCCGGCGCGCAGCGTCGGCAGCGACGCCCTGCCCCCGATCGAGGACGCCCCCGGCAGCTATGTCAGGGTCCGCGCATAGCGGAATCTTCCGCGCTTTTGTATAGACTCGGCGCTCAACGCAGCGACGACAGAGAGGATCGACCATGACGCGCGAATTGTTCTGGCTGACACTGACGGTGATCCTGACCGGGATCCTCTGGATTCCCTACACCATCAACCGCTGCCAGGTCCGCGGCCTCACTGGCGCGATGGCCAATCCCTCGCGCGGCGACAAGCCGCAATCGGAATGGGCGAACCGCCTGATGTTCGCGCACGACAACGCGGTCGAGAACCTCGTGCTCTTTGCACCGCTGGTCTTGATCCTCAACGCGATCGACTATTCCACCAAATGGACCGTGCTCGCCTGCGCCGTCTATTTCTGGTCGCGCGTCGCGCATCTGATCGTCTATGCGCTCGGCATCCCGGTGTTCCGCACCCTCGCCTTCACCGTCGGCTTCCTCGCCCAGGCCGTGCTGGCATTGGCGATCTTCAAGGTATTCTGAACCAGTGTCCCGGACGCGCGGAGCGCGAGCCGGGACCCAGAAGGCTGCAATCGAAACAAGCAAGAATGGGCCCCGGCTCTGCAGCGCATCATAGCACCGGACGATGCTTCAACATCGCCGGGGAAGTGCCGCGCTGAGTCCGGGGCACAAAGCCCTACGCCTCCGGCAGGCCCAGCATCAGCCGCATGTTCTGCACGGCGGCGCCTGAGGCACCCTTGCCGAGATTGTCAAGCCGCGCGACCAGCACGGCCTGATGATATTTGTCGCTGGCGAAGACGTAGAGCTCGAGCTGATTGGTCTCGTTCAGCGCCTCCGGCTCGATCCGGCCGCCCTTGCTCGCCTCGTTCTGCAGCGGCATCACCGAGACGTATTTCGAGCCGGCGTAGCGCTTTGCCAGCGCGGCCTGGAGGTCGGTACCGCCAGGTTTGCCCGGCAAGGTGTCGAGCTGCAGCGGCACCGAGACCAGCATGCCCTGCCGGTAATTGCCGACAGAGGGAATGAAGATCGGGCGCCGCGTCAGGTTCGAATAGAGCTGCATCTCCGGCAGATGCTTGTGCTCGAAGCCGAGACCGTAGAGCTCGAAGGACGGCGCGCTGCCGTCCTCGAAGCTTGCGATCATCGACTTGCCCCCGCCGGAATAGCCGCTCACCGCGTTGACCGTGACGGGATAATCAGGCGGCAACAGGCCGGCATCGACGATCGGCCGCAGCAGCGCGATCGCGCCGGTCGGATAGCAGCCGGGATTGGAGACCTTCCTGGCGGCCTTGATCTTGCCGGCCTGGTCGGCCGTCAGCTCGGGAAAGCCGTAGGCCCAATCGGGCGCGATCCGATAGGCGGTGGAAGCATCCAGCACCTTCGGCGCCGACGTGCCCATGCTGTCGACCAGCGCAACGGTTTCCTTGGCGGCATCGTCGGGCAGACAGAGAATGACGAGGTCCACCTCCTCCATCAGCGCCTTCTTGGCCGCGGGATCCTTGCGCTTGTCGTCGGGAAGCGTCTTCACGACCACGTCGTTCTGCAGCTTCAGCCGCTCGTTGATGCCGAGCCCGGTGGTGCCGGAGCCGCCGTCGACAAAGACGTTTGCGGGTTTCTTCGCCGCGCCGGTGATCGGGGCTTTCGTGGTCTCAGCGAGGCTCATGACGCGCTCCTTTCGAGCTTGTTCGTGTCGTGTTCAAAAACTTGCGGCCTGGTCTGCCGCATCAACTCCGAGATCTGCTTCGCGTCGGCATCGCCGGCGCCGAGTGCATTTGCGATCGCCGCATAATCGGCGTCGGATTTGTGCTGGTTGAGCTTGAAGCTGCCTTCGACCTCTTCAACATTCATCACCAGACCCACGATCGCCTTCTTCATCGCTTCGAGCCTGCCCGCCGTCATCTTGCCCGACGTCCACGGCTTCTTCGGCAGCAGCCAGTGCTCGAACTTGTCGCTGAGCGTGTCGATCTGCACCGACAGCTCGTCGTCCGACAACGGCCGCACCGGCCCGCTCAGATGCACCGACTGGTAGAGCCAGGTCGGCACCTGGTCCGGCGAGACGTACCAGTCCGGCGATACATAGGCATCGGGGCCGTTGACCGCGAGCAACCAGGACGCTTCGCCCCCGGCAAGCTTTAGCAGCGGATTGTGACGGGCGACATGAAAGGCGGCCTGCGGCGTGCCGTCGGCAGCGTAGGTCAGATAGAACGGCAGCGGGGAAGCGACCGGCTTCTTTCCGTCGAAGGCGCAGATGGTGCCGAAGCCGCGCTCCTCTGCGAACTTCAGGCTCGCGGCGCGGTCCTGCTTGAAAAAGGGTGGCGTGTACATCGTGGTCTCCTGCTGGGCCTCCGTGGGGGCCGCCGGATCAGATCGCGCTGAACAGGAGAGAGAATGCCGCGGATCGGATCCAGCGGCAAAGACGATGATCTCAAACGCGATCGACCGCCCAAACCGCAAGACTGCGGCGGCGGCGACGGGCGAACAGGATGGTCGCGGCGTTGATCATGGCGCGGGGCTATAAGGCCAGATCCGGTTCCCGTCAAGGTTTGGACGTCAGATCACCCGCCAGATCCACTCCATGATTTTGGCGAGCACGTCGCCGAACAGCAGCAGCACGGCCGACCAGACCAGCGCGGAGACGAAATTGGCGACCTGGAAACTCCAATAGGGCATCTCGAAGATGCCGGCCGCGAGCGGCACCGAGGCGCGCAAGGGACCGAAGAACCGGCCGATGAAGATGCTGGGCACGCCCCATCTGCGCACGAAAGCCTCGCCCCTGGGCAGGAGTCCCGGATAGCGCGACAGCGGCCACATCTCGGCGACCTTCTCCTTGTAGCGGTAGCCGAACCAGTAGGAGACCCAGTCGCCAAGCGCCGCGCCGAGGCCGCCGGCGATCCAGACCGGATAGAAGTTGATGCCGCTCGCCCCGATGAGCGCGCCGATCCCCACCAACGCACCCCAGGCCGGGAACAGCAGCGAGATGAAGGCGAGCGATTCTCCGAAAGCGAGCAGGAACACGATCGGAGCCGCCCAGGCCTGGTGAACACGCACGAATTCGGCCAGGGCGTGCGCAAACTGCTCCATCAAAAATAGCCTTCCCGCCCCGTCTCAAGGTGCTGCGATGAAAAAGACTGGTAAGCCAAGGACTTGTGTGACATCAAGTCACAAAGCCCGCCTCACGCAGACCGGCAAGTCAATTTGCCGGGAATTTGGAGGGGGTGCGGCGTAAAATCGCCGGGATTGGCCCCCAACGACACCGCCCGGCCCGCCCTGCGATAACCTTTCCAAGTCAGAAGTGGCATAGTCGGCCTCATCGATTCGCCGCCCAAGCGGCCCTCAAAGCGCATCAAGATATATGTCCAAGCAGTTGAAGCCCAAAGCAAAAGACGACTTTTTCGGCGGCGACGAGCCGAAACCCCGCGCCGCCAAGGCGGCGCCGCGTGCGGGCGGCGGGGAAGCTGATTACACCGCGGCCGACATCGAGGTACTCGAAGGCCTGGAACCGGTGCGACGCCGGCCGGGCATGTATATCGGCGGCACCGATGAGAAGGCGTTGCATCATCTGTTCGCCGAAGTCATCGACAACTCGATGGACGAGGCGCTGGCCGGACACGCGACGTTCATCGGAGTCGAGCTCAGTGCAGACGGGTTCCTCACCGTCACCGACAACGGCCGCGGCATCCCGATCGATCCTCATCCGAAATTCCCGAAGAAGTCGGCGCTCGAAGTCATCATGTGCACGCTGCATTCGGGCGGCAAGTTCGACTCCAAGGTCTACGAGACATCAGGCGGTCTGCACGGCGTCGGCATCTCCGTGGTGAATGCCCTCTCCTCGCGTCTCGAGGTCGAGGTCGCGCGCGGCCAGAAGCTGCACCGCATGATCTTCGAGCGCGGCCATCCCAAGGGCAAGCTCGAGGATCTCGGCAAGGTCAACAACCGCCGCGGCACGCGCGTGCGCTTCAAGCCCGACACCGACATCTTCGGCGCCAAGGCCGCGTTCAAGCCGCAGCGCCTGTTCAAGATGACGCGCTCGAAGGCGTATCTGTTCGGCGGCGTCGAGATCCGCTGGAACTGCGCGCCCGACCTGCTCAAGGGCATCGAGGATGTACCGGCCGAAGCGACGTTCCACTTCCCGGGCGGCCTCAAGGACTATCTGGCGGCTGCGATCCACGCCGACACGCTGGTGCATCCCGACATCTTCTCCGGCAAGTCGGGCCGCAACGGTGCGCACGGCGCCTGCGAATGGGCGGTGGCGTGGACGGCGGATGCGGATGGCTTCCTCTCCTCCTACACCAACACCGTGCCGACGCCGGACGGCGGCACGCATGAGTCCGGCCTGCGCAGCGCGCTTCTGCGTGGCCTGAAGGATCACGCCGAGCGCGTCGGCCAGGGCAAGCGTGCAGCCTCCATCACCTCCGAAGACGTGATGGTGGGTGCGGCCGTGATGCTCTCGGTGTTCGTGCGCGAGCCCGAATTCCAGGGCCAGACCAAGGATCGGCTTGCCACCGCCGAGGCGCAGCGCATCGTCGAGCAGGCGATCAAGGATCCGTTCGACCATTGGCTGTCGGGCAATCCGAACATGGCCAACAGGCTGCTCGACTTCGTGGTCGACCGCGCCGAGGAGCGGCTGCGGCGCCGCCAGGAGAAGGAGACAGCGCGCAAGACGGCCGGAAAGAAGCTGCGCCTGCCCGGCAAGCTCGCCGACTGCACCGACGCCGGCACCGACGGCTCGGAGCTGTTCATCGTCGAGGGTGACTCGGCCGGCGGCAGCGCCAAGCAGGCGCGTGACCGCAAGACCCAGGCCGTGCTGCCGCTGCGCGGAAAAATCCTCAACGTGGCGTCCGCCGGCAAGGACAAGCTGACGGCCAATGCCCAGCTCTCCGACCTCGTGCAGGCGATCGGCTGCGGCCAACTCCTGCATTACCGCGAAGAGGATCTGCGCTATCAGCGCATCATCATCATGACCGACGCAGACGTCGACGGCGCCCACATCGCCTCGCTCCTGATCACCTTCTTCTACCGGCAGATGCCGCGGCTGATCGACGAGGGCCACCTCTTCCTCGCGGTGCCACCGCTCTACAAGCTGACCCACGGCTCCAAATCGGTCTATGCGCGCGACGACAAGCACAAGGAGGCGTTGCTCAAGAGCGAGTTCAACGCCAACGCCAAGGTCGAGGTGAACCGCTTCAAAGGCCTCGGCGAGATGATGCCGGCGCAGCTCAAGGAAACCACGATGGACCCGCGCAAGCGCACGCTGCTCAAGGTGGTCCTGCTTGCCGACGATCGCGACACCACGGCCGATTCGGTGGAGCGCCTCATGGGCACCAAGGCCGAGGCACGCTTCGCCTTCATCTCGGACAAGGCCGAGTTTGCCAGCGAGGAATTGCTGGACGTGTAGAGCCCTCGGGGCCGTCTACTCCGTTCGGGAGCCTCGGCGGGAGCCGGGGCTCTTTTTATTTGTGGGGACCCCGCCTGTTTATCGATAAGGCCTGCAGATGGTCCGCACGGCCTTGAGCGATTCCCGGCTCCGCGAACGCGACTCGGCCAACGACTCACGGCGCTGAGGCTGAGGCGGGACTGCCGCCATTTCGGACAAGGCTCGATCTCCTAACGAAACCTTACCCGAACCCGAAACTTCGAAATTCACACAAGCTACTGATTTTGCATGGTTCTTTCTAATTTCGGGAGCTGCCCCTCGGACGCCCGCTCAGCGGCGTTTTCCGGCGACTGTGCCTAGCCGGCAACAGCATTTCGGCGAGAACCGTCTATAGTCCGGGCATCAGATGAAACGAACTTCAGTGCGCTCGCGCCTGCTACGACAGACCAAGGTTGGGGATTTTGACATGAAGAAGACTTTGCTCGCTCTGACCGCCGTTGCGGCGATGACCGGTTCGGCCTCGGCTGCCGACCTTGGCGCCCGTCCCTACGTGAAGGCTCCGATGCCGGCGCCCGTCGCCAACTGGACCGGCTTCTACGTCTTCGGCGGTGGTGGCGGTGGCCTCTCGAATGCCGACCAGAGCATTGTGGATACGGCCACCGGCACGCCGTTGACGATCACGCAGCGCCAGGGCGGTTCCGGCTGGTTTGGTACGGTCGGCGCTGGTTACGACTGGCAGTTCAGCGGCACCTGGGTCGCCGGTGTGTTTGGCGACGCTCAGTTCGGCAGCATCCGTTCCACCATCCAGGATCCGACCTTCGACATCACCGGTAACCAGAAGCTGGAAACCTCCTGGGCCGCGGGCGTCCGCCTCGGCTGGCTGGTCGCTCCGAACGTTCTCTCCTACGTCAACGGCGGTTACTCCGGCGCTCACTTCGGCCGCACCAACTTCACGACGCTCGGCGGTACCCCGGCCGGTGTTCACCTCAATGGCTACGATCGTCACGGCTGGTTCATCGGCGGCGGCGTCGAGAACAGCCTGAACATCTTCGGCATCACCTCGCCCGGCTGGTTCATGAAGACTGAGTATCGTTCGGCCTTCTACGATACCAAGACCGAGGCCATTCGGTTCGATGGCACCGACGTCCCAACCATCAACAGCGTCCGCGCCAACAGCTGGAACCAGACGATCTCGACCTCGCTGGTCTACCGCTTCAACTGGACCGGTCCGGTCGTCGCGAAGTACTGATCTGATCTCACGATCAAACGTTAAAGCCCCGGCATCGTCCGGGGCTTTTTCGTTGTGGGTCTGTCGGCAGCCGATGCTCGCCTCCAACGACCGTCCTCGGCGGTGAACCTCGCACAATATCGTCGATCGCCCTGCCCGCGCATCGCGACATCCGCCGGGATTCGCCTGCGACGGGCTTCTGCCGGCGCCGGCATTGTAACCGAACCAGAGCTACGGCTACTGTACGCCCCAAGCTTTCGAGACCACGGCCATCGTTGATGCCGCGCGTCGCGATGGAAGCAGATCGATGGGGAGGAATGCATGCGCAGATTTCTGCTTGTAGCAGGCCTGTTTGCCCTCGCCGTCGGGCTGCTCTGGATCGGACAGGGCACGGGCACCGTTCCCTGGCCGCGATCGAGCTTCATGGTCAACCAGCTGCAATGGGCCGGCTACGGCGCCGCCATGGCCGGCTTCGGGCTGGTGCTGATCTGGCAGAGCAACCAATAGAAGAAACCAGGGAATACAAGCATGACATCCAGCCGGTTCGATCTCCGCGGCAAGGTCGCGGTCGTGACGGGAGGCAATGGCGGCATCGGGCTCGGCATGGCGCGCGGTCTCGCCGATGCCGGCGCCGACATCGCCGTGGTCGGACGCAACGAGGCCAAGTCTAAAGCGGCAGTCGAGGATCTCAGGCAGCGCGGCGTCAAGGCGATCGCGGTTGCGACCGACGTTACGGACAGGGCAGCGATCGAAACCATGATTGCGCGCGTGGTAACGGATCTCGGCCGCATCGACATTCTCGTCAACAACGCCGGCATGAGCATCCGCAAGCCGCCGCACGAGCTCGAGCTCGACGAGTGGAACAAGGTGATCAACACCAACCTCACCAGCGCCTTCCTGTGCTCGAAGCTCGCCTATCCGCACCTGAAGGCGTCCGGCAACGGCAAGGTGATCAACATCGGCTCGATGATGTCAATCTTCGGAGCGAGCTTCGCCACGGCCTATGCGGCGAGCAAGGGCGGCATCGTGCAGTACACGCGCGCCTGCGCCAATGCCTGGGCGCCCGACAACATCCAGGTCAACGCGATCCTGCCGGGCTGGATCGATACCGACCTCACCCGCGGCGCGCGGCAGCAGGTCTCGGGATTGCACGAGCGGGTGCTGGCGCGCACGCCTGCGGGGCGCTGGGGCGACATCGACGATTTCGCCGGCATCGCCGTGTTCCTCGCCTCGCCCGCCTCGAACTTCGTCACGGGCACCGCGATCCCCGTCGATGGCGGCTTCTCGGTGATGGCCTGAGGCCGGCCTGCACAACGCAAAAAAGAAGCCCCGGTCGAAGCCGGGGCTTTTGAATTTGGCCGTTCTTTTTTTGATCGTTGGTCGCGTTGCGGTCGACGTGCTCAGTAGCGGGCGATGGTCGGTGCGTCGAACTTGTAGCTCGCGCGCACGACCGCCCACTGGATATCGCGGGGCTTGGCGTCGAACGTGTAGTTGGTCGTGGTGCCGCCGAGCTGATAAGTCTGGCTGCCGAAAGCCGCGTAATTGTACTCGAGGCCGACGATCCAGTTGCGGGTGACGCCGTATTCCCAGCCAGCGCCGACCGTCCAGCCGTTGGCCCAGTGGGTCTGACCGCCCGAGCCTGCGGCGCCGACGGTGTCACTGACGGAGAGACGGTTGTTCACGCCGGCATAGCCGCCCTTGATGTAGAAGAGGTTGTTCTGCACGGCGAAGCCGGCGCGGCCGACGACGGTCGCAAGCACGTTGGCACGCCAGGAGAACACGTCGTCACCGGCGCCGAACACGGTGTTGGTGAATGTGCCCTTGTTATCGAGGCCGGAGATCGTGCCTTCCATGCCGAACACGTAATTGTTGGCCTGCCAGTTGTAGCCGATCTGGGCGCCGCCCATGATGCCCGAACTGCGCTGACGGAAACCTTCTCCCGGAGAGAGATCGCCGAAGCCGCCACTGTTGCCGTTGTTGATGAACTGCTCGTTGGTCCAGGCGCCACCGATGTGGCCGCCGACATAGAATCCGGTCCAGTTGAACAGCGGCTCGGCGTAAGCCGGCGCCTTGGTGTAGCGCGCGCCGAGATCGGCGGCGGAAGCCGCACCCGCCGCAACCAGAGCGGTCGTGCAGGCGAAGGCGGCAATCAATTTGTTACGCATGGTACAACCCCGTGTCCTTTGATGGGCGCAAGGTCACAGACGGGTGTTACTAAAATTGGAATCAACAAAGTTAACGCAGCGCAGGGGCCCGCGTCGGCCTGCAAATCCGTGAGCGCTGTTGCGCGCTGGCAACGCCGCACGCGCGATTTAACGCGAAATTATCCCTGTCGTCCCTGCGCTACGAAGTCGGTGCGGCCTTCGAATGCACGTGCTCGGGCCGCACGCCGAGCGCCAGCAGGCGCGCCGGGATGCCCTGGAGCCATGGCAGCGCGGTGATGAGGCGCACGATCAGCGGCACTTTGAGCGGCCGGTCGCCCGACTGCAACGCGCCGCTGATGATGTTGTTCTGCACGATCACCTGCATCCGCTGCGTCACCTTTACAGGGAACTCGCGGCGCCGCCTGATCGCATCGAGATCGGTCTCGGACGGACAGCCGTGCTGCATCTTGTCGGCGAGCAGGTTGGCGGTCGCGACCGCATCCTGCACCGCGAGATTGACGCCGACGCCGCCGATCGGCGACATCGCATGCGCCGCGTCGCCGATGCAGAGCAGGCCCGGCCGCGTCCAGCGCGCCAGGCGGTTGATTGCGACGGTCAGCAGCTTGACGTCGTCAAAGCTCTTCACCTCGGCGATGCCGCTCTTCAGGATCGGCGCCATGCGCACGACGTCGTCGAGCAGAGCCGATAGTCCCCTCGCCTTCACCGCATCAAATTGTCCCTTGGCGATGACGTAGGCGCATTGCCAATAGTCGCCGCGGTCGAAGGTGATCATCATCTTGCCGGGCTCGACGCGCGCGAACACGTTTTCGGTCTCGTCGGGTTTGCGGCCGGCGCGGAACCAGAGCACGTCCATCGGCGCGCCGATCTCCTCGACGGCGAGGCCCGCGCGCTCGCGCACCGTCGAGCGCCGGCCGTCGCAGGCGATGGTGAGATCGGCTTCGATGTCGATGAGGCCGTCAGGCGTTTTCGCCCGCACGCCGGCGATCGCCTCGCCGCGGCGGATCAGATCGACCGCCTCCGTGCTCATCATCACCTCGAGCGAGGCAAAGCGCTGGCCGGCCTCGCGCAGGAAATTCAGGAAGTCCCATTGCGGCATGAAGGCGATGAAAGGGTATCTGGTATGGAGCCGGCTGAGATCGGCGATGCGCACCGGCGTGCCGCCGAACAGGCCGTCCATCTTCTGCAGGCGCTGATGCGGCAGCTTCAGGAAGCCATCGATCAGGCCGAGCTCGTCCATGATTTGAAGCGTCGAGGGATGCACGGTATCGCCGCGGAAATCGCGGAAGAAATCCGCATGCTTCTCCAGCACGACGACCTCGATGCCCGCCCGCCCCAGGAGATATCCGAGCATCATGCCGGCCGGCCCGCCGCCGACGATGCAGCAGCGGACCTTTCTCGTCCGATTCGATTGCCGGTCGAATGTCATTGCAGCCACGATCCGAGTGTCGATCAAGATGTGGCGGTCAATGTAACGCCGATTCCAGGTGACCGGCTCCGAATTCGGATGCGGGACGTCGAACGCTGCCGGCAGCTCGGGTCACGCCGGCCGCCCCATCCCGGAAATAAGCCGCAGCTCCTGTCGTTATCAGGAGATACGACCCGGAAGAGCATCAGAGGGAACGTTAAAGGTGGTAGGCGGCCCGCTTGGCGCGGACCATCTGAACGGGAACTGGATCATTTCTGATCTTCATTGCTGGTCCCGGTGCCCGGGCTGCCGATCGGCAATCCATTGGGCGCATGGCCGGCGCCAGCGTTCCGCGCAGCTTGCGCCGCTGACGGCGACGTGCCGTTCGCAGTCGGCGGCTGAACGTTCGGATTGCTCTGGCTCCTGTTGGTGTTGACGTTGGCGCCTGTGGTAGGGGCACGCGTCCCCATCCCCGAAGGGGCTGACGGCCCCGAACTGGCGCTGCTGGATGAGGTGCCCATTCCGGCCCCCGAGCTCGCCGCAGATCCCGCGCCTCCGGTACCTGTTCCGGCTGCGGCGCCGGCACTGGCACCGCCACCCGCGCCGCCGCCACCTGCACCGCCGCTGCCTCCACCACCGGCACCGCCACCTCCCTGAGCATAAGCGGTCGTCGAAAGCGCAGCGCAGGCGAAAGCCACGAGGATGGACTTGCGGAACATGGATCGTCTCCCTGGTTTGGTGGACAATCGACAATCCAAGATACCGAGAGGTTGTTCCTGATCCTGCGGCGAATAGATGCCTGCTTCCCTCTGGGCTTCGCGAGGGGCATTTGATCAAGCACGCAAGCTGCCTATCAGGCGCGCGTCGCATCCCTTAAGTCCGCTCCAAGGGAAGTTGTCACTCCTCTCAGAGCAGTGCCGTCTTGAAGGGTCATCCCGATACGAATCGGAAATGGAACGCGAGGAGCGCCGACAATTGCTCCGAGACCACCTCTCAACGGTAGACGAGAGCACCAAGGGATCCCGTCAAGGAGTGCAACCAGGCCATCTTTCATGGACCTGTGCGCCCGCGGCGATCTGCGAGAGTCAATCATTGATTGAAGTCTGACGTGAGTCCGCTTGGCGGTCGCGGACGGCAAGACTCCCGGCGTGACGCGTCGGGAGTGAGACGATGGGTAGCTACGAAACCGAGTTAGCCGGCATCGGCAGCGGCCCCTTCAATGACGGTGAGCATATAGCTCGGAAATGTTGAAGAGCGCAGCTCGCCTTTAAGGGTGAACCACTGACAATCGATGTTTTCATCGCTGATCGCGTGGACGGTCATGAGGGCCCGCCGGCACGCCGCGCTGGCGACGAGGTTGCTGAGCCTCAATTGTTACTCCGGTTCGCGCTGCGAAAACTCTTGATCTCGGACACGCTGCCGTCGCGATAGGTCAGCTCCACCGAGACGGACTGCGTGCTTGGAGCGAGCTTCATGTAGAGCGGCATGCCGGCGCTGACCGCGCTGGGATCGCGCATGTCGCAAGGCGGCATCTTCAGAACCTGGTTGGGCACGGCGCTGTCGATGCCGATGCGCACCTCGCGGATGGCGCAGCGATAGGACACGAGATGCGTGTAGTAGACGAGCAGGCCGTTGAACTCGCGGAACGACAGCCAGCTCGTCGCGGTCATGTCGAGGATCTTGCGCTGGTCGCGGATCAGCGCGGCCTCGGGATCGAACCGGATGGGGAACGGGCCCTGCATATCGCCGGACTGGTCGACATAGCGGACCTCGATGGTGCCGGCCTGTGCATCCGGCGGCAATTCGATCGACGGGTTAGGCATCCGCTTGCGCGTGCGCGGATCGAGCGTGTCGATGAAGCCGGTCTCGCGGAAATCGCCCTTGCCGGCCATGCGCCAGGAAATGCCGAGCGCGGGGTCGGCGAAGGAGAACACCACGCTCCAGCCGCCATTGTGCCGCGAGAAGCTCGCGATCGGCGCGTTGGTGGCCTCCTCCCTCGGCAGTTGCGGCACCGACACCGGCGGCAGCGCGGCGAGCTTCGTGGGCGGCGGATCGTCGGAACGCACGACGGCATCCTTGGCGAGGCCGCTGAGGAACACGTCGTCGACCATCTGGTCGAAATAGACGGGCACCTGCCTGTGCTTCACGGTGTCGGCCATCTCGCTGACGGCCCGGCGGGTGCGCTGCGCCACCTGCACGAGGTTCTCGCCGGGCTTGAGCAGCTCCTTGGCGAAGGTGCGCGTGAACACCGAGTTGGGATTGGCGTCGTCGTTGGAGAGGCGATCGAGCGCGGTCTGGCGGGGACCGGCCGAGAACACCGAGAACACGCCTTCGGGCAGTTGTGTCATCGGCGCAAGCCCGCCGCCTCCGGCGACGGCGCGGGTGCCCTTGCGCTCGAAAGGATTGTTGCGGCAGGCATCGAACACCAGGATCGACGTTCGCGCCTTCTTGTTCTGAAGGCGCTCGACGATGCGGTCGGCCAGGATGGAGGCGTCGCGCACCAGTTCCTCCTGCCCTTCGGTCGCGGCCGGCACGTCGGTGGGCAGCAAATAGTTCTGGCCCGCGATCTCGAAGCCGTGGCCGGCGTAGAAGAAGAACGCGGTGTCGCCGGGCTCGATCGCCTTGTCGAAGGCGAGCAGCGTCTCGGAGAATTGCTGCCGGCTCTGGTTCTCGGCGACCATCACCGAGAAGCCGAGCTGCTTCAGCGTGTCGCCCATGGTGCGGGCGTCGTTGACCGCCTTGAGCAGCTTCGGGACGTTCCTGTAGTCGTTGTTGCCGACGACGAGCGCGACACGCTTCTCGGCATGAGCGGGAGCTGCGAAGCCGCTCAGGCCCGCCACGAGGCCAAGGGCCGCCAGAATTCCGAAAAGCCGACGTGTCATCGCAAGATTCCCGTTGCAGAACGGCCGCAGGCCGCATCCTTGGAACAGCAGTTCATTGGAGCCCCTGCCGCTGTGTGATAGTCGGCCCAGGCGTAACGGGGGTTCAAGGGTCGGGGCTCCGGTTCATTGATCTGGCTATGGCAGATTCCCGCGGAATCTGCTCTTTCTAGGGCAATTGCTCTGCAAGCGGGGGCTGCCGTGTATCGCTGGTGTACCGACGAGGTCGAGCCGAATGATCGCTTCGACTATTGGCGCGAGGTGCGCTCCAAGGGGTTGTTCGGCGTCACCGCCGAACTCGAGCGCGAACGGCGTGCGGACTTCTTCGGCGAATTCTCGCTACGCCAGCTCGGCGGCGCCGGCCTCGTCGAGCTGAAGGCCTCACCTTACACCGTGGAGCGCAGCGCGTCCGACATCGCCGACGCGCCGGGCGACGCCATCTGCGTCTACCAGCAGCTCGGCAGCGGCGGCTGGTTCGGCGGCATGCGCGGAAACGACTTCGCGATCGCCAATGGCAGCTTCGCCACCAGCCATACCGACCTGCCCTATCGCACCGCGCCCTCGGGCGCCGGCGGCTTCCACCTGCGCGTCCTGAAGATCCCGCTCAGCAGCATCCCGGTGCAGGACAGACGCATGCGCGAGCTTTCGCCCCGGACGTTCGGCGATCCGACCCTTGCGCCCCTGCTCGGTGCCTGCTTTGCAGATCTCAATGAGGCCGCTGACGACGTCGCTCTCGACGCGACGTCCCTCGTGCAAGCCCTCGCCCATCTCGCCCTCATCGAGCGCGGCATCGTGCGGCCCGGCGGCCGGCGCGGACAGGCCGCGCTGCGGACTGCCCGGCTGTCGCAGGCCCGACGCCTGATCGCGTACCATCTGCAAGACCCCGGTCTGGCGCCGGCGATGGTGGCTGATAAGCTCGGCGTGTCCGTGCGCCACCTGCACATGCTGTTCGAGACCGCGGAGAAGAGCTTCTCGCAGACCGTGACGGACGAACGCCTGAAACAAAGCCGCCGCCTGATGCGCGAGTCGCCCCAGCGGCTGATCGCCGACATCGCGGCCGCCTGCGGCTTCGAGAGCCTGGCGACCTATTACCGGGTCTTCAACGCCGCCTACGGCATGGCCCCCGGCGACTTCCGGGCCCAGGGCTCGGATGGACGTTAGCCGCCGTTTTGGCGGCCCCGGCCGGAGCGCGCGGCTCGGCGGAAAAACCCCAGTCGCGCCCGCTATTTGGCAAAAACCTCAGGTTTTTTAGGGTCTTCCCGCGCCCGCTCCATTGACTTTGGCCGATTCCCGCCTATGTTCCGAGGCGACGCGGCTCAGATCGAAGAGCGATTCCTGAGCGTCGCGCTTTGTCCGCGTGAGTCAGCACCCCCAGCTTCTTTGAGAGCGCGCCGTTTCGGGGTGGAACGCGACAGCCTTAATCACCCTCGATTCCGAACGGCGGTTTCGACCAGAGGCTCAATGTCCTTTTCAAATCTCGGACTGTCCGAAAAAGTCCTCGCCGCAGTGGCGGCCACCGGTTACACCACCCCCACCCCCATTCAGGAACAGGCGATCCCCCACGTCCTCGCACGCAAGGACGTGCTCGGCATCGCCCAGACCGGCACCGGCAAGACCGCGGCCTTCGTGCTGCCGATGCTCACCATCCTCGAGAAGGGGCGCGCCCGGGCCCGCATGCCGCGCACTCTGATCCTCGAGCCGACTCGCGAGCTCGCGGCCCAGGTCAAGGAAAACTTCGACCGTTACGGTGCCGGCCAGAAGCTCAACGTCGCGCTCCTGATCGGCGGCGTCTCCTTCGGCGACCAGGATGCCAAGCTGACGCGCGGTGTGGACGTGCTGATCGCAACCCCCGGCCGCCTGCTCGACCACACCGAGCGCGGCGGCCTGCTGCTCACCGGCGTCGAGCTGCTCGTCATCGACGAAGCCGACCGCATGCTGGACATGGGCTTCATTCCCGACATCGAGCGCGTCTGTAAGCTCGTCCCGTTCACGCGCCAGACCCTGTTCTTCACCGCGACCATGCCGCCGGAAATCCGGCGCATCACCGAGACCTTCCTGCACAATCCGCAGAAGGTCGAAGTGTCCAAGCCCGCGACCACCGCGGTGACCGTCACGCAGGTCCAGGTGCCCGCCGGGCGCGAGGCGCACGAGAAGCGCGAGCTGCTGCGCCGCCTGCTGCGCGAAGCCAAGGATCTCAAGAACGCGATCATCTTCTGCAATCGCAAGCGTGAAGTGGCGATCGTTCACAAATCGCTTCAGAAGCACGGGTTCAGCGTCGGAGCCCTGCACGGCGACATGGACCAGTCGGCTCGCACGGCCGCACTCGAGCAATTCCGCAAGGGCGAGTTGCCGTTGCTCGTCGCCTCCGACGTCGCCGCCCGCGGCCTCGACATTCCCGAGGTCAGCCACGTCTACAATTTCGACGTTCCCCATCACGCGGACGATTACGTTCACCGCATCGGCCGCACCGGCCGCGCCGGCCGCACCGGCACCGCGATCTCGATCGTGACGCGGCTCGACCAGAAGTCGATGGCAGCGATCGAGAAGCTGATCGGACAGAGCATTCCGCTCGCCGAGGGCGATTTTGAAATCCACGCCGAAGCCTCCGATGCGACCGAACGTCCGCGCGAGTCGCGTGGCCGCGAACGTTCACGCGGTGGGCGCGGCAAGCCGCAGCGCGGCCGCGACCGTGAGCGCAGCCACGAGCCGCGCGAGGCGCTGGGTGAGGCAAGACATGCTTCCGAAGCAAGACCTGCCTCCGAGGCCGGACATGCCCCCGAAGCCAGGAGTCCTTCGGAGGCACGACAGCCCGCTGAAGCAAGGCATCGCCCCAGCGACAAGCGCAGGACGGAGTCGCGACACGACGCCCGCCAGCAAGCCAATCCGTCGCATGTACCGTCAATCGGCCGTCCCGAGCCCCGCCGCCAACGCGAGGCCGACAGCGAGCCGGGCGATCACTCGCATCTGCCGGCGTTTCTGCTGCGGCCGGTCCGCTCTCCCGCCGGAGCCTGAAGCGCGACGCGCTCCAGGTTTCGGTTGAGCAAACCCGCCCTACAAGTTTCTAGATTTATTCGTGGACGTATATTTACGGGGCGTTCACGATCGTCCGTTAGCCTACGAACATAATTTAAGCATTGCTGCGGTCGATTGCGCCCCGACCGCCGTGGGGTATGTTCCGTGGTCAAGGTTCTCGACGAACACGAACGCACGATGGCGTTCGCCGAAGTGGCGCTCGGCCAGATCCGATCGCTGCGACAGACGGCAATTCCCCGCAATTACGAGATCTGGTACGTCTACGCCACCGGCTACAACGCACCGCTCAATAAGATCGTCAACGAGACGCTGGCGCGCAGCGGCAAGCTGACTGAAGCCGATCTCGAGCAGATCTACGAGACCTATCTCTCCCACATCAAGACCACCGACCGTATCGACAAGGTCGGCGCGCGCGTCATCGGCGAGATCGACGACGTGATGAAGGTCCTGGGCGATGCACTCGGCATGACCGGCTCCTACGATGCCAGCCTGTCGGGCGCCACCGAAAAACTCTCGTCGGCCAGGAGTCGCGAGCAGATCAGGTCGATCGTCGAAGCGCTGCTGCGTTCGACCAGCGAGATGCGTGAGACCAACAAGGCGCTGGAAGACCGGCTGACGTTGTCGAAGAACGAGATCAGCAATCTCCAGCAGAGCCTGGAGGCGATCCGCGCCGAGAGCCTGACCGACCCGCTCACGGGACTTGGCAACCGCAAATATTTCGACCGCATGATCGGCATGGCCGTGCAGAACGCACTCGCATCGGGTGAGCCGCTGTCGCTGCTGCTGTTCGACATCGATCACTTCAAGTCGTTCAACGATTCCTACGGCCATCTGACCGGCGACCAGGTGCTGCGTCTCGTCGGCCTTTCGCTGAAGCAGACCATCAAGGGCCAGGACATCACCGCACGCTATGGCGGCGAAGAGTTCGCGGTCGTGCTGCCCAACACCGCGCTGCGTCAGGCCCTCACGGTGGCCGACCACATTCGCCGCGCGGTGATGGCGAAGGAATTGAAGAAGAAGTCCACCGGCGAGATCCTCGGCCGCGTCACCATCTCCGTCGGCGTCTCCATGCTCAAGCAGGGCGACGACACCGACGCGCTGATCGAGCGTGCGGATGCCTGCCTCTACGCCGCAAAGCGCAACGGCCGCAACCGCGTGATTTGCGAAGCCGATCCGGAATACGCGGTCGAGACGCACAGCCGGGTGGCGTAGGCTTCCGCGAGCTGCCGCAGGGTGAACGAAGCGAAGCCTGCCCACCACCTGTTTCGATCATGGAAAGACCCTAGGAACGGCGCTGCGCGCCTTTGCCCACCCTGCGGCACCGCCCCGCTTGACATTGTTCGGCGGCAAGCAACATCCTCCCGGCCGCCTGAGCATTGAGGACTTGTCGTCTTGTCCAACCCCCTCGATTTCCACGCGCCACAATCGTCCTACACCAGAGACGAGCTACTGCGATCGAGCGAAGGCGGCTATTTCGGCCCCGGAAACGCGCAATTGCCCGCGCCGCCGATGCTGATGATGGATCGCATCACCGAGATCAGCATGGACGGCGGCACGTTCGGCAAAGGTCATATCGTCGGCGAGCTCGATATCACGCCTCACCACTGGTTCTTCGATTGCCACTACCGCGGTGACGCGATGATGCCGCCTACCCTTGGACTCGACGCCATGTGGCAGATGGTCGGCTATTGGCTCGGCTGGTCGGGCTCACCCGGCAAGGGCCGCGCCATCGGCGTCGGCGAGGTGGAATGCACCGGCGAGATCACACCAAACGCCCGGCAAGTGCGCTACGAGGTCGCGATGCGCATGGTCCGTCGCGGCAAGCTGGTGCTCGGCATTGCCGATGGCCGCGTGCTCGCAGATGGCGTCTGCGTGTTCACGGCCAAGGATATGAGGGTCGGCCTGACCAAGGCCGCGGATTGAGGTCTCGTACGGTCGGCAAAGGCGCAAAGCGCGCTGCCCACCATCTCGTCGTGATTATTTCGAGCGGTGGTCCCGCTTCGCTTTGCCTACCCTCCGCACCGTTTTCTTGGCGGTCTTTTTAGCTACCTTCTTGGCCAGAGACTTCTTCGGCGCGCCTTTTCTCGCGGCGCCCTTCTTCGGCCGCTTCTTCACCTTGGCGCGCTGCGCGGCGGCGAGTGCCGCCCTCGCCCATTGCACCAAGTCCTCGGAATCGTCGAACAGGCGCGCCGGCAGCTCCCAATAGGAGTTGACCGTCACGGTCTTGGCGCGGGTCGAATATTGGAACGGCCTTGAGCCCTCGGCTTCGAAGTCCGGAATGGTCACCTCGTCGGCGCGGAAGAACAGACCGGCGCGCAAGGCAAGTGCGAAGTTGACGCCGTCGACGGAAATGCCGTGGCCGGAGAACATCTTGCGGATGGTGACGGGGCCGAAATCGGAAAACAGGTCGATCAGGAATTCGCGGTCCATGGCCCAACGCTCTCCCAGATGTCGTCCCCGCGAACGCGGGGACCCATAACCACAGGGAGAAGTTTAGCGAAGACTGTTCGTCATGCCAGTGTCGGTACGAACACCGCCCGACACCGATAGATCACGCGGTATGGGTCCCCGCGTTCGCGGGGACGACAGCGGAGGGCTCGGCGAGCCGGGCTACCCGTCGATCTTGGCCGGCCGCAGCTCGACCGACTCGCCGCAGCCGCAGGCGGAGATCTGGTTGGGATTGTTGAAGACGAACTGGGCCTGCATCTTGTCGGCCTTGTAGTCCATCTCGGTGCCGAGCAGGAACAGCACGGCCTTGGGGTCGACCAGGATCTTGACGCCCTTGTCCTCGACGACCTCGTCGGTCGGGCGGACGTCATGGGCGTATTCGACCGTGTAGGATTGGCCGGCGCAGCCGCCGTTCTTCACGCCGACGCGCAGGCCGACGATTTCGGAATCGGCGCGCTGGGTCAGCTCGGAGATGCGCTGGGCAGCAGCGTCCGTCAGCCGCATCACCTGCGGGCGGGGCCGCCGGGGCTTGGGTGTCGAAGCTGGTGTTGCCTGTGTCATGTTATGTATGTGGTCCGTTGCGGAGCGAATTCAATGCGAGCAGAAACCGTCACCACATGTTGAGCACGAGGCGCGCCTCGTCGCTCATGCGCTCGGGCGACCACGGCGGCTCCCAGACGACCTTGACGTCGACCACGCCGACGCCTGGCACGCTGGCAACCGCGTTCTCGACCATGGTCGGCAGCTCGCCGGCGGCCGGACAGTTCGGCGTCGTCAGGGTCATCTGGACGTCGACGGAGCGGTCATCCTTGATCTCGACCTTGTAGATCAGGCCGAGCTCGTAGATGTCGGCCGGGATTTCCGGGTCGAACACGGTCTTGAGACCCGCGATGATCTCGGTGGTCAGCCGCTCGGTCTCCTCCGGCGGCAGCGCCGACTGAGTTTCCATCGGACTAGCTTTGATTTCGGCCGTGTCACTCATGCGAACAAATCCCGCGCCTTCAGAAGCGCCTGTGCCAGATGATCGACTTCTTCCCGCGTATTATACATGCCGAACGAGGCCCGGCAGGTGGCCGTGACGTTGAACCGCTCTAAAAGAGGCATCACGCAATGGGTGCCGGCGCGCACTGCGATGCCCTGGCGGTCGATCACGGTGGCGACGTCGTGGGCGTGCGCGCCCTTGAGCTCGAAAGAGATCACCGGGCCCTTGCCCCGCGCCGTGCCGATCAGCCGCAGCGAGTTGATCTCGCGAAGCCGATCCTGCGCGTAGGTGGTGAGATCGTGCTCGTGGGCGGCGATGCGCTCCTTGCCGACCGAATTGACGTAGTCGATGGCGGCGCCAAGGCCGACGGCCTCGACGATCGCGGGCGTGCCGGCCTCGAACTTGTGCGGGGGATCGCCATAGCTGATGAAGTCGCGCGAGACCTCGCGGATCATCTCGCCGCCGCCGTTGAAGGGACGCATCGCGACGAGATGGTCGTACTTGGCCCAGAGCACGCCGATGCCTGTCGGGCCATAAACCTTGTGGCCGGTGAAGACGTAGAAGTCGCAGCCGAGGTCCTGGACGTCGACGGGCAGATGCACCGCGCCCTGACTGCCGTCGACCAGCACGGGAATGCCGCGCGCATGCGCGATCTTCACGACGTCCTTGATGGGCACGATGGTGCCGAGCGCGTTCGACATCTGCGTGATCGCGACCAGCTTGGTCTTCGCGGTCAGCAGCTTCTCGAACTCGTCGACGAGGAAATTGCCCTCGTCGTCGACCGGCGCCCATTTGATCACGGCACCCTGACGCTCCCTCAGGAAATGCCAGGGCACGATGTTGGAATGGTGCTCCATGATCGAGATGACGATCTCGTCGCCTTCCCCGATGTTCGGCCCGCCCCAGGACGAGGCGACCAGGTTGATCGCCTCCGTCGCGTTGCGGGTGAAGATCACTTCTTCCGTGCGAGGCGCGTTGATGAACTGCGCGACCTTGGTGCGGCCGCCCTCATAGGCTTCCGTCGCGGCGTTGGCGAGGTAGTGCAGGCCGCGATGCACGTTGGCGTATTCGCTGGTGTAGGCCTGCGTCATGCGGTCGAGCACGGCGCTGGGCTTCTGCGCCGAGGCGGCGTTGTCGAGATAGACCAGGTTCTTGCCGTAGACCTGCATGGCGAGCGCCGGAAAGTCCTGGCGCACGCGTGCGACGTCGTAAGTTCCGTTCTTGACCGCGGGATGCGTGCTCATTGGCGCCGCTCCAGCCAGCGCTCGGCGATGCCGATCACATGCTCGCGCAAGCCGTCATCGGCGATCTGCTCGATCGCCTCGCCGACGAAAGCCTGGATCAGCAGCGCCTGGGCCTGCTTCTCCGGCAGGCCGCGCGCCTTCAGATAGAACAAGAGGCTGTCGTCGAGTGCGCCGGCGGTGGCGCCGTGGCCACAGGAGACGTCGTCGGCAAAAATCTCGAGCTCAGGCTTGTTGTCGGCCTCGGCTTCGTCCGAGAGCAGCAGCGCGCGGATCATCATCTTGCCGTCGGTCTTCTGCGCGTCGGGACGGACGATGATGCGGCCCTGGAACACCGAATGCGCGCGGTCGTCGATCACGGCGCGGAAGATCTCGCGGCTGACGCAGTTCGGCACGGCGTGGTCTACCACCAGCGTGGTGTCGCCATGCTCGGTCTTCTGCAACAGGTTCACGCCATTGGCGGAGAGCTCGCTGCCCTCGCCCGCCAGCGTGATGAAGCCCTGAAGGCGGCTGACCGCGGCGCCGGTCGTCATGTTGAAAAAGTTGAACTTCACATTGGCGCCGATGGTGACGAAGTGCGACGAGACATTCACCGCATCAGGCGCATCATCCATCAGGCGGATGTGCGCGACATCGGAATCGTCGCCGACCGTGACAAGGACGGCATCGTTGACCTGGTAGGCCTTGGCACCCGCCGCGACGAAAGTCTCAACGATGGTGGCGCGAGCGCCCTTCCCGATCGCGATCTGCGAGCGGGTGAACGCCGAGGCCGACGCGGCGGTCGCGATGTGGACGATCTGGATCGGCGCGGACAGCCTGGCGCCGTCGGCAATCGACAGCAGGACGCCATCGGTCGCCATCGCCGCGTTCAGCGCGATCACGGCGTCAGTCGACGCGGTCTTCAGCAGACCGGCATCCTTTTCCAGCGTCTCCCGCAACGTCCTGAAGCCCGCCTCGGCGGCAAGTGCCTTCACGTCGGAGAGCTCAGCCGCGAACACGCCGTCGACCAGCACCAGCTTGCGGGCGCCGTCGATCGCATGCGCCTTCACCGCATCCGCGGCACGCTTCAGCGCGGCCGCATCGGGCGCGGCTGACAGCGGCAGAACCTCGCCGACCAGCGCACGCAGATCGGTGTATTTCCATTCCTCGATCCGGCGGTGCGGCAGGCCGAGACGCTCATAGGTCTCGAATGCCTCGCGGCGCACGGCGGTGATCGCGGGCGAACCCGGCAGCCGGCCTTCGGCGCTGGTGAAGAGATCGCTCACCGCGCGGCCCTTTCCGGTCTTTGCCACAGCAACGTTCATCGCAAAATTCCTTACGCGGCATCCTCGAACTGGGCGTATCCGGACGCCTCCAGCTCCAGCGCCAATTCCTTGCCGCCGCTCTTCACGACACGGCCCCTGGACATCACGTGCACGACATCGGGCACGATGTAATTCAGCAGCCGCTGATAATGGGTGATCACGACCATCGCGCGCTTCGGCGAATGCAGCGCGTTGACGCCGTCGGCCGCAATGCGCAGCGCGTCGATGTCGAGGCCCGAATCCATCTCGTCGAGGATGCACAGGCTCGGCTCGAACAGCGCCATCTGCAGCACCTCGTTGCGCTTCTTCTCGCCGCCGGAGAAACCGACATTGACGCCGCGCTTGAGCATGTCCTGCGGAATGTTCAGCGACTTCGAGACCTCGCGAACCTTCTTCAGGAAATCCGGCACCATCAATTCGCTCTCGCCGCGCGCCTTGCGCTGCGCGTTGAGCGCGGTGCGGAGGAAATTCATGGTGGTGACGCCGGGAATCTCGACCGGATACTGGAACGCCAGGAACACGCCCTTGGCGGCGCGCTCCTCGGGCGCCATCTCCAGCAGATCTTCGCCCTTGAACAGGATCTGTCCGTCGGTGACCTCGTAGCCGGGCTTGCCGGCGATGACGTGCGAGAGCGTCGACTTGCCGGAGCCGTTCGGCCCCATGATCGCGTGGATCTCGCCCTCGTTCACGGTCAGCGTCAGCCCGTGGAGGATCTCGCGCTCCTCGACACGAACCTTGAGGTCTTTCACTTCAAGCAAAGCCATTTTGTTTTCCATCTATCTCCTCATCCTGAGGAGCGCCGAAAGCGCGTCTCGAAGGAATGAGGCCACCAATCTTTCCGGTATCCATCCTTCGAGGCGGCCGCTTGCGCAGCCTCCCCGGATGAGGTCCGAGCTAGCCGACCGACCCTTCCAGCGAGATCGAGATCAGCTTCTGCGCTTCCACCGCGAACTCCATCGGGAGCTGCTGCAGCACGTCCTTGACGAAGCCGTTGACGACGAGGCCGACCGCCTCTTCCTGCGAGAGACCGCGCTGGATGCAGTAGAACAGCACGTCCTCGGAGATCTTCGAGGTCGTCGCCTCGTGCTCGAACGTCGCAGAGGAGTTCTTGGCTTCGATGTACGGCACGGTGTGCGCGCCGCATTTGTCGCCGATCAGCAGGGAGTCGCAGGCGGTGAAGTTGCGCGCGCCGGTCGCTTTCCGATGAGCCGTCACAAGACCACGATAGGTGTTCTGCGACCTGCCGGCGGCGATGCCCTTGGAGATGATGCGGCTCGACGTGTTCTTGCCGAGATGGATCATCTTGGTGCCGCTGTCGACTTGCTGGAAGCCGTTCGAGATCGCGATCGAGTAGAACTCGCCGCGCGAATTGTCACCGCGCAGGATGCAGCTCGGGTACTTCCAGGTGATGGCCGATCCGGTCTCGACCTGGGTCCAGGAGATCTTGGAATTGTTGCCGCGGCAGTCGCCACGCTTGGTGACGAAATTGTAGATGCCGCCCTTGCCTTCCGAATTGCCGGGATACCAGTTCTGCACCGTCGAATATTTGATCTCGGCGTCGTCATGGGCGACGAGCTCGACCACGGCGGCGTGGAGCTGGTTCTCGTCGCGCTGCGGCGCCGTGCAGCCTTCGAGATAGGAGACGTAGGAGCCCTTGTCGGCAATGATGAGCGTCCGCTCGAACTGGCCGGTGTTGCGCTCGTTGATGCGGAAATAGGTCGACAGCTCCATCGGGCAGCGCACGCCGGGCGGCACGTAGACGAACGAGCCGTCGGAGAACACCGCCGAGTTCAGCGTCGCGTAGAAATTGTCCGAGGTCGGCACGACCGAGCCCAGATATTTCTGCACCAATTCAGGGTGCTCGCGGATCGCCTCCGAGATCGGCATGAAGATCACGCCGGCCTTCTTCAGCTCCGCCTTGAACGTAGTCGCAACCGAGACCGAATCGAAGACAGCATCGACCGCGATCTTGCGGCGCGCGGGATCTTCCTCGCCGGGCTTGGGTTCCACGCCTTCGAGCATGGCGACTTCCCGCAAGGGGATGCCGAGCTTCTCGTAGGTCTTCAGGATTTCCGGATCGATCTCGTCGAGCGAGGAGATCGTCTTCTTCGGCTTCGGGGCCGCGTAGTAATAGAGGTCCTGGAAGTCGATCTTGGGATAATCGACACGCGCCCAGGTCGGCTCGGTCATGGTCAGCCAGCGCCGATAGGCTTCGAGCCGCCACTGGAGCATCCAGGCGGGCTCGGTCTTCTTCTCGGAGATGAACTTGACGGTATCTTCCGACAAACCCTTGGGGGCCTTGTCGGACTCGATCAGGGTCTCAAACCCATAACGATATTGATCGACGTCGATGCGCTTCACGCGCTCGACCGTCTCTTGTACGGCTGGCATTCCATCCTCCGCTCGCGGTTTCAAGGACCGCGGTGGATCAAACTCGAACGAGTATTACGACGTCTATTACGATGTTTTTTGGCGGAAAGCACGGGCTTAGAACCGTTCAAGCCGTGTTTCATCGCTTAGCCCTTAAGTAGGGTATTACCGAGCTTTCGCCAAGCCTCTAACGCCCTATTGATGTCATCTGGTTCGGTGGACCAGCCCAGACTGAGACGCACCGCTCCCTGGGCGACCACCGGGTCATAGCCCATGGCCGAAAGAACGTGGGACGGCTGGACCTTTCCCGAGGAACAGGCCGAACCGGAGGAAACTGCGACGCCTTCGAGGTCGAAGCCAATCACGGCCGTCTCGGCTTTGAGACCGGGCGCCGTAAACAGAACGGTATTTGGCAACCGCTCAACATCATCTGAGAAGATCGTTGCGGCTGCAATCCCTCGAATACCATTTTCCAAGCGTATTCTGAGGGTTGCCATTTGTTCCGCATCCTCCCGCAGAGCCTGAAGCGAGGCCTTCACCGCCGCGCCAAAGCCCGCGATGCCGGCAACATTCTCAGTTCCGGCACGACGGTTGAGCTCCTGTCCCCCGCCTCGCAGGACGGGCTCCAGACCGACGATTCCTTCGGCCACGACCAGGGCACCGATCCCCTTGGGGCCGCCGATCTTGTGCGCAGAAAAGGTCGCAAGGTCGGCGCCTACAGCCCTGATATCGAACGGGATTTTACCCAGCGCCTGGATCGCATCGACGTGCAGGAGGCCCCCCGCCTCGTGAACGATACGTGCCGCCTCGGCGATCGGCTGGAGCGCTCCCGTCTCGTTGTTGGCGGCCATGACCGAAACCAGCGCCGGCGGGCCGTCATTGAGCTGGGCCTTCAGATGCTCGAGGTCGACCACGCCGGAGCGGGTAACCTTGATCAGACCGATCGTGGCTCCGGGGAATCGCCCTCCGGCCAGCACCGAAGCGTGCTCGCCCGCGGAGACCAGCAGCCGCTCGACAGGGCCGCCGGCCGGTCCACGCAGGCCCAGCGACAGCGCCAGCGCGTTGGCCTCGGTTCCGGCCGAGGTAAAGACGACGTTCCGGGGCAATGCACCGACCGCCGCGGCCAGCTCGGCACGGGCCTCCTCGACCAGCCGCCTCGCCTCCCGCCCCTCGGCATGGACCGACGACGGATTGCCGAGAAGGTCAAAGGCCGCAACCATTGCCGCCCGCGCCTCGGGGCGCAGCGGCGTGGTCGCGTTCCAGTCGAGATAGACACGGGTCGGCATCTGGCCCTCTTAGCACCTTTTGCCATCCGGCCAATCGGACGGCCGCGCGCGTCGGGCCGCTCGAGGCTGCTCCATTCTGGCGGCCGTCCGCGGCGCCGCCCGCAATCCGAACAGAGGGCGGAGCCAAGCGATGCGCCGGACGAGCTCATAGGTCACCACACATGTGAGCGCGGTCCCGATGATGACAATGGAGGCCTCGATCCCAACCGGGAGACCGCTGTCATGCAATGCATGCGCGATCACGATGATCGCGGTCTGATGCATGATGTAATACGGGAAGATCGCATCGGTCAGATAGCGGCGCACGGGACTGTCGGCTGTGAAGCAGCGCCGCGCAAAGCCCAGCACAGCGGCGATCGCGAGCCATTGATAGCAACCATAGGCCGAGGCGGCGCCCCACTTCAGCGCGGGTGACGGCACGAAAACGCCGGCGCGAACCAGGATGAAGGCAAAGAAGCAGGCACCTGCAGCCACCAGTGCCGCCCAGCGCTGGCGCTCGAGGTTGCGCCAGATCCCCTCCTGCTTCGCCAGCAGGAAGCCGAGCAGGAAGGCCGTCGCATGGTCCGCATGGTTGTACCAGTCGCCGAACAGCGCATGCGTCGACGGGAAAGCCGGAAACAGCACCAGGCGCCAAGCCGCAAACAGCAGGCAAGGCACGATCAGGAGCCATGGTCCGGCGAGCACGACAGCCAGCTTCCGGCCGAGCCACTCGGCGCCGGCCGGCCACAGCGCGAGCACGCCGATCAGGGCCATCGTGTAGACCCACAGATAGACCACGAACCAGAGATGGTTCCAGGTCGGCAGCACGATGCAGGGGTTCGGACAGAACTGCGCGCCGAAGGCAAAGTAGTGCCTGAGGTAGAAATCGAAGAAGCCTGCGGGATAGCCGAGGCTTTCCACGATCTGGAGATAGGATTGCGGCGGCACGATCACGAGCATGCCGAAAATCAGCGGGATCAAGAGCCGCGCCGACCGCGCCCCGGCGAGCGAGGCCAGGCTGGACTTGTCGAGCATGAAGCGGGTGGCAACCCCGGACACCAGGAACAGCAGCGACAGCCGCCAGGGGTTGACGAACAGCATCACCGGTTCCAGCCAGGTCAGCCGGTGCACGCTCTTGATGTGAAATCCCCAGGACACGTAGAGCATGCCGACGTGGTAGAAGATCAAGAGCCCGAAGGCTAAAATCCGCACCCAGTCCAGATCGATGCGCCTTTCCGGGTTTTGGAATTGCTGTGGTGTTGTCATGGTTTTCTGCTCCTTGACGGGTCGACAAACGCGGTGCTCGGGCCATGGCTGACACCGAAAATGCCCCGCCGTCGGAGCGCGTCGAGCCGGTTTGGGATCAGAATCGGAGCCGAGGGGACGAGCCGCCGGCGGCCGGGACGAACAGCGGGCCTTTTGGGATCAGCGGCGACGACCGGACGATGTTCGCTGCGATCGCGGCCGTCGCGCTCGCGATCGGAATCGTCAATGCGCTCTCGGGCGCTCAGGACGCCGCCTGGCGCGGCGACACCTACGACATCGGCCGGCGGCTGTTCTGGGAGATGTCGAGCATCTCCGTCATCCTGCTGCTGCTGCCGATCCTGGTGCTGGCGGTCCGCCGCATGCGCCGGACACCTGGCCTGGCCGCACGTGCAGGAATCGGGGCTGTCGCCCTGCTCGGCTTCTCCGCCCTCCACATCACCGGCATGGTCGCAGTGCGGAAGCTCGTGCTCTGGCTGGCCGGAGGCGCCTACGACTTCCGCTTCTCGCTCGCGACGGTCCTGTACGAATTCCGCAAGGACGCCGTGGCCGTTGTCCTGATCGCCAGCACGATCTGGCTGCTCGAAAGCCGGCGTGAGCTGAGGAAGGCCGCAGTCGCTCCGTCGGCGCCGCCTGCCCCGCAACGATCGTCGTCCCCCGAGATGATCTGGCTGCGCGACGGTACGAGCCGCATTCGCGTGGTGCCGCGCGACATCCTCTGGGTCGCGTCCGCCGGCAATTACATCGAGTACAGCCTCGCCGACGGCACCCGGCACCTGATCCGCGGCACGCTCGCAGCGGCGGAAAGCGAGCTGGCGCGCTTCGCCATCGTTCGCATTCACAGGACCAGGCTTGCCAATCTCGATCGGGTGCGCGGCGTGGACCTCAAGGCCTCAGGAGATTTCGAGCTTGCCTTCGACAACGGCCAGACGCTCGGAGGCAGCCGGCGTTACCGGCCGGCGGTCGCCTCGCTCGGAAGCCGAACCGCCCCGATGGGAATCGCCGCCGCCGATCGGCCGGAGATCCATAAACAGTCGTGATTCCAATCGGTTGAGCGCTGCTATCCTGCCGAGCCTCAGGCTTTTGCCGTTGTCCGTTTGAATTCAGCCAGGTCCCGGTCATGGGCGTCATGCCTGAGACGACGCTGCGATGACTGGCTAAGCTCTTGAGCCCATTGAGAGATGTCGAAGAAGCTTGCTTTTTGACCCTTGCCTCGTGTTAGAAGCGCGCGTCAGTTCACCTGCGCGCCACTCGCGCATCATCCGAGGGCGCGCCTCTCCACCTTTCATCCGTGCTCTCGTCGGCGGCGACGCCAGGTGAGCCTCAATCGGACGATTGCGCAGGGATCACCTCCAAGGGACTCAATCAGAGACATCCATGCCTGAAGTCATTTTCACCGGCCCTGCCGGCCGCCTCGAGGGCCGCTATCACCCGGCCAAGCAGAAGAACGCGCCGATCGCGATGATCCTGCATCCGCATCCGCAGTTCCACGGCACGATGAACCATCAGATCGTGTACCAGTGCTACTACGCGTTTGCTCATCGCGGCTTCTCGGTGCTGCGCTTCAACTTCCGCGGCGTCGGCCGCAGCCAGGGCTCGTTCGACCACGGCACGGGCGAATTGTCGGATGCCGCCGCAGCGCTCGACTGGGCGCAGACCATCAATCCCGAAGCGCGCGCCTGCTGGGTCGCCGGCTTCTCCTTCGGCGCCTGGATCGGCATGCAGCTCCTGATGCGCCGCCCCGAGGTCGAGGGCTTCATCTCGATCGCACCGCCCGCCAATCTCTACGACTTCTCGTTCCTCGCGCCCTGCCCGTCGTCGGGCTTGATCGTGCACGGCGAGAAGGACGCAGTGGTGCCGCCCAAGGACGTCAACACGCTGGTCGAGAAGCTGAAGACGCAGAAGGGCATCGTGATCGACCAGCAGGTCATCCCCGGCGCCAACCATTTCTTCGACGCCAAGCTCGAGCCGCTGATGGAAACCATCACGGCGTATCTGGACATGCGGCTGGCGAACGTTCGCTAAGCCAGCTTGAGCGCCACGATCCCCGCCAAGACGAGCGCGATGCCGACCATCTTCATCGCGCTCAAGGTCTCGCCGAACAGCACCACGCCCATCACGAAGGTGCCGGCCGCGCCGATGCCGGTCCACACCGAATAGGCA
Source organism: Bradyrhizobium sp. NDS-1 (assembly GCF_032918005.1). Lineage (NCBI taxonomy): Bacteria > Pseudomonadati > Pseudomonadota > Alphaproteobacteria > Hyphomicrobiales > Nitrobacteraceae > Bradyrhizobium > Bradyrhizobium sp. NDS-1. The sequence continues at coordinate 4,425,078 of NZ_CP136628.1, forward strand.
ACGCCGACCTCGAGCACCTTCAACGCGCGCCCGAGCAGGACGACGAAGGCGGCGAGCAGCACGAGCGAAATGATGCTCCAGCCCAACCTCGTGTAGCCTTCGGCATATTTCATCGAGATCGCCCAACCGACATCGAGCGCGCCGGCGACCACCAGCATCAGCCAGGCCATGGATTGCGACATCGGCGTTGCGCTCAGGCCGCGAGCTTGAGCAGATGCGCGTCGTGGCGGACGAGGAAGGCGCGCAGCAATTGCGGATAGTCCTGGCCCACGGCAGTCCGGACGCTCGGACGCTTCGATAGCTCCGCACGCCAGTCCCGGACCTTCGGCACGTCGTTGAAAATGCCGTGCTCGGTCAATTCGTCGAACAGATCGAAATAGCGGAAGACCGGCGCGAACACGGCGTCGACGAGACTAAAGGCGTCGCCGGCGAAGAACGGACCCCCGCCTAGCGCGGCTTCGACACGCGCGAACTTTGCGACAAGCGCCTGCCGCTTGCTTTCGAACGTCGCGGCATCCGTCGTCGTCTCCAGGCCCCAGAGATCGCCGAGGATCGCCGAGCCGAACTCCATCCAGGCGCGGTGCTCGGCACGCTTCAGCGGGTCAGCCGGATGCAGTTTCGCGCCGCCTTGCGTCTCCTCGATGTACTCGCAGATCACGTTGCTCTCGAACAGCGCGACCTCGCCCTTGTCAGTCGTCACCACCAGCACCGGCACCTTGCCGAGCGGCGACAGTTTCAGAAACCAATCGGGCTTGGCAGCGAGATCGATGTCGACCCGCTCGAACGGAACGCCCTTCTCCTTCAACGCGATCACTGCGCGCTGCACGTAGGGGCAAAGCTTGTGGCTGATCAGTTTCAGTGAGGCGGTCATGGCGTTGACCCCGGCGATTAGATGCAGATGCATTAAATGTAGATGCATTTGCATGCACTCGTCAAGTTCAATGCAACTGCATTAATTGCGGCCGAGCGAAGCGTCGCAGAATCGTTGCGGTATTAGGATGACGGCGCACTTCTTGCCACTGCTGGCGTCGGGCAAAACACCGCAAGCCTCGTCAACCCCTTCCGGCAAAATATTCCGCTTTCCCGAATTGAAGCCACCCTCAGGGCCGTGCGATCACCCCGCCCGTCATCGGCATCGGCACGCCCGTGGTCGCCGGATAGGACAGCGGCAGGCCCTTCAGGCCGCGGGCAGCGAGGAAACCGAAGGCCTGGGCTTCGATGGCATCGGAGGCCCACCCGAGCGTCTCCGCCGCCTCGACGGTCGCCGAGCCCACCCGCTCCCGCAGCATCCTGAGCATGGTGAGGTTGCGGGCGCCGCCGCCGCAGACGATCCAGCCCCGCGGCCGCCGCGGCAACAACGGGATGATCCGGGCGATCGCCGCCGCGGTGAAGGCGGTCAGGGTCGCCGCGCCGTCGGCGGGCGCGACGTCGCCGAGCTTGAGTGCAGCGAAGTCGTTACGGTCCAGCGATTTCGGCGGAGGCAACGTAAAGAACGGCAGCTTCAGTGCGCTGGCGATCCAGGCCTCATCGACCTTGCCGAGAGCTGCAAATCTTCCTTCCGCATCGAACGCCTGGTTCATGGCGCGGTACATGAAATCATCCAGCAGCGCGTTGCCGGGGCCGGTGTCGCAGGCGATCAGCGTCTCGTTGCCGTCGATATAGGTGATGTTGGAAACGCCGCCGATATTGACCACGACGATCGGCCCTTCGCGGCCCAGCGAATGGGCGAGCGCGCGGTGGTAGACCGGCACGAGGGGCGCGCCCTGCCCGCCAGCCTCGACGTCTGCGGCGCGGAAATCAAACATCACCGGAACGTGGATCGCCCTCGCCAGCGCCGGCGCGTCGCCGATCTGGACCGTCAGCCGCTTCTCGGGGCGGTGCAGCACGGTCTGGCCGTGGAAGCCGACGATGTCGATATCCTCCGGCCTCATGCGATTCTGGGCGAAGAAGGCGGCCACCGCCTCGGCATGCGCCTGCGTCACGGCGCGCTCGGCATCGGCCAGCACTCCCGGCCGGGCTTCGCGTTGCGGCAGGTGCACAGCCTCGGTGAGCGCCTGGCGCAGCAGATTGCGCTCTGCCGGGCTATAGGGCCGGTAGCCGGTCGCGCCGAACGCCTTGACCTGCTTCCCGTCGGTCTCGATCAGCGCGACGTCCACCCCGTCCAGCGAGGTACCGCTCATCAAACCGAGTGCCGTCAACATCATGGGATCAGCGTCCTCGAAAGTCCCGCGCCGGCATGCCGATCTTGTGCCAGAGGGACACATCTTATAATGCCACAGCGCCAAGCGGCGGGCAGCCATCGGGTTCCCACCCAAGACCCTTAAATTGCCCCCAAAACAGTAAACCAAGAATTGTCAGGCGCGCCGACAGATGACTGCATTTAAATCGGATTTCCTCAATACCCTGCAGGAACGTGGTTTCATCCACCAGTGCTCCGATTTCGAGGGGCTGGACGCGCTCGCCGCCAAGGGCGAAGCGACGGCCTATGTCGGCTACGATTGCACCGCCCGTTCGCTGCATATCGGCAATTACCTGACCATGATGATGCTGCACTGGCTGCAGCAGTCCGGCAACAAGCCGATCACGCTGATGGGCGGCGGCACCACCATGGTGGGCGATCCCTCCGGCAAGGACGAGACGCGCGCGATGCGCACCGTCGCCGAGATCGAGGCCAACAAGGAATCGATCCGCGGCGTGTTCGCGAAGGTGCTGCGCTACGGCGAAGGCAAGAGCGACGCCGTCATGCTCGACAATGCGGAGTGGCTGACCAGGCTGAACTGGATCGAGATGCTGCGCGACGTCGGCCGGCACTTCTCGGTCAATCGCATGCTGACCATGGACTCCGTGCGGCTGCGCCTCGAGCGCGAGCAGGAGATGAGCTTCATCGAGTTCAACTACATGGTCTGCCAGGCCTACGACTTCGTCGAGCTCGCCAAGCGTACCGGCTGCAAATTGCAGATGGGCGGTTCGGACCAGTGGGGCAACATCATCATGGGCGTCGATCTCGGCCGCCGCATGGGCACGCATCAACTGTTCGCGCTGACGACGCCGCTGCTCACGACGGCCTCGGGCGCCAAGATGGGCAAGACCGCGCAAGGCGCGGTCTGGCTCAACGCCGACCAGTTCTCGCCGTATGATTTCTGGCAGTACTGGCGCAACACCGAGGATGCCGACGTCGGCAAATTCCTGAAACTGTTCACGACGCTGCCGATGAGCGAGATCAAGAAGCTCGAGGCGCTCGGCGGCTCGGAGATCAACGAGGCCAAGAAGGTGCTCGCGACCGAGGCGACGGCGCTGCTGCACGGCCGCGATGCCGCGAACGAAGCGGCGGAGACCGCGCGCCGTACCTTCGAGGAAGGCGCGCTCGCCGAGAGCCTGCCGACGGTGGAAATTCCGCGCGGCGAGTTGGAGGCCGGCCTCGGCGTGCTCAACGCCTTCGTCAAGGCGGGTCTCGTCACGTCCAACGGGGAAGCACGGCGCCAGATCAAGGGCGGCGGCCTGCGCGTCAACGACGAGCCGGTCACGGACGAGAAGATGGCACTCTCGGCGGCCAATCTGACGCCCGAAGGCGTGATCAAGCTCTCCTTCGGCAAGAAGAAGCACATCCTGATCAAGCCTGCATAGGCGTATGAGCTTTTCACTGCTTGTCAGGGCGCGCGGATACGCGCTCCCTGACGAGCAATGGACCAGGACACGCCCAAAGCTGCGGTCAAGGAAACGAGCAAGGACGGCGTAGCGGCGCCCCCGCAAGGTGCCGTGCGCGTCGCGCTCACCGTGCTCGCGCTCTGCTTCACGCTGGCCGTGCTCGGCCGCGGGCTCGGCGACAGCTTTACGGTTTTCCTGAAGCCGATCTCGGAGAGCTTCGGCTGGGACCGCGCGCAGATCGTCTCGGTCTATTCGCTCACATGGCTCGCGAGCGGTCTCACCGCGCCCTTCGTCGGCCGCTTGTTCGACCATTCCGGACCCCGCATCGTCTATGCGCTCGGCCTGTTGCTGCTCGGCGCGGCATTCCTGATCGCGGCCCACGCCCAGCATCTCTGGCAGTTCCAGCTCTCGATCGGCCTCTGCGTCGGCATCGGCGTCGCCTTCATCGGCATCGTGCCGAACTCGATCCTGCTCGGCCGCTGGTTCGGACCGCGTCTGCCGACCGCAATGTCGGTGGTGTATTCGGCCATGGGCGGCGGCGTGCTGGCGCTGTTGCCTGCCTCGCAGCTCCTGATCGATCACATCGGCTGGCGCGACACCTATCAGCTGTTCGGCTTGGCGGCACTGGGCCTGCTCGTTCCGCTGATGCTGCTGCCCTGGCGGCTGTTCGCCGCGGGCTCGCCGCATGTCGTGAAGAAGACCGATCCCGACTTCGTCGACAAGGGCTGGACGCTTCTCGGCGCCATGCGCCATCACGCCTTCTGGGCGCTGTTCGCGACCTTCTTCTTCACCGCCGTCGGCATGTACGCGATCGCCGCGCAGATCGTTGCCTATCTGATCGATGCCGGCTTCCCGCCGCTTCAGGCTGCGACGGCCTGGGGGTTTTCCGGAATCGTCCTGGTGTTCGGAATGTTGGGCGTGTCCGCGCTCGACGGGCTGATCGGGCGGCGGCCGTCGGTGCTGCTCAGCTACGCCATCTCGATCCTCGGCATCTTCCTGCTCTGGCTCTTGCAGTATTATCCGAACGTCGTTCTGCTCACGGGCTTCGTCATCTGCTTCGGCAGCATGATGGGCTCGCGCGGCCCCCTGATCAGCGCCACCGCGATGAGGATCTTCCAGGGCAAGCGCGTGGGAACCATCTACGGCACGATCTCGATCGGCAGTGGCCTCGGCTCGGCGTTCGGCTCCTGGAGCGGCGGGCTGATTCATGACGCGACCCACGGCTACAACGCGGTGCTTGCCTTCGCACTCGCGAGCGTGATCCTCGGAATGATTCCATTCCTGATCGTCCCCGCCTTGCGGCGGTAAGTATCCCGGAAGTAACCTGAGCGCGTTCGCGTCACCGGGGAATTACGGATGGGCACGACGCCAGCTCGTGCAAAAAAGCGCGGGCCGCGCGCCTCTGTTGGCCGGTCGTGCGTTATTTTGTCCTACATGACGAAAATGTCAGAATGGAAATGACGCTGGGTGGCTTGCGAGATGGAATTGAATACGGTCCAAGTCGCCCATTGGATGGAGGGCACAAACCAATGGACTTTCCCTATCTCACTCGCTTCCAACCGGTTCTCTTGAGCCTGTTTCGCTTCATCACCGGCCTGCTGCTGTTTCAGTACGGCGTTGCCAAGATCTTCAAGTTTCCGGTGCTTCCATACTTCGCCAACATCCCGCCGCTGATCTACGCGGCCGGCGTGCTCGAACTCGTGCTCGGTGCGCTCCTGATGCTCGGCCTGTTCACCCGCCTCACCGCTTTCATCCTCGCCGGTGAAATGGCCTTCGCCTACTTCATGGGCCACATGTTCAAGGGCGAAACGCCGGTGTTCCTGCCGCTGCTCAATCGCGGTACCGAGGCGATCCTGTTCTGCTTTGCTTGTCTCTATCTGTCGGCTGCCGGCGGCGGCTCGGTCAGTGCGGATGCAGCGATGGGCAAGAAATAGCGGCGCGGACGCACTGCGCTGGCGCGCCCTCAAGTGACCCCGCAAGCAGGACGGCACCGGCGGATCCGCCGGTGCCATCTCAACGCGCGCCCAGCACGTTCCAGATCAGGACGAGGGCCGCAACCAGCAGCACGGACATGATGATGCGGTGAACGAATCGGTTCATCGCTGCTCCGGCCGCGCTTGATCATCACCAAATTCCGACATCATTTTTCCCCGCGACCTGACGCGCCACGTGCGGCGAGGCACGTTCGGCCTGCATGTTTGTGCACGCGGCTGCAGACGCTGCGCGCAGGAGCACGCCGCACGCGTCCATTCATGATTGGTAAGAACTTCATGCTACCGACACGAGCAATAACAACCATTCCGTAGGGGCTGTGATGAAGTTGCTGAGCCATCTGAAGATCCGCACCAAGCTTGCCAGCATGGTCTGCCTCGCGGCCCTCACGGTCACGGCCATCATCGGCGTATCCGCCCTGCTCAGCAAGAGCCGCATGATGGAGGATCGAGTCCAGCAGATGCGGACGGCGGTGGAGTTGCTCTACAACTACGCGCAAGCGCTCCAGGACGAGGTGACCGCCGGCAAGTTGACGCAGGCCGAGGCCAAGTCCCTGTTCCACCAGCGCGGCCGCCGCATGAACTTCAATGGCAACCAGGGCTACCCGGTGGTCTACAACCAGGACTCCTCCCTGGTCGTGAACGGCGCCAATCAGCAGCTCGAAGGCAAGATCACGGGCGCGAAGGACTCCAACGGTGTGCTGATCGCCGACGCCATCATCAAGGCGGGTGATCAGACCGCACAGGGCGGCGTAACCTCCTATCTCTACCCCCGCCCCGGCCAGACCGAACCTGTCCGCAAGACGGTGTTCGCGCGCAAATTCGCGCCCTGGAACGTGACGATGAGCTACGGCCTCTATGTCGACGACATCGACGCGGACGTGCGCGCGCTGACGCTGGAGCTCGGCGCGATCGGCATCGGCCTGATGCTGCTGATGGCGGCGCTGTCCTGGCTGATCGCCCGCGACGTGCTCGGCGCGCTCGAACGCCAGAAGAACCGCATGCAGGAGATCTCCGAAGGCGCGATCGACAAGCCGGTCGAGGAAACCGGCCGCGGCGACGAGATCGGACGCATGGCCGAGACCCTCGAAGTGCTGCGTCAGACGGCTTTGACGGCGCGCGCGCTGGAGGCCGAGCAGGTCGCCACCAAGACCCGCACCGAGCAGGAGAAGCGCGACGCCCTGATCGCGCTCGCCGACCGTTTCGATGCCTCCGTCGGCCAGCTCGTCGGCCTGATGGCCTCCGGCTCCGGCCAGCTCGAGACCACCGCCAAGTCGATGTCCTCGACCGCTGAAGGCACCAACCGCCGCGCCGCCGTCGTCGGCTCGGCCGCCACCGAAGCCAGTCAGCGCGTCCAGACCGTCGCGGCTGCCGCCGAGGAGCTGTCCTCCTCCATCACCGAGATCAGCCGCCAGGTCGCGCAATCCGCCGAGGTCACCGGACGCGCTGTCGACAGCGCGCGCCGCACCGACACCATCGTGCGCGCGCTCTCGGACGGCGCCCAGCAGATCGAGCACGTCGCCGAACTGATCTCCAATATCGCCGCCCAGACCAATCTGCTCGCGCTCAACGCCACCATCGAGGCCGCCCGTGCCGGCGAAGCCGGCCGCGGCTTTGCCGTCGTCGCCTCCGAGGTGAAGTCGCTCGCGAGCCAGACCGCGGAGGCCACCCGCGAGATCGGCGACAAGATCGCCCAGATCCAGGGCGCGACCAGGGAAGCCGTCGACGCCATCGGCGGCATCACCGCCACCATCGAGGAGGTCAGCCGCATCGCTACCTCGATCGGCGCGGCGATCGAGGAGCAAGGCGCCGCCACCGCCGAGATCGCCCGCAGCGTCTCGCAGACCGCGGAGGCGACCCAAGAAGTCACCACCAATATCGGCGGTGTCTCCACCGCCGCCAACGAGACCGGCAACGCCGCCGGCATGGTGCTCGCCGCGGCCAGCAACCTCTCCAAGCAAGCCGAGCAACTCTCGGGTGAGGTCGGAACGTTCCTGGCCGGCGTGCGCGCGGCGTAGGCTGGCACTTAGAACTCAGGAAGTTTGGCGCTAAGGTGCCGCCACATCCTCATGGCTGGGCTTGTCCCGGCCATCCACGTTTTTGCCATGCCGCACGACGAACGTGGATGCCTGGGACAAGCCCGGGCGACGGCATCTTGGGCTTCGAACTTACCGCCGCGCCAGGCTGCAGCCGCTCGACAACTGGCGTGCCGAGCCGGTCGAGCCGTCGTTCGACTGCGAGGGGAATTCCTCGAACGGCGAATTCTGCTTGCCGGTGTTGAACTCGAAGATCTTGCGGAACAGGCCGGGCGCCATCGCCGAGATCGGATTGACGCGCATCACCGGCGCCGCCGGCGTGCCGACCACCTCATAGGTCACGCCGATCAACCCTTCATTGTTGCCGCCACCCAGGAAGATGCCGAACAGCGGAATCTGGCCGAAGATGTTGTTGACGCCATACATCGGGACGAAGGTGCCGCTCATGCAGACCTGGTTGCCGGGATAGTCGATCGATCCCTCGATGGTGGCGCCGATCATCGGGCCCTTGACCACGCCGTCGCGGATCGTGAGCGCGCCGTTCTGCCGGGTGAACTCGGCGCGGAGCGCGCTGAAGGAGACGCCGTTGCCGGTGCCGTTGGGCGCGCCGGCGGCGACGCGTTCGAGCTGCGCCTCGCCCTTCACCGTGAAGTCGCGGACGTTGATCAGGCCCTCGCGCGAGGTGTTCGGCTCCGACGACGGCGGCTCCATCGCCACCACCATCTGGCCGCCGACCGCCTTGGTGTAGGTGTCGGTGAAGCGCAGCAGCGCGCCGGCATCGTTGGTCTGGAGGTAGATCACCTCGCGGCTGCCCTGCGCACGCCCGCCGCGCAGGTCGGCGGCCACCGGCGTATCGCGGCCGATCTTGCCGCTCAGGGTAAAGGCCTTGATGGCGCCGTTGCGCTTCGACATCTTGGCATCGACGCTGCGCATCGCCTCGCCATTGAAACCGGCGACGGCACCGAGCTTCACGTCGATGTCGAAATCGACGTTCTTCATCTTGTTCCTGGAATCGTCCTTGGAATTGCCTGAGATCGCCGACTTCAGGAAACCGCGGCCATCGAACACGTCGCCGCGCATGGTGCCCCTGATGACGCCGTCCTGACCACGCTCGGCCTTCAACGACGTCTTGTCGCCGTCGGACGGCGAATAGATCGGGAAGTTCACGTTCATGAGGTCGCCGTTCGCGTCGACCTCGAGCGAGCCCCTGATCGAGGCGCCGCCGCCTTCAACGACGATGTCCTCCAGCCGCGTCGATTGCGCCGTCGGCACCACCTTGAAGCTGGCCTTGCCCGATTTCCCCGGCAGCTTGACCCAGCCCGGCAGGATATTGTCGAGCTTGACCGATGTCAGGTCGGCCTCGACGCCGAGCTTCGTCGTCTGGTCGGGACCTGCGGCGATCTTGCCCGACAGCTTGATCGGCAACGATCCGCTGACGGCAGGGCCGAGATCGAATCCCAAGCGCGCCCGGCTCGCATCGTCCAGCGTCGCCTGCAGTCTGACGTCCGCATCGCCTTCGGCCGGCTTGCGATAATCGAGCGAAGCCGCCTGCCCGTTGATCTTGACGTCGCCCTTGACCTGATACCCCCCGTTGTTCGCGACGATCTTGAGGCTGTTGGCCTCCAGCTTCTGGTTCATCACCAGCTTGTCGGCCGAGAAGCCGTTGAGGTCGGCCGCCACGGAATAGGTCGTGTCAGACTTGGTCAGCTCACCCTTGACCGGCAGTCCGAGCTGGATGTTCGCCGTGAATGTCCCCTTGCTGGTGTTGGGATCGACGACGGTCGACGACAGATCGCTCAAGCGATCATTGGAGAGTATTTCAGCCGCCGCGGGCACCGGACCCTCGACGCGGAATTTAGTCCGCGACGGCGACGGCTTGGGCGCCATGTCAGGCACTTCGAACACGAAATCGGAAATCGTGACCTTGCGGCCGGCGGGCGTATCGGCAATGCCCTGGCTGATATTCACGGTCGCGGTGCGCCCGGTTACGCGCGCCTTCAAATCGGCATCATGCACGACCGGCATGCCGTCCACGGGACGGACCGCGACGCCGCTCGCCACGATGTTGACCGACAGGCCGTCGTCGGGAATGGGCGGGCCCTTGCGTGGAAGGTTCTTCGTCGGCGAATTGACGCCGATCTCGATGCGCTGAAGCGTACCGCGCTCGATCCGCTCGATCACCCATTCGCGCAACTCTGGAACGACCAGCGTCGGCCACATCCGCTTCAGCGCAGAGGCCGACATCGGCGTTCCCGCAAAGCCCAGCGTCAGGCGCGGCTCGCCCGAATAGTCGATGGCGCCGGTGCCGGCGACGCCGATCTCGCCATTGCTGATGTCGGCTTGCGTCAGCAGGAAGCGCTTGTGGTCGGTGTCGAAACGGAAGCCGATCGCAATGCGGTTGAAGACGAGCGGCGGCTCGTTGTCGATACCGCCGAGCAGGATCGAACCGCCACTGAAGCCGAGCTGCCAGTCATTGACGGTGCCGTTGGGCGGCTCGAGATGGGCCAGAAGCGTCAGACGGTTCGCACCCGACAGGATCTTGAACGGTGCGACCAGCACCCGGCGATTGGCGTCCCACTCGACGTTGATCTCGGCCTGGTCGATCGCCATCGGATAGTCGGGCGTGTCGGTGTCGATGATGTTGCCCGCGCCGACCGCGATCTTGCCGCGGAAGAATGTCGGCACGCCATCGCGGCCGAGTTCGCCTTTGAGCTCGCCCGTCAGCGGCAGATCGGCCGTATAGGTGAGGTCCTTGACCCGCAGCGCCAGCAGGATGTTGGAGGTCGAGACCTTGTCGGCCTTGATGTCGACCGAGCGCACGCCGTTCTCGGCCGGCCCGATCGTGGCGCGCAGCATCCACGGGCGTGCGCCCTCCTCGCCCAGGCTCAGCGTAACGCCGCCGCGGCTCGGGCGGCGCAGGCTGAGCGTGATGTTCTCGAACGACCATTTGCTGCCGCGCTGCTGATCGTCGACGATCAGATTCCCGTTCTTCAAACCGATCTCGTTGAGATTCTGGCCGTCGAGGCCGGTCATGCTCAGGCTGTCGAGCCAGTCGAGGCCCTGCAGGATTCCGCTCTGCGCGGTTGCCTGAGGCGCCGCCTGGGACGCCTCCGGGCCTGCAGGCTGCTGCGTGACGAAGGGCGGCGGCGGAACGCCTGCGCGGGGGAATGTGGGCGGCAGGCCCGCCTCTTTCTTGGAGGCCACGCCCGTTGCCAGTGGCTTCGTGGTGTCACCGGCCGAAACCGTGACCGTGCCATCGGGCGCGATGCGGATCGCGAGCTCCGCGTCGACGAGATTGAGGCTTTCTGCACGCAGATGCCCCATCAGCAGACCCGCACCCGACAGCTTCACCTCGGCCTTGGGCGCGCTGGCAACGACGGCGTGATCGCGGTCGCGGACGACGATGTCACGGATGCGGACGGCGATGCGGATCCGCCCGGCCCGCTCGATCTGGGTGCCCCCGATCTCAACCGTGTTGCCGTGACCGATGTTGTCCTCGATCGCGGCCGCCAGCCATGGCGTTGCGATGTCGAGATTGATCGGACCTGCACCGAGCCGCCACCAGAGCGCACCGAAACAGCCGACGAAGATGACGACGAGAGTCCCGACGACGAGGATGAAACGCTTCAGCCAGCGATCGGCGGCCAGCCAGCGGCGCAACGCCCCAAACCCGTCACCGACGCGATGAAAGCCCGAATTGGAACGCGACAACAACCGGCGCGCGCGATAGCCCGCGGCCGCCTCCTGATCCGGGTCCCAATCGGCGTCGTCCCATTCCTGCGGTTGTTGCCCGCCACCACGCCGATCGAAGTCCCGATTGTAATCCTGGGGCGACTTATTCCTTGCCATTGCCTCTCGATACAGGCGCCCGTCGTAGGATTGAGCGCCGCCGGGACCACAGCCGTCCACGGGACGCGAAGCCCCCTGCGCCGGCACTGCAGCCATACCTCGAATATTCCTGCTGTTCGTCATTTCGCCCCGGGAGCGCGTTCAACGAGCAGTGGGGTGGTGCGTGGAATTCCTTGTAACCATACTCCGGCGTCGCCAGACTTGCCCAGCCGAGGGCGCGATTCCGGCACGCCGGACGAGAGCTGCAATACCGTTTCGGTTGACCCGCCGAAAGCGTCGAAAGGAAGGCGTATGTCCAAGAAATCCCGAACGAAATTGTCCAAAACGCCCTCCGGCAGTCCGACGGCTAAAAAGAAGGCCCTGAAAGCACGGGCATCGACTCAAACAAGCTCCGCGAAAACGCAACGGACACCGGCAGGCAAATCAACCGGGAGCTTGGCAAAAGCAGGATCACATAAGGCCGCATCGAAACAGTTAAATTCCTCCAAATCGGCATCCGCGCCCGCAAGCGCGAAATCGGGTCCCGCCGAGGGCACCAAGGCCCCCGCCTTCCGCCTGCCCCGCGACGGCGGCGAGATGGTCACGTTGGCCGACTATGCCGGCCAAAAGCTGGTCCTGTTCTTCTACCCGCGCGCCGATACCCCCGGCTGCACCCGGGAGGCGATCGATTTCACCCGCCTGGCTGGCGCTTTCGCGGCTGCCGGCACCGCCGTGCTCGGGATCTCAGCCGATCCGTTAAAGGCCCAGGAGAAGTTCCGCAACAAGCACGATCTCGGAGTCCCGCTGCTTTCGGACGAGCAACACGAGGTGCTCGAAGCCTATGGCGCCTGGGGCGAAAAGTCCATGTATGGCAAGAGCTTCTTCGGAATTCTTCGCACCACGGTGCTGATCGGGACTGATGGCAAAGTGGCCAAGGTCTGGCGGAATGTCCGGGTCGACGGACATGCCGACGCGGTGCTGAAAGCGGCAAGAAGTCTTTAACCAGTCCTTTGAATTCGCATGTTCCCGTTTCCGGAAAATTAACCATGACCGGCCCAGATTGCTGCGGCAATTAGGCCGTACGGACTCATCCGACCGGCGCGGGAGTGCCGATGTCGAAAAGTTCTGCCCAATACTCGCAGTACCCCCAACATCATCCTCACGACCACGGACGGGCCTTCCAACGCCGGCCTGCTGTCGCAGCAGCCGCAGCGATCCCCCTTCCCGCGACCGACGACGCCTACACCATCGTCCACGCCGGCAAACAGGTCCGCTTCGGGCCCGTGGTGTTCTGGATCGTGGTCGGTACGGTGGTGCTGCTCGGTCTCTGGTCGGCGGCGACCGCCACTTATTTTGCTTTCCGTGACGACGTCCTGACCCGGCTGATCGCGCGCCAGGCCGAGATGCAATACGCTTATGAAGATCGCATTGCCGAGCTGCGCGCCAAGGTCGACCGCACCACCAGCCGCCAACTGCTCGACCAGGAACAGTTCGACCAGAAGCTCGACCAGATCATGAAGCGGCAGACGGCGCTGGAGTCCCGGGCCACGGCGCTCGGGGCCATGCCCGACGTCACCGGCTCGATTCCCCGGGTGCCCCCACAGCGCGGCGATGCGAGTCAGAGCACGCCAAAACCCTCGCCGATCAGCGACACCGTGATCTTCGTGGCACCGCCGGACCGCGAGGCGCGGCTCGAATCGCGCGCGCCGGCCGTCTCTGGCCCGCCGACCAGCCAATTCGCCAAGAACCAGGGCTTCGACAACGTCCTCGTCCGGCTCACGACCTCGCTCGACCAGGTCGAGCGTCGCCAGATGGCGACGCTCAGCGCAGTCGAGGAAAGCATGGATTCACGCATGCGCCGGATGCGCGGCGTCGTCAGCGATCTCGGCCTCAATCTCGCCCATCTCGAAGCCGCCGTGCCGCGCGCGGCGATGGGCGGGCCGTTCGTGCCCGTCAAACTGACGGCCAATGCCGGACCATTCGAGAAGCAGCTCAACCGCATCAACATCACGCGGGCCGAGATGGATCGTCTCAATCGAACGCTGGCGCTGGTGCCTTACCGCAAGCCCGTCATCGGCGAGGTCGAGTTCACCTCCGGCTTTGGCGTCCGCAGCGATCCCTTCCTCGGACGGCCCGCGATGCATACCGGGCTCGACTTCCGCGCCGCCAGCGGCGATCCGGTTCGCGCCACCGCCTACGGCAAGGTGGTCTCCGCCGGCTGGTCCGGCGGTTACGGCCGCATGGTCGAGGTCGACCACGGCAACGGGCTTTCGACCCGCTACGGCCATCTCTCCGAGATCAACGTCAAGGTCGGCGAGACCGTGAAGATCGGCCAGGTCATCGGTCTCGCGGGATCGACCGGCCGTTCCACCGGGCCGCATCTGCATTATGAGACCCGCATCGAAGGCGAAGCGGTCGATCCGCAGAAGTTCCTGCGCGCCGGCGTACGCCTCAGCGCGGGCTAGCGCTGGCGCAACGTCGCGAAGTGAAACCCGCGAGCCCCAAATCTACCTGCCGTGGCGCAGCAGATTCGCAAGACGCCCGTCGATCACCAGCAGCGCGCTGCCGATGACTATGGCGCCCACGATCTCGCGCATCGAGATCGGCTCTCCCAGTACCAGCCATCCCAATAGAATGGCGGTGACGGGGATGAGCAGCGTCACCAGCACGACGTTGCTGGCGCCCGAACGCCGCAGGACCTGGAAGAAGACGATGTAAGCGAGCGCCGTCGACAGGGCCGCGAGGCCAAGCACCGCAAGCCAGGTCGCAAGCCCCGGCATCGGCAGACGCCAAGGCTGCTCCACAGCACCGGCGACGACCGCCATCATCACGGTCGACGCCATCAGCTGAAACGTCGCCGTGCCGAGCGGGGCTGCGTCCTTGAGCAATCGCCGCGCTGCCGGTGCGGCGAATCCGTAGCTGAAGGCGCCGCCAAGACAAAGCAGGATGCCGAGCCCCTGCCCGGTCCTTGTCTCGAGGCCCCATCCGCGCAGGATGATCACGCCCGCAAGGCCGAGCGCCACGCCGGCCACGCGGCGCATCTGCAAGGTCTCCTCGCCCGCTGCCGCCATCACCAGAACGGTGAACAGCGGCGTCGTCGCATTCAGGATCGAGGCCAGTCCGCTCGGAATGAACGTCTGGCCGATCACGATCAGCGAGAACGGGATGACATTGTTGAGCAGGCCGATGACAACGAATGGCGTCCAACCCGACATGCTCTTGGGAAAACCGATCCCCCGGACGCGCAGCAACGGCACGAGAATGGCCGCGCCGAGCAGGACGCGCAGGAACACCAGCGTCAGTGGCGGCAGCTCTCGCAACGCGGCGCCGTTGAAGAAGAACGAGCCGCCCCAGAGGATCGAGAGCACAGCGAGCAGCGACCAGTCGCGCGCGTCGATCCTGTTGTCGCTTGGGGGCATGGGTTCTCACATCGGCGGCCGAGCCCGCTGACCTAGGACGACGCGGCGACCAGTTCCACCCGATTTCCGACGAAGTGCCCGGCGGAGGCCACGCCTCCTGTTCAGTTTTCAATAGCGGACATGACCAAGTCGCCGCAGCTGGTCCGCTAGGGGCCAGAAGCGGGCACCGCACTAGATCGGAAGTTACCCACGGTTGGCAGAACCTGCCTTTCACCATAAACCAGCGACGACCGGGTCCTCCTTGCATCGCTCTGCTAGAAGCTACGAGCGACACAATCAGAGCGAGAGCGATGAGGCCCTTGGTTTTGGCGATAATCTTTACCGCAATTTGTCTATACGACGCCGCGCATGCCGCTTCCGCGACGAGTTCTACAGCCGCTACCCGCCACAGCGCTCAGAGATTTGATACCAATTTGCAGCAGGCACGTACTCCTGAGAGTGACGAAGCCTTCCGGAAGAGCGCTCCGCCCCCAGGCTCAGTGCGACTGAGCAATAGAGCTTTTGCAGTTTTAGAGACCTTTATGCGCGGGGTTCGTCGTGCAATGCCGGAAGGCGATCAAATCGCTTGGATTGGATGGGCGAAGGATCAAGCAGTCAAAAGACCGAGCGACACCAATTGGACAAGTCGCGGCTCGGGATGGGTTCTTGGCTCTTACTCAAGGGCTCAGGTACCGCCCGACGTCATCGACAAGTTTCGAGGCGTAGAAATTGTGTTCACTACTGATGAAGATCCGGCATCACTGACAGGAAAGACCATCGACGTAGCAAATCGCAGATTCTTTGTGCGCGACTAAATCACAGCAGAAAATTCTAACGGGGTCTCCGGTCCAACCTTTGACTCGATAGGGGGTCAGACCCAACGGGCAATCTGCCGATTGTGAACGAGTTGGACAAGCTGCCATTGTTGCAAGGATGAGGCTCATGGGCCGCTCGATCCGAATTGATTTTCAGATTCCAGCAGCATCAGGACTGGAACGGAGTTTGGCGATACACAATGTACGCAACTTCGCTGAAGAGCTCAGCTTGACGCTAGGCGAACGCGGTTACTTGCCGATGGAGCAAGCCGACGCTGCAACCAACAGCGTTATGATAATTGATATCAAGAAGAGGAGTGTCGGTCGCTGCCGTGCGCACGTGACGAGACTACTCGAAAAGTACGGGATCAGTGCAAACGTAACCAAACAGCTCTCGGATATGACATGAGCTTCCATGGCAGATCATGCTGTCAACCGGGCTGTCCTTTGGAAACTAATGATGCCACATTGGCTAGTCGTAGTTCTTGTGTTGCTGTTCGTCGGAGTATGCATGGCAATCGCGTGGCCTTCCCGCAAGAAAGTGGGGCACGACAAGGACGACTCCGGTGTCTGGACTGGCGGAGATGGAATGCACCACGGATCCGACTGACTTCAGCAATGGGTCAGAAGCGGCCCCCAGCTCGCATCACCGTAGGGTCCGCTACGGGCCACAACCGGACGTCTAGCGACCAAGATTGCCTTGGAGCATAGGAACGTCTGCAGGCCTGTGATCGTTGGTCCGCAGCTTGGTAACTATGAGCGTTCGGAAACGCGGTCGCAGACATCGTGAGATGTTGCAGCAACATTCCTGATGTGGATGTTCGGCGTTCTCGCGGCCGCACATCTGATCAAGAGGCGTTTCCGCGGAACGTAGCATCGATGTCTAGAGAAGCTCTTTCAGATGAACTCAGGAACGTAGAGCGCCAGGTGATCGAAGGAGAGCGGAGACTGGCCGTGTGCGAAGCGCGCATCGTTGAGCTCAAACGCAGTAAACAGGACACAACTGCAGCTGAAGCAGAACTTGACGCGATGCGAAAGGATCAGCGGGCTCTTGAACAGGACCGGCAGCGCCTCTTAGGGCATCTCCAGCCCTAGATCGCCGGATATCGGGCCGCAGCGGCGACTGTGAGGTGCTGTTTCTCTCAGCGCCGGCCGACTCGATTGACGGGGCCGCCCCGATTCATCGGCGTTCCAGGCCGAACGCCTACACCAACGGCGCCGACGCCGGGGGTTACCACGGCTCGGGCGACCGGTCGCGGTCGCAGCACGACACCGGGCCGTACAATGCACCCGACGGGGTAGGCAACATACTGGCAGTAAACCACGGCGCTCGCTTGTTCGGTGCTTGCGGCCACGAACCCGGCAACGAGTATGGCTGACATCGCGATCGACAGCTTCATGTTCATATCCTCAGTTGGTTGGGAAAGGTTTCGTCAAAGAACGTTTTTCTTCGCTTCCGAATGACAGGACCACGAGGCACCAGACCGCCAGCGCCGCGTGGGCGAGCACCACCGGCCACAAAGCGACGCCGGACAGTCCTTGGGTAGTCCACGCCAGAACGAGGATCGCGACCACGGCTGCATTGTAGATCAGCATGGAAGCGACCAATCCTTTTGCGGCAGGGCCAGCGGCGTCGTGCCGCGCGAGCCAGCACGCAACGCCGAGCGCGACCATCGCCACACCGGTTACGCGGCTGACTGTGATGCCGGCAGCCACGCCGGGCGCCGCGCCCAACAGCAATTCCACCAGCAGGGACGGTGCCACCGCGAGCGCCAGGCCGGTTGCTGCCTCGGCCGCGCCCATCGTTGAAAGGAGCGGCTTCGGGCCGGGAATTATCGACCCACTCATTTCCGCGCCTTCGATGCGCGCTGTTTGTCCGCGGGTTGTTCGATCGGATCCGGCTCCGGTGGTTGCATCGGTCCCAATTCGGCCTTGGACTGCGCGACGGCCTTGATCTCGGGTTCGAGCTTGAACGTCAGCCTGTTGATCCTGCCTGTGAACTTGAACGGCGGGTCGTAGCGATACTGCAGCATGGCGACACCGCTGCGGGTATCGATACCGACGTCGAAGCTTTCATCCTCAGGGAAGGTGACCGGCATGGAGTGCTCCATGGATTTCCGGGCCACTTCCTTGCCGTCGACGGAGAGAACGCCGGTCCCTCCCTTGCCCAGGCCCGGACCATCCGACTTGAAGTCGAAACGATGGTGTGCTTGCCCGCGCTTAACTCTGGTCCCTCCCAGCTCGTGCGCTTGAGGTTGAGCAGGTTGTAGAGGAACACTGGCTTGCCCGATCGAATGCCCGCCACACCCTTGCTCAGGAACAACCCATAACCGCCGAAGCGACCGCCTTCGGTGACGATCATGCCTTCCGCGCCGCCTTGCGGAATCGTGACCTCGGCGGTGATCGTATAGGACTTGTTGAGAATACTCGGCGCCGCGCTGGCCGGCACGCCCGACAGCTCGCCCGAATAGGTGAAGACGCTTCGTCCCGCCGTGAGGCTCGGGCGCGGCGTGTTCCAGCGTAGCAGTGTCGTGTTGTCGAGCGGCAGCACGTTGTACTTCTTCGCCTCCGCATCGAACACCGCCTGCAATTCCCTGACCTTGTCCGGCATCTGCGTGGCCAGGTCATTGAACTGAATCGGATCCTCCTTGACGTTGTAGAGCTCCCATTTGTAGGCGCTGACATCCGGGGGCGGCGTGGTGCTCAGCACCCACGGCTGGGTGACCGGCGTCGTCGCCGCCACCCAACCCTCGTGATAGATGGCGCGATTACCCAGCATCTCGAAATATTGCGTGGTGCGCCGGCTCGGGGCGTCGGTGTTGGCCTTGTCCAGCGTGTACAGCATGCTCACCCCTTCGATCGGGCTTTGCTTGATGCCGTTGACGAGCTCGGGTTGCGGAATGCCGGCCGCTTCGAGAATGGTGGGCACGATGTCGATGACATGGTGGAACTGGTGGCGGATGCCGCCCTTACCGTTGATATGGCCGGGCCAGGAGATTGCCATGCCCTGCTTGGTTCCGCCGAAATGCGACGGCACCTGCTTTACCCATTTGAACGGTGTGCTCATCGCCCATGCCCAGGGCGCCGCAAAGTGCGGGAACGTCTTGTCCGAGCCCCAGAACGGATACCAGAGGAACTGGGCCTTCACCGGCACCGGGACGCCATTGAACGTCGTGAACTCATTCGGCGTGCCGTTGAGCATACCTTCCGCGCTCGCGCCATTGTCGCCGCTGATGTAGATGATCAGCGTGTTGTCGAGCTGGCCCATGTCCTCGACCGCCTGGATGACGCGGCCGATCTCGTTGTCGGTGTAGGCGAGGTAGGCGCCATAGACATCCGCCTGCTTGATGAAGAGCTTCTTTTCCAGCTCGCCGATGGAATCCCATTCCGGAAGTTCCTTCGGCCAGGGCGTCAGCTTGGCGTAATCGGGCATGATGCCGAGCCGCTTCTGGTTGGCGAAGATGGTTTCGCGCAACCTGTTCCAGCCCTCGTCGAACAGGTGCATGTCGCCGATCTTCTTGATCCACTCCGGCGTCGGATGATGCGGCGCGTGGGTGCCGCCTGGCACGTAATAGACAAAGAACGGTTTTTCCGGCGCGACCTCCTTGAGCGTCTTCAAATGCTGGATGGCCTCGTCGGCCATTGCTGTTGTGAGATTCCAGTCAGGATTACCCTGGAAGGGATAGATCGCGGTCGTATTGCGGTACAGGTTAGGTTGCCACTGGCTGGCATCGCCGCCGACGAAGCCGTAAAAATATTCGAAGCCCATTCCGTTGGGCCACTGCTCGAACGGTCCGGCCTGGCTCGACTGGTAGGACGGCGTGTTGTGATTCTTGCCGAACCAGGAGGTACCGTAGCCGTTCGCCTTCAGGATGGTGCCGATGGTGCCCTTGTCGATTGGGATGATCGAATCGTAGCCCGGATAACCCGTTGCGATTTCGCCGACCACCCCGGTGCCGACCGAATGATGGTTGCGACCGGTAATGATGGCTGCGCGTGTGGGCGAGCAAAGCGCGGTGGAATGGAAATTGGTGTAACGCAGACCCTGTGCTGCGATGCGGTCGAGCGCAGGAGTGGGGATCACTCCACCAAACGTGCCGGGCGCACCGAAGCCGGCATCATCGGTCATGATGAGCAGCACGTTGGGCGCGCCTTTCGGCGGCACCACGCGCGGCGCCCACCAGGGTTTTGATTCCGAAGCTCTCGCCCTGATTTCCCCGCCGAACGCGGGGGGCGGTGGCGGAATTTGTTTTCCGTCGATGGTGGTGGTGGCACCGGGCGTGCCCGGCTCCCCCGTCGTCATCACTTGAGCATTCGTGGGTCCCGAAAGCACGGTGAGAAGGAGTACAACGAGGCCGTTGGTTTGCAGGACATCGCGACGGGTGCGCATGACGAAGTTCCCCTTTGTCGGCTAGTTGGCGGCCTCCGGGATCTTGCTTCTGCGTCTGACGCAGCGGAATCCGACGTGACTTGTGGATGTATCGATCGCTTCCGCATGGCGCGCGGCCGGCCGATAACGGCGGCAATAGTTCGGCGCGCAGAGATGCGAGCCGCCCTTCAAGGGTTTGCCCGGAATCCGCATATTGGGTTGATCTGGATCAAGGCTTTTGACTTCCGGTCCGCCGCGCGGGTCTTCCGGGATGCAGCATGCCTTCGTCGCGAGCGCATCCGAATAGGCGACATGTACGACAGGATGACTGTCGTGCACATTGATACTACTCTTTGGGCCATAAGGGTGCCGCCAGTCGGCACCCTTCATGAATTGCCACCATCTGCTCCAGTCGCGGACATCGACGGCCCGCGCGGGCGCTTCCTCGAGGTAATGCTGATCAGAACCCATGCGGAATATGCCGTCGGTCGCCCCGGTTTCCGCTTCGGGTCAGAAGTCGACTTTAGCGCGTTCCTGCCCACGTCAGCTTTGGGTCAAAAGCGGCCCACGAACGAATGGGGTTCGTAGGTCCTCAACGGGCCAGAAGCCGAAGTCCGCGAACCCAGCGTTCCTTTGGATGTTTGCCAAGATCGATCCCGTGAAATGCGTTCGCAGTTCGACACGAAATGCGCGCTGGAGATGCGTTGCAACCGCGCTGCAGTTTTAGTCGCCGCGATGCCGGCGTGATCCAGCGCACACTTGATACCGCGCTGATCCGAACCCCTCCGCTTTGCGTAGCCACCAACGGATGTCTGAAACTCAAACTCCAAAAGGACAAAACCATGATTACCAAAACGCTGTTCGCCGGGCTTCTTACAGTCGGTTTTCTCTCCGCAGCTTTCGCGGTCGACGCACAAGCAGAGCCACGTCATTCCCAGCACGTGAAAAACGTGGGAACGACCCAGGGTGGTGCCCGGGCGGGCTCTATGGATAGCTGGCCGCAGACGATGGACGAACTGACCAACGCCTATAACTGTGGTCCGTATGCGGACAAAGAGTCGGCCAAGAAGTGCAAGAAGTAACGCTCTTTAACCGTTACAGTGCTGCAGAAGGGGTCAGTTAAACGCTGGCCCTTTCTCTTTGGGCAATGACTCCGTGGCCACCACAACTTGTCAGTGATGGGCGACGCTCCTCCTGCGGCCGCGCGCACGAGCAGAATCCGGCGGGCAGCTCGCCGTGGCCGCGCCTGGCGCGAAGCGCAGAAACACCAACGTCAGCGGCGGCAATTCCCGCTACGCGGCACCATTGAAGAAGAATGAGCCGCCCCAGAGGATCGAGAGCAGCGAGCAGCGACCAGTCGCGCGCGTCGATCCTATTGCTTGAGGGCATGGGTTCTCACATCGGCGGCCGAGCCCGCTGAGCTGAGGCAAAAGACCTACGTTCGGATCATCACGCGATAGACTTGCGCGACGCCCATCGCTTATCTGCAACCATCGATAGGCAACGGGCGTGACGAGACTTCGCACTTGCAGCATTGAATGTATTTGAGCTGACGCAATTGGACGAATATCGTCGCTGTCCCTTGAGTAAAGAGTGGGGCAAGCAATGAGTGGTTTCCAAGCCAAATTGGAGCGTTTCGAGAACCTCGCTGCGGAGTGCGAGCTGATCGCTAGTCGATCGAAAGGAAGCAATCGCGAACTATACCAGCGAGCATGCCAGCATTATCGCGAGTTGGCCAATGATGTGCGTGCCTTAATCGCATCGTTCGATCTTGCGGCTTAGGTCTATTGCATCGCCATTGATCAAGATTGGTCGCCCTGGGCGCCAAGCCGATTTGCGCTGCGACTTACTGTAACCGTCCGATGAAGGCTGCGGGTGAACGGTCGCAAAGCGGAATTTCTCCCGCTTTTCTCCCCTTTGCTTTTTAGCAAATGGGAGGAGGAGTTGGCTTACTCTTGTCCTTTCGCCCACTTCGCGGCTTCCACTGCGCGCTGGTTTGAGGTGCACCCCAACGAACCTGGAACAACGATGAGACAGACCTTCTCATTCTTTGGGCGCGGCCGGGATGTAACAGTCACGCCGCCATTGTTCGTTGCCTTGTCTGTCGTAGCCTGGCCAGGGCGGTTGACGGACGGCGGCGGTGACGTATTTGTGCTGTAGGTGCCGCCCGCGTTCGACCGGTGATCACGAACTCCAGCGTCCGCCGGGATCGAGACCGTCAGGAGCGTTGCCGCCAGGACCGAACCAGCAAGTAGTTTGACCTTTGCACTCATAAGTGCCTCCTTCTTGGGATGTGTACACTGCTGTGAAGTACGGTGTGCCTGCCCATTAGAACCGCCGGGATACGAAGCGCGTAAGCTGGAAGACGGTGTGAGCCCAGGGCTCGTCAAGTCCACTCGGGGCAGAGCGGAATTGTCCTGCTTTTCAACTCTTCACCGTTCACCTGATGGGGTCTCCCCTTACAACCTTCGCGGCTGTCACCGCGACCTTGTTTGAAGTGCACCCATATGAGCCTGTACCCATGATGCACACCTTTACTTCCTTCTTCGGGCGCGGCCTGGATGTAACAGTCACGCCACCATTGTTCGTTGCGTTGTCTGTCGTGGCCTGGCCAGGGCGGTTGACGGACGGCGGCGGTGATGCATTTGTGCTGTAAGTGCCCGCGTTCGACCGGTGATCACGAACTCCAGCGTCCGCCGGAATCGAGACCGTCAGGAGCATTGCCGCCAGGACCGAACCAGCAAGTAGTTTGACCTTTGGATTCATAAGTGCCTCCTTCATGGGATGTGTCCCTTTCGCGGTGGATCGCTAACCACCGTCACATCAAGATAAATCGAAGGCGCAGGATTTTATGTGCAACAGGTCACGCAGCCTGTGACCGTCTGGCTTTGCAGGCCACTGCGGCCGAAAGGCGTAGCCAAGTCGGAGCCCTGCACGACAACATCGCCTAGATGAATCCCTATGCGAAATCTGAGAGCGATATCGTCACGGAGATCGGCCGCACGGTCTTCGATTTCGCTGCATTTCGATGCAGCACTCACCGGCCTCCAAGGCGCTCGCGAACTCTGCCAAGACGCTGTTTCCGGCCGTGTTGGCTATTCGTCCGCCGTACTCGGTTATGAGCTGATCGAAAATGGCACGAGCATCAGAGAGTGCCTGGACAGCGCCGCTTTCATCCACGCTCATTAGACGCGAGTAACCGCCACGCCTGCGGCAAACGATTGCTGCGAGCTACCTGCTGATAGAACGTTGACTTTTTGCCACCGCTCCCCCCTTGGCCCGCCAGAAGAGACGGAAGGCTCGAAACGAAAGTTATTTCTTCAGGACCGCTTCGGGTCACAAGCAGTCCTCCACGCGCAATACTTGAGAGGTCTGCTAAGGGCCGACAGGCGACATGCCTCCGTCCGAGGGACGTAGAGAAACGCGTTCCAGTCAGATCATCGGCGCGCCATCACTCTACGTCCAATGACCGAGCGAAGCCTTACGCTGAACGCCTCACGATTTCGGGGGGCATCGGCGTCCACGGGAATCACACGCTGGCGGGCGCGGCGCCTGCTGCTGGAATCTCACGAGCGGATTGAGATCACAATAGCTGGTCCACCGCCCGGATGCCGACGCCAGGCACTGCTCTCTCGTCTCGTACATGCACTCGCCGGGAGGGCCAGCATGGCCACCGAAGACACACCAGGGATAGTCGCGGCCGGCCTGTGCTGCTGAAGAAAGTCCCATCAGCAGAAACCCAATGAGCAAAGCGAGGCGCATTCGACCCTCCATCATGTCAAGCGGACGGATTATAGAACATGCTGGAAGCGAGTGGAGCCTCAAAAGTAAATCCTGGGGCCGCAGCCGTCACCGAGGATATATTGCAGTGCAGCCCGTCGCTTTGGGCTGATGAACTCCGGGATACGATGCCGCCAGAGCCGACTTCGCTCTTATGAGCACCCGCCCTAGGACGGCTTCTTCGGCCGCGACACCAGCTCGATCATCCTGCCTTCATCATCGTCCGGCATCGCAGCCTTCGCCTGCGCGTAAGACTCCACCGCGGCGCGCGCGACCAGCGGCTTGTCCGCCAGCAGGCTCTCCGCGAGCCTCACCGCATAGGCGGCATCTTTGTGCCGCAGCGCCGATGTGAAGGTCGCGCCGCTGAAGTCGCGGGCAACCATGCGCTTGGAATGGCGCGCGACCTGCGGGCTTGCGGCAACGCCCGCCTGGATCGATTCCAGCACCAGGTTCATGTCGAGCCCGGCCTGCTCGGCGATCGCAAGGCCCTCGGCAAGCCCAGCGATCTGGATCGCGCCCATCAGGTTGTTGATGAGCTTGTAGACCGTGCCGGAGCCGACCGCGCCGAAATGGCGGATGGTCGAGCCGATCGGTTCGAGATAAGGCCGCGCGCGTTCGAGATCGGCCGGATCGGCGCCGACCAGCAGCGTCAGCTTTCCGCTGGCGGCCGCGTCGGGCAAGCCAGTCACCGGGCAGTCGATGTAGATCAGCCCGCGCGCGTTCAGCTCGCGGCCCATCTCGCGGGCGTGGTCATAAGAGACAGTCGAGCATTCTACCGCGATGGTGCCTGATTTCGCGGTCTTGGCTGCGCCGTTCGGCCCGAGCCAGACCGCGCGGGAGGCTTCGTCATCGGCCACCATGGTCACGACGGCGTCGGCGTCGATCGCAGCGTCCTCAGGCGAGGTCGCCCAGTGCGCGCCGCGCGCGATCAGGTCAGCAGCCTTGGCCTTGCTGCGATTCCACAGCGTCACGGTGAAGCCGGCGTCGAGATAGCGGCCGGCCATACCGTGGCCCATCCGCCCAAGCCCGATGAAGGCGACCCGGGGCATGATCAGTCCACGTCCTCGATATCCGCGCCCGTGGTCCCGAAGGCCCGTTGTGCCAACGTCGCGGCCATGAAGTCGTCGAGCTCACCATTGAGAACGCCCGACGTGTCGGAGGTCTGCACGCCCGTGCGCAGGTCTTTCACCATCTGGTAGGGCTGGAGCACATAGGAGCGGATCTGGTGGCCCCAGCCGATATCGGTCTTGGCGGCCTGGTCGGCGGCGGCCTTCTCCTCGCGCTTCTTCAGCTCGATCTCGTAGAGGCGCGCGCGCAGCATGTCCCAGGCCTGCGCCCGGTTCTTGTGCTGGGAGCGGCCGGCCTGGCAGACCACCGCGACGCCGGTCGGAATATGGGTCAGGCGCACCGCGGATTCGGTCTTGTTGACGTGCTGGCCGCCGGCACCGCCCGAACGCATGGTGTCGACGCGGACGTCGGATTCCTTGATGTCGATCTTGATGCTGTCGTCGATGACGGGAAACACCTGCACGCTCGAGAACGAGGTGTGCCGACGCGCATTGGAATCGAACGGCGAGATGCGCACCAGGCGGTGCACGCCAGCTTCGGTCTTCAGCCAGCCATAGGCGTTGTGGCCGGAGACCTGGATCGTCGCGGACTTGATGCCCGCCTCTTCGCCCTCGGACTCTTCCAGGAACTCGACCTTGAAGCCATGGGTTTCAGCCCAGCGCGTGTACATGCGCAGCAGCATCTGCGCCCAGTCCTGGCTCTCCGTGCCGCCGGCACCGGCATGGACTTCGAGATAGGAATCGAAACGATCGGCCTCGCCCGACAGCAGCGCCTCGAGCTCGCGCCGCGCGACCTCCTTCTTCAGGTTCTTCAGCGCGGCTTCGGCTTCAGCGACGACGCCGGCATCGCCCTCGGCCTCGCCGAGCTCGATCATGCCGATATCGTCTTCGAGCTCCTGCTCGACCTTGCCGATGCCGCCAAGCGAGTCCTCGAGCGAGGTGCGCTCCTGCATCAGCTTCTGGGCCTTCTGGGGATCGTTCCAGAGGTTGGGATCTTCTGCGAGCTTGTTCAGTTCAGCGAGGCGCGCCGTCGATTTCTCGACGTCAAAGATGCCTCCTCAGCAGCCCGACTGACTGCTTGATCTCTTCTACCAACCGTTCGATTTCGGCGCGCATGTCGTTCTCTGATCTCGCGGAATCCCGCGTGCAAGCGCATGGTCCGGGAAAGTGTGCAGCGGCTTCCCGAAAAGATCATGCGCAAACAAGAAATACAGCGCGATGACTGATCGCGCAGATGGGGATGTAGCGGCGGCGGCCGCAAAGCGCAACCGCCCGGAACCGCAATCGTCCGTGTTGTCCGGCCTCAGTAGAGGCCACCGGTGCCGGGCCGCATGAAGAAGCCGGAATCCGGTTGCTGCTGCGAGGCCGGCATGCGTCCGTCGGCGTCGGCAACGCCGATGACGGAGTAATTGTCGGGCGGCGCCGTGCCCGGCTTGAAGGCCTCGAGGATGGTTCCGCCGGTTTCGCCCGGGCCTGCACGCATGCCGGTCTTTGCGGCGACGCGCACGAGCTTGATGCCGGCCGGCACCTTGAACGGCACGGCGGGCTTGTCGGCAAGCGCGAGCTGGAGGAAGTCGCGCGCGATAGGGGCTGCCAGATGGCCGCCGGTTGCGGCGTTACCTTTGCCGAGCGGACGCGGCTTATCGTAGCCCATATAGATGGCGACGGCGATGTCGGGCGAGAAGCCGACGAACCAGGCGTCCTTGGCCTCGTTGGTGGTCCCGGTCTTGCCGGCGACGGGTTTGCCGACCGCCTTGATAACCGTGGCCGTGCCGGACTGCACCACGCCTTCCATCAGCTCGGTGATCTGATATGCGGTCATGGAGTCGAGCACCTGTTCGCGGCGGTCGATCAGCTGCGGCTCGGGCTGGTTCTTCCAGCCGCCCGGCGCGTCGCAGCCGCGGCATTCGCGCTGGTCGTGCTTGAAGATGGTGTGGCCGTAGCGGTCCTGAATACGGTCGATCAGCGTCGGCTTCACCCGGCGGCCGCCATTGGCGAGCATCGAGTACGCCGTGACCATGCGCATCGCCGTCGTCTCGCCGGCGCCCAGCGCGTAGGAGAGATAGTTCGGCAGTTCGTCATACACACCGAAACGGCGGGCATATTCGCCGATCAGCGGCATGCCGATGTCCTGCGCGAGGCGCACCGTCACGGTGTTCAGCGACTGCCGCAGCGCGTTGCGCAGTGTCACCGGCCCCTGGAACTTGCCCGACGAGAAGTTTTCAGGCCGCCATACGCCTGCGCCCTGCCCCTGGTCGATTTCGATGGGAGCATCGAGCACGACCGTCGAAGGGGTATAGCCGTTGTCGAGCGCAGCCGAATAGACGATCGGCTTGAACGACGAACCGGGCTGCCGGTAGGCTTGCGTGGCGCGATTGAACTGGCTCTGGTCGAACGAGAAGCCGCCGACCATGGCGAGCACGCGCCCGGTCCAGGGATCCATCGCCACCATGGCGCCGGACACTTCGGGGATCTGGCGCAGCCGGTACTGGCCCTCGACCGGCTGGCCGTCCTTGTAGAGCGGATCGGCATAGATCACGTCACCGGGCTGCAGCACCTGCGACACCGCCGTCGGCGTCTTGCCTTTGGTTCCGCCCTGCACGGCCCGCGCCCAGCGCACGCCGTCAACAGTGACGATGCCGGTCTCGCGCTGCTTGCTCACGGCGCCGCCAAGCTCGCGGCTCGGCTGGAAGCCGATGCGGGCCGACTGGTCACTGGTCTCCAGCACGACCGCCATGCGCCAGGGCGAGATGTCGGAGAGCGATTTGATCTCGGCGAGCTTCACGCCCCAATCGCCCGAAACATCGAGCTTGCTCATGGCGCCGCGATAGCCCTGCTGCTCGTCATAGTTCACGAGGCCGGTGACCATGGCCTTGCGCGCCATGACCTGGATCTTCGGATCGAGGGTGGTTCGGACGGACAGACCGCCCTCGTACAGCTTCTTCTCACCATAGCGTTCGAAGATATCGCGGCGGACTTCCTCGGCGAAATACTCGCCGGCGAAGGTGTGGGCGCCGTTGGAGCGGCTGGTGACGGCGAGCGGCTCCTTGCGCGCCTTATCGGCGTCGGCCTGCTTGACCCAGCCGTTCTCCACGAGACGATCGATGACGTAATTGCGGCGCTCGATGGCGCGGTCGCGGTTGCGGACCGGATGCAGCGTCGCGGGCATCTTCGGCAGCGCGGCCAGATAGGACGCCTCCGCCACGGTGAGCTCGTTCACTGACTTGTCGAAATAGACCAGCGAGGCGGCCGCGATGCCGTAGGCGCCGAGGCCGAGATAGATTTCGTTCAGATACAGCTCGAGAATCTTGTCCTTCGAGTAGGTCTTCTCGATCCGCATCGCCAGCAAGGCTTCCTTGATCTTGCGGGCGAAGGAGACCTCGTTGGTCAGAAGGAAGTTCTTGGCGACCTGCTGGGTGATGGTAGAGGCGCCCTGCGGGCGCCGATTCGAGCCATAGTTCTGGATATAGACGAGACCCGCGCGGGCCATGCCGGTGTAGTCGATGCCGCCATGCTCGTAGAAATTCTTGTCCTCGGCCGCGAGAAACGCGTTGATCACGAGCTTGGGCACGGCCTGGATCGGCAGATAGAGCCGCCGCTCCTTGGCGTATTCGCCGACCAGCGAGCCGTCGACCGCATGCACGCGCGTCATCACCGGCGGCTCGTAATCCTGAAGCTGAGAGTAGTCGGGCAAGTCCTTGGAGAAATGCCAGATCAGGCCTGCCGCGGCCCCGACACCGACAAGGAACACCACCGTTCCCGCGGCGAACAGGAAGCCCATGAACCGCACCAGCAAGCGCATTATCTGTTTATCCGTTCAAACTCTGGATCAGCCCAGTATCAGCCCAGTATCGGCCCCTTGGCACCCAAACAGGCGCCAACCTCACGTCGCGAATTCACCGGCTTACACAATACATCAGTGCCGGACTTACGACGCTTGCCGAACAGGATTCTCGCCGATTCCGGAACCCCCTGCGGCATTTTTATAAAGCGCCCGCTGTGGCCAAACTAGGGCTTTTCCGGCGGAACGGAAAACCCTTTCAGTTTGACAACTTTCGGGGGCGCCCAATTGGGCGATCCCGAGGTCGTCAATTCGACGATCCCCGGGTCGTCAATTTGACGATCCCGCGGTGGCCATCCGTTTGGTCAAGAACCCGTCGATTGCCTGCGCCATCGAGCCGACGGCCTTGGACCGCCAGCCCTCCGAGACCAGATGCTCGAGGTCGGCCTTGTTGGAGACATAGCCGATCTCGACCAGCACCGAGGGCACATCGGGCGCCTTCAGGACCCGGAAGCCGGCCGACTTCAGGGGATGCTTGTGCATCCGCACCGTGGTCTTCATTTCACCCATCAAAAGGCGGGCGAAACGATTTGAAAAGGTGCGGGTTTCTCGCTGCGTGAGGTCGATCAGGATGTCGGCGACGTCGGTCGGCTCCTCCGTCAGATTGAAACCGGCGATCGCATCTGCCCGGTTTTCCGCATCCGCCAGCCGCTGGGCCTCGGCGTCGGACGCCTTGTCGGACAACGTATAGATGGTCGCGCCCTGCGCATCGCCCTCGGCACGAGGCAACGCATCGGCATGAATCGAGACGAACAAGGCGGCCTTGAGATTGCGGGCGATCTTGGTCCGGTCGCTCAGGGGAACGAAGGTGTCGTCGTCCCGCGTCATGACCACCCGATATTTGCCGGCCTTCTCAAGCCTGTCGCGCAGCGCCAGCCCAAAGGCCAGCACCAGGTTCTTTTCGCTCTCGCCGCTCGACTGCGTCCCGTTGTCGATGCCGCCATGGCCGGGATCGATCACGACCACCGGACGGCCATCGGCCTTCTGCGGCGCCGTTTCCGGGGCCGTCGTCGCCGGAGCCGTCGCAGGCTTCGCCTCGGCGATGGTGGGCCGGAGTTCGGGACGATTTTCGGGCGCGAGCGACTGCACGAAGGTGGCGCGGTCGACCTCCTCCAGTTCCAGCACGAGCCGGGCGGGCTGGCCGTTGGCCGCCTCCACCGCGTAGGAATTGGCGATCCTGGCCGGTCCCGTCAGGTCGAACACAATCCGCGAGCCGCCGGGCATGACCAGCCCGTAGCGGAAAGCCTTGACCAGTCCACGCCCTCCGGCTCCGGTGCCCGCCGGCAGCTGAAAATTGACCTGCGGCACGTCAATGACCACCCGGTAGGGGTCGGCCAGCGTGACGGCGCGGAAGGTGATGGCCCGGTCCACGTCGAGAATGAAGCGGGTCTGCTTGCCGTCGCCGGCCAGTCGGGCAGCCGAGGCAATCGGGAAATTCGCTACCGCAACAGCGGGTTGCGGCTGGCTCTCCGCTGCGCTCAGGCGCGAAGAATCAGCATATGGCAACGCCGCTGCGCACAGCAGTGCGCATCCCAGCAGAACCCGTTGAATTGTGCGGCTCGCCACCGATTCCGTGCCTCCGAGCAGCCCTTTTAACGCAATAGAACCACAGGGTTAATCGATCCTTAATGACAGAAACGCGAAACTCGCTGACTGTGACCGCCGTGCGACGCTCCCTTGCACGTATGGCTCATTCCTCGTATGTACGGAATGCTGACGGCCGATATTTCCGGTTGTGTCGCATTCAGCCTCCCGGTGCATCGCCGGAACTCTCAAGGTTTGAGAATTCCAGCGTTTTCCGTTTCCCTCTAAGACCAGCGCGGTGCGCGGCAGCGAGTGGAGCGGGTCAAGCGTCGGCGGCGGACGGTCCTGGGTTACCACTCGCGTTACCGGGACGGTTCTGACAGCGACCTAACCCATTACCCGGTCCCTTGATCCCAAGGGGGCGGTTCGTGATCCCAAGGGCGAGCGCGCTCGCGCCATGCCTGGCCAGCAGCAACTGATTGAAGGGCGGCCTCGCCGCCCAACGTTTCATACGGGCCGACGCTTGATGCGCCAGACTGTGCCGACGAATTCTAAAGGACCATTCGCGACGCTGCGGAGTCAAAATCCCGCGCGCCGCCATGGTCCTGAAGCTTCCGGTCCGGCAAGGCGCGAGAGACGGCGTTTCGGCCTTCCCCTCACCCCCGAATCAGGTGGACCGTCGCGTCACCCGGCGGCGCGATACGCGCCCACGGTGAATCGCGCCCGCCGCCGCCAAGAGTTAAGACATGCCCAACAAGATGTTGATCGATGCCACCCACCCGGAAGAGACCCGGGTCGTCGTGGTCCGCGGCAATCGCGTCGAAGAGTTTGATTTCGAGACCGCGCAACGCAAGCAACTGCGCGGGAATATCTACCTCGCCAAGGTCACGAGGGTCGAACCCTCGCTCCAGGCCGCGTTCGTCGAGTACGGCGGCAACCGCCACGGCTTTCTCGCCTTCAGCGAAATCCACCCCGACTACTACCAGATCCCCGTCGCCGACCGGCAGGCGCTGATCGAGGCCGAGGAGCAGGCCCACCGCGAGGCCGAGGAGGAGAGCGAGAATCGCTCCCACGGGCGCCGCCGTTCGCGCCACCGCAACTCACGCCGCCGTAGCCATGGCGAACGCGTCCGCAGCGACATCGTGGAAGGCGCCGATCCCGCAGCCCAGCCGGTCCAGGGCGAGGCCCTGCCCGAAGGCGCTTCGCACGAAGGCGAGCACCTGCACGCCGACGCGGAGCATCACGGCGAGCATGAAGGCCACGATCATCACGATGACGACCACGAAGGACATGATCACCAGGGACACGATCAGCAAGGACATGATCAGCAAGGACATGATCAGTCAGGACATGGGCACGACGACCATCACGCTCATGGTGACGATCACCGCGACCATGATCATGCCGACGAGACGCCTGCGCCTGTCGCCGCCATCGGCGCCGAGCCCGTGGTCGCCACCGGGGTTGTTGCCGAGCCGCAAGAGGTTGCCTCCGACGCACATGCCGAGGATCTCGCCGAGGCCGTGACATCGGCAGCCGAGCCGGCCGATGCCGTGTACGCCGCCGGCGAGAGTGCCGAGGCTCCGCATCACGAATCCGAAGCGGCTGCAGGAGACGACGAGGCCGAGGACGACGAAGACGACGAGGAAGCCGAAGACGAAGTCGTCGAATCCGTCGGCGGAGACGACGTGCTGGAGGAAGTGCCGGAGCGCACCTTCCGTCCGCGCCGCCAGTACAAGATCCAGGAAGTCATCAAGCGCCGCCAGGTGATGCTGGTGCAGGTCGTCAAGGAAGAGCGCGGCAACAAGGGCGCGGCGCTGACGACCTACCTGTCGCTCGCCGGCCGCTATGCCGTGTTGATGCCGAATACCGCACGCGGCGGCGGCATCAGCCGCAAGATCACCAGCGCCCAGGACCGCTCGCGCCTGAAGGAAGTGGTGCAGGATCTCGACGTGCCCGAGGGCATGGGCATCATCCTGCGCACCGCCGGCGCCGCCCGCACCAAGCCGGAGATCAAGCGCGACTTCGAATATTTGATCCGCATGTGGGAGACGGTGCGCGACCTGACGCTGAACTCGCAGGCCCCGACCCTCGTCTACGAGGAAGGCTCGCTGATCAAGCGCTCGCTGCGCGACCTCTACAACAAGGAGATCGACGAGATCCAGGTGGCGGGTGAATCCGGCTACCGTGAAGCGCGCGACTTCATGAAGATGCTGATGCCCGCCAATGTCAGCGCGGTGAAGCAGTATCGCGACGGCCAGCCGCTGTTCTCGCGCATGGGCGTCGAGAGCCAGCTCGACGCGATGTTCTCGCCGACCGTGCAACTGCGTTCCGGCGGCTACATCGTGATCAACCAGACCGAGGCGCTGGTCTCGATCGACGTCAACTCGGGACGATCGACGCGTGAGCATCATATCGAGGACACCGCGCTCAAGACCAATCTGGAGGCGGCCGAAGAGGTCGCCCGCCAGCTTCGCTTGCGCGACCTCGCCGGCCTGATCGTCATCGACTTCATCGACATGGACGAGAAGCGCAACAACCGTGCGGTCGAGCGCAAGCTGTCCGATTGCCTCAGGCAGGATCGCGCGCGCATCCAGGTCGGCCGCATCTCCCATTTCGGCCTGCTCGAGATGTCGCGCCAGCGCATCCGCGCCAGCGTGCTCGAAAGCTCGACCGATCCGTGCCCGCATTGCGGCGGCACCGGCCATGTCCGCTCGGTGTCCTCCGTGGCGCTCCAGCTGCTGCGCGGCCTGGAAGAGATCCTGATGAAGGGCGCGACCCACAATCTCGTGGTCCGCACCCGCACCGACGTCGCGCTCTATGTGCTCAACCACAAGCGCGGCCATCTGCGTGATCTCGAGAACGGCTTCAAGGTCACCCTCTCGGTTATCGCGGATACCAGCGTGAGCGGGCCGCAGGCCTACCTCATCGACCGCGGCGAGCAGGTGCATACGCTGGAGGCCGCCAAGGCGCTGCTCGTGGCCCAGGCCGCCGCGAGCCCGCCACCCCTGGCCGAAGAAGCTTACGACGACGAGGAGTTCGATCCGGAAACCGAATCCGAGGTCGAGACCGAGGAAACCGAAGGCCTCGCCGAGGAGCAGGCCGCAGGCGACGCCGCCTCCGAGCAGGACGGCCAGCGCCGCAAGCGCCGCCGTCGTCGCCGCGGCCGCGGTGGCCCGCGCGACGGCGAGTTGCGCGAGGATGGCGCCCCCACCCTTCCCGAGGCGGCCGTGGCCGCCGGCGAAGGCGAGGATGATGCCGAGGCCGAGCAGGACGGCGAGGAAGGCGAGGAACAAGCGGCCCGTGGTGAGCAGCAGGGCAGCGGCGATCGCCGCCGCCGGCGTGGTCGCCGTGGCGGTCGCCGCCGTCGCGGTGCCGGCGAGGAAGGACTTGCCGGCTCCATCGGCGACGAACTCGGCACCAATCAGCCATCGGAAGCTACCGAGGCGGTTGCCGATTTCGACGGCTTCAGCAGCGAGGCTGCGCCCTCGATTGCACAAGCCGAGCACAGCGCTGAGCCACCAGCCTCACAGCCCGAGCCGCGCGACGAGGTGCAGACCGAGGCGCCGGCCCGGCCAGAACCCGTTGCCGCGGAGGAAGAGCCCGCCGACGACAAGGCCGCACGGCGCCGCTCCACGGTCCGCGAAAAGGTGAGCTTCCTGTCGAGCAGCCCCAGCGAGCCGGCGACGCCGGTTGCGCAAGCCGCCGAGCCGGTCGCCCCGCCGACGCCGACCGTTGAACCGGCGCCGGAAGCTGCAAGCGAAACGCCGGCCGCGCCGCGCCGCGCCGGCTGGTGGTCCCGCCGCTTCGGCGGCGGCGAATAAAGCCGAACATCCCATGCAAAACGCCCGGCACCGCCGGGCGTTTTTGTTTCGCCGTTGTTGCGATGTGCTAAGCCGTTTTCGCAATCAGAAAGGGGACCGGCATTGTCCGAACTTTGCGATTCCGGCGCCGTCGAGCTGCGCCGCCTCTTGGCTGCGCGGGCGATCTCGCCCGTCGAGCTGCTGGAGTCCTGCCTGTCGCGGATCGCCACCGTCAATCCCGCCGTCAACGCGGTCGTGACGCTGGACGAGCCGGGCGCACGTGCCGCTGCCAAGGCGGCCGAAGCCGCTATCCTGCGCGGCGAAGATCGTGGCGCCCTGCACGGCCTTCCCGTTCTCATCAAGGACACCCAGGACACCGCCGGGATGCGGTCCACCTATGGCAGCCCGCTGCTGAAGGATAACGTTCCAGCCGCCGACCAGGGCTCGGTCGCGCGGCTGCGCGCCGCCGGCGCCGTCATCTTCGGCAAGACCAACACCCCGGAATGGGCGGCCGGCGGCAACACCCGCAATCCCGTGTTCGGCGCGACCGGCAACCCCTTCGATCCCATGCGCTCGGCGGCCGGCTCCTCCGGCGGCTCGGCGGTGGCGCTCGCATGCGGCATGGCCCCGCTCGCCTCGGGCTCCGACACCGGCGGCTCCTTGCGCAATCCGGCCGGCTTCGCCGGCATTGTCGGCATGCGTCCATCCTACGGACTCGTCGCCAGCGAAAAACGTGCGTTCGGCTGGTCCAATTTGTCGACCGACGGGCCGATGGCACGCAACGTCGCCGACACCGCGCTGATGCTGTCGGTGATGGCGAGCGATGATGCCCGCGATCCGCTCGCCTATACGCTGCCCGGCGAGCCCCTGCGCGCGCGCGCCGAGCGCTGGGCCGCCCCGCGCCCCGCAGAGCTCGGCAGGCTGCGCCTCGCCTTCACCGAGGATTTCGGCTTCGCTCCGACCGAGCAGGCGATCCGCCGCGTGTTTCGCACGCGCGTGAAGAAACTTGCGCCTCTCTTCGCCGAATGCCGCGAGGCGACGCCGGATTGCTCCGGCGCCGACGACGCTTTTGCGGTGCTGCGCGCGGGCATGTTCCTGGCGATGCACGGCAAGAACTACAAGGAACGTCCCGAGATGCTCGGCCCCAATGTCCGCGCCAATGTCGAGGAAGGGCTCGGCTACGCGCTCGAAGATCATGCGCGGGCCACGACGACGCAGACGCGGATCTATCGCGCCTATCAGAGGTTCTTCGAAACCTGCGACGTGCTGATCAGCCCGACCATCACGCTGAGCCCGCGGCCGTGGTCCGAGCCTTATCCGGCGGAGATCGACGGCGCGCCGACCAAATCCTACTTCCACTGGCTCGCGCTGGCCTACGCCGTCACGCTTCCCGGCCATCCCGCCATCAGCATTCCGCTCGGCGTCGATGAAGCCGGCCTGCCGTTCGGCCTCCAGATCGTCGGTCCGCGCGGCGGCGACGCCATCGTGCTGTCTGTTGCCGCGAGCATTGAGGCAGCCTTCGCAGGCGATGCGCAGATGTGCCGGCCGGTGCCTGACCTGGCACGGCTCGCCGCAGCACCGGCTCTATCGTCTGCTCCCGGCTTCCTCACCTGGGAATAACCGACAGGAGAATTCTTCCGATGCAAAGCGCAATCGTTCTCGGCGGCGGCATGATCGGCGTGAGCGCGGCGCTGCACCTGCAGCAG
This sequence comes from Bradyrhizobium sp. NDS-1, assembly GCF_032918005.1. NCBI lineage: Bacteria > Pseudomonadati > Pseudomonadota > Alphaproteobacteria > Hyphomicrobiales > Nitrobacteraceae > Bradyrhizobium > Bradyrhizobium sp. NDS-1. The sequence goes on from NZ_CP136628.1 coordinate 4,460,881, forward strand.
CGCGGCTGGACCGTCACGCTCGTCGATCGCAGGGAGCCCGGCCGCGAGACCAGTTATGGCAATGCCGGAATGATTCAGGCCGAAGCGGTCCGTCCCTATCCGATGCCGCGCGATCTTGCGACGCTCCTCAAGATCGCGACCGGCCGGACCAACGACGTTCGCTACAGCCTGTCGTCGCTTCACCGCCATGTCGAGCCCCTGCTCCGCTATTGGTGGCACTCGGCGCCGAAGCGGCATCGCGAGGCGATCGAGGCCTGGGCACGGCTGATCGCCTACGCGACCGCAGAGCACGACATCCTCATCCGGCAAGCCCATGCCGACAATCTGATCCGCCGCGCCGGCTATCGCATGCTCCACCGCGATGCCGCTTCATTCGATCTCGCGGTCAAGACGGCGGAGGAAGATCAACGCGAATTCGGCGTGAGTTTTCGCGTGCTCTCCGGCAGCGAGCTTGCCAAGGCCGAGCCGATCCTGCGCGACGATCTCCCCGGCGCGATCCATTGGCTCGACACCTGGACCGTGTCCGATCCAGGAGCGCTCGTCACGGCGTATGCCGAGCTGTTCGAGCGCCTCGGCGGCAGCATCGTTCTCGGTGACGCCCAGAGCCTGCGGCAGACCAGGACGGGCTGGTCCGTCGATACCGACCAGGGGCGCCTCGATGCCGCCCATGCCGTCGTGACGCTCGGGCCGTGGTCGCCCGATCTGCTGCACAAGTTCGGCTATCGCATTCCGCTGGTGCGCAAGCGCGGCTACCACATGCATTACAGCGGCGGCGCCTCGCTCGATTTGCCTCTCGTCGACAAGGGCGGCGGCTATGCGATGGGACCCATGGCCAAAGGCATCCGCATCACCACAGGAGCCGAGCTAACGAGTCCCGACGCGCTCGCAACGCCCGTGCAGCTCGCCAGCGCGGAAGGCTCCGCACGCGAGCTGATCGACCTCGGCAAGCGCGTCGAGCCCGATCCGTGGTTCGGCACCCGCCCCTGCACGCCCGACATGCTCCCGGTGCTCGGGCAAGCACCGCGCCATCCGGGCCTCTGGATGAATTTCGGCCACGGCCACCAGGGCTTTACCCTGGGACCGGCGACGGGGCGCCTGCTCGCCGAGATCATGAGCGGCGAGACCCCGGCGATCGATCCGGCGCCTTATCGGCCGGAGCGGTTCTAGTCCCGAAAAGAAAGGGCTGATCGAATCTCGATCAGCCCTCCACTCTCGAAGCCTGACGATGCAGTATGCAGGTCAGTCCGTCGTGATCGCCGTCTCCATGTCGGTCGGATCGATCTCCTTGGCGAGGTTGGCGTTGAGCTTGTCGCGGTCGAGCTCGCCTTCCCACCAGGCGACGACCACGCAGGCGACGCCGTTACCGCACAGATTGGTCAGCGCACGGCACTCGCTCATGAACTTGTCGATGCCAAGCACGATGGCCATGCCCGGCACGAGGCGCGGATCGACCACGGCGAGCGTTGCCGCCAGCGTGATGAAGCCCGCACCGGTGATGCCGGAGGCGCCCTTCGATGTCAGCATGGCCACGACCAGGATCGTGGCCTGCTGGCTGAAGGAGAGATCGAAACCGAGCGCCTGCGCGATGAAGAGCGTCGCCAGCGTCATGTAGATGTTGGTGCCATCGAGGTTGAACGAGTAACCCGTCGGCACCACGAGGCCGACCACCGACTTGGAGCAGCCGAGCCGCTCCAGCTTCTCCATCAGCGATGGCAGTGCGCTTTCCGAGGACGAGGTGCCGAGCACGATCAGCAGCTCGTCCTTGATGTAGGCGAGGAACTTGAAGATCGAGAACCCGGCCATGCGCGCGATGAGGCCGAGCACGACGAACACGAACAGCGCCGCGGTGACGTAGAACGTGGCGATCAGGCCGATCAGGTTGAGGATCGCGCCGGTGCCGAACTTGCCGATCGTGTAGGCCATCGCACCGAACGCGCCGATCGGCGCGGCGCGCATCACGATGGAGATGACACCGAACACGGCGTGGGCAGCATCGTCGATGAAGCTGCGAATGGTGTGACCGCGGTCGCCGAGGCTCATCAAGGCAAAGCCGAACAGCACCGAGAACAGCAGCACTTGCAAGATCTCGCCTTGCGCGAAGGCACCGACCACCGTGTCCGGAATGATGTGCAGCACGAAGTCAACGGACTTCTGACCGGCGGCCTGCTTGGCGTAATTGGCGACGGCCGCCTCGTTTGCCGCGCCACCGCCGAAGCCTGCGCCCGGCTTCACCAGATTGCCGATGACGAGGCCGATCACCAGTGCGAAGGTCGAGACGACCTCGAAATAGACCAGCGCCTTGACGCCGATGCGGCCGACCTTCTTGGCGTCCTGGATGTGGGCGATGCCCGAGACCACGGTGCAGAAGATGATCGGGGCGATCACCATCTTGATCAGCTTGATGAAGCCATCGCCCATCGCCTTGATCCAATCGTTGGTCGCGAACGACGGCCACAGCCAGCCGACGATGGCACCAAGCACGATGGCGATCAGCACCTGGACGTAGAGAACCTTGTACCAAGGCTTTGCTGCGGGCGGCGCGACCGGCGCATCCGCCATCGTTGTCGTCGTCATCGTTTCACTCCCCTCAAACACTCGGGCCAGCCAAGATCAACTTGGCCGGCCCTGTCAATTCACACTGCTGGTTGTAGCGCGTCTTACCTGCGGCGATCGACGATCCGGCGCGCTGCCGGCATCAACGCCGCGCCGAGCGCGTTCTTGACCAGCGAAGCCGCAATGAACGGCAAGATGCCGACCTGCCAGGCCTTCGCAGCGCCCAGACCGAGGCCGAACGCCAACCAGCCGAACCCGGCGGCGAGAATGACGACATGGCCAACGGCCATCGCCGCAAACAGCAGCACCACGCTGCGATCCCAGCCGCGCTCGGCGAGCCAACCGGTCGCGAAAGCAGCCGCAACGAAGCCGAACAGATAGCCTGCGGTCGGTCCAACCAGCGGCGCAATTCCACCCACCGGTCCGGCAAACACCGGAAGCCCGAGCGCGCCCTCGGCGAGATAGGCGATCATGGTTGCGCTGCCAAGACGCCAGCCATAGGCAGCGCCGATCATCAGGACCACCAGCGTCTGCAACGTCATGGGCACGTAGGGCAGCGGCAGGTTGATCTTGGCCGACAGCGCCATCAGTGCCGTACCGAGAGCGACCAGCACGATCGCGCGCACTGTGCCGACGGTTTCGCCGGGCCGGGTCGGCCACATCAATGCGGCGAGAGGTGAATGGGTAGCAGCAGCAGGCAAGACAGATCGGTCAGACAAGATGAACTCCGGAAGTGGTCGACAACTGGCGGCTATTTAAGCCAGTGAGCGATCCGGTCAACTGCCTCGCGCATCTCCCCAGGCGAGCGCGCATAGGAAAGACGAATGAACGCGCGGCCGTGAACGGGATCGAAATCGAGGCCGGGCGTTGCCGCAACGCGCGCCTGCTCGAGCATCTGCTTGGCAAACTCGAAACTGTCGGAGGTGAAGTCCGAGACGTCGGTATAGAGATAGAATGCACCGTCGGCCGGCAGGAACTTGGCGAGGCCGGCTTTCGGCAATCCCTCGATCAGGATCCGCCGGTTTTCCTGATAGCCGTGCTTGATCGCCTCCATCTCGGCCGCACCGTCGAAGGCGGCCTCCGCTGCGATCTGCGACAGTGACGGCACCGAGATCGACAGGTTCTGCTGCAGCCGCTCGATCGGCCGCACCAGGATTTCCGGTACGACCATCCAGCCGACGCGCCAGCCGGTCATGCAGAAATACTTCGAGAACGAATTGATCACGAGCGCGTGCTCGGAGAGCGCGGCGGCGGTGACGGCCGGAAACGCATAATCGAGCCCGTGATAGATTTCGTCCGAGATGAAGCGGATGCCCGCGTCTTCGGCGGCCGCAATCAGGCCGGCGAGCGCATCGCGGGACATCATCGTGCCTGTCGGATTGGCGGGGCTGCCGACCAGCACGCCCTTCAATGGCGCCTTGCGATGCGCCGCGAGCAATGCCTCGCCGGTGAGCGCGTGGCGCGTCTCGTTCGTGGTCTCGATCAGCACCGGCTCGCAACCGAGCGCGGTGAGGATATGACGGTAAGGCGGATAACCCGGCACCGTCACGGCAACGCGGTCGCCCGGCTCGAACATCGACAGGAAAGCCAGGATGAACCCACCGGAGGAGCCGGTGGTCACCACGATCCGCTCGGGGCTGACGTCACAGCCATAGGCATCGCGATAATGGCGCGCGATGCGCTCGCGCAGGCTGGGGATGCCAAGCGCGGAGGTATAATCGATCCGTCCGGCCTCCAGCGCCGCATGGGCGGCCGCAATCGCGGTTTTGGGGGCGCCGGCCGCGGGCTGGCCGACCTCCATGTGGATGACATGGCCGCCAGCGGCCTCGATTCGGGCCGCCGCGGCCATGACGTCCATCACCATGAACGGGGGAACATCGCTCCGGCGGGAGGGCTCGAGCCACTGCCCCAACCGGTTCCTCAAGGTCGCATCGTGCATCGATTTCTGCTATTTCGCTGGCGGACCGGCGCGACCGGTCCGAAAAACGGGGCGCTTGCGCCCCAGACTGGCCGCATTGTACGGCTCATAAGGGGAACGGCTCACAAGGGCATATCGCGTATCCGGTCCGCCGCCAATCGCCAAAACCAATCACGAAACTGCTTTGATCAAGACCGTTTGACCCAGACCGCCTGATGTTGCTCCAGATCGCATTGCGCAAGAAGGCCTCCACCCTCACCGCCCTGGTCACGGCCGCGGCGATCGTGCTGACGCCGTTCTCGGCCGCGCGCGCGCAGGCCAAGGGGCCGCCGGTGCTGCGCGACACCGAAACCGAGCAGCTGCTGCGTGAATATACCCGCCCGATCCTGCGCGTTGCCGGTCTGGAGAAGCACAACATCCAGATGGTGATCATCAACGACGGCTCGTTCAACGCGTTCGTCGCGGACGGCCGCCGCATCTTCGTCAATTGGGGCGCGATACTCCAGTCGGAAACGCCGAACCAGATCATCGGCGTGCTCGCGCACGAGACCGGGCATCTGGCGGGCGGCCATCTCTCCAAGCTGCGCGAGCAGCTCGCCACGGCCCAGACCCAGATGATCATCGCGATGCTGCTCGGCGCCGGAGCGATCGCCGCCGGCGGCACCCAGCGCGGCAGCGCGGGCAGCAACGGCCTTGCCAATGTGGGGGCGGCCGCGCTCGCGGCGCCGCAGGAGATGATCCGCCGTTCGCTGCTGTCCTACCAGCGCCAGCAGGAGGAGAACGCCGACCGCGCCGGCGTAAAGTTCCTGACGGCGACCCAGCAATCGCCCAAGGGCATGTACGAGACCTTCAAGCGCTTCACCAGCGAGAGCCTGTTCGCCGCGCGCGGCGCCGATCCCTATCTCCAGTCGCATCCGATGCCGGCCGAGCGCGTCGCCTCGCTCCAGGAGTTCGCAAGCTCCAGTCCCTACTGGAACAAGAAGGACGACCCCGCGCTACAGCTCCGCCACGACATGGTGCGGGCGAAGATCTCCGCGTTCATGGAGCGGCCGGAGACGGTGTACCGCCGCTATCCCCAGACCAACGACAGCATGCCGGCGCGCTATGCCCGCGCTATCAGCACCTATCTGCATGGGGATTTGCGCAGCGCGCTCGCCCAGATCGACGCGCTGATCCAGGTCCAGCCGAACAACCCGTACTTCTACGAGGTGCGCGGCCAGGCCTTGCTGGAGAGCGGCAAACCGGCCGATGCCATCGCTCCCCTGCGCAAGGCGGCGCAGCTCTCGAACAACGCGCCGCTCATCGAGATGTTACTTGGGCAGGCTCTGGTTGGAACCGATAATAAGGCCTACACGGACGACGCCGTTCGGATTCTCCGCGCCGCGGTGGCACGAGAGCCCGAGGCCGCGCTCGGCTATACCCAGCTCGCGATGGCCTATGGCCGGAAGGGAGACTATGCCGAGGCGGATCTCGCGTCGGCGCAGGCCGCGTATTTGCGCGGCGACAACAAGACCGCCCGCGAGCTTGCCACGCGCGCGAAAACCCGTTTCGCCGTCGGCACGCCCGGATGGGTCAAGGCCGACGACATCGTGGCGGCCAAGCCGCCGCGCAATTGAACATCGTGGCGGCCAAGCCGCCATGCAGTGAAACAACCGAACGACGCCCGGCACCACGACGTCACGACATCGAGCTCAACTCCGCCGGGACGTTTTACCGAAACCTGCATTGGATAAGAGGATTTGCCCATGCCTTCGCTGCGCCTGCTTGCTCCTGCGTTGTTTGCGCTCGCCCTGTTCGGCGCATCGGCGCCCGCGTCGGCCGACAGTTTCTCTGCTAGCCAGCGCACCGACATCGAGACCATCATCAAGAACTACCTCGTCAACCACCCCGAGGTGCTCGAGGAGGCGATGGCCGAGCTGAGCAAGCGCCAGGCAGCGGCCGAAACGCAGAAGCACGAGGCCAGCGTCGCGCAGAATGCCGAGGCGATCTTCAACTCGCCGCGCCAGGTCGTGCTCGGCAACAAGGACGGCGATGTCACCTTCGTCGAATTCTTCGACTACAATTGCGGCTACTGCAAACGCGCGATGGACGACATGCTTACGCTCATGAAGAGCGATCCGAAGCTGAAGGTCGTGCTGAAGGAGTTTCCGGTGCTGAGCCAGGGCTCGGTCGAAGCGGCCCAGGTCGCCGTCGCCGTGCGCATGCAGGACCCCTCAGGCAAGAAATATCTCGACTTCCACCAGAAGCTGCTCACCGGCCGCGGCGCCGCCGACAAGGCGCGCGCGATTCAGGCGGCCAAGGAAGCCGGCCTCGACACGGCGAAAATCGAAAAGGACATCGGCAGTCCCGAGGTGCGCGCCACCATCGAGGAGAACTTCAAGCTGGCCGAAGCGATGGGCATGAACGGCACGCCGAGCTACGTCATCGGCAAGCAGATCGTGATCGGCGCCGTCGGCGTGGAAAGCCTCAGGGAAAAGATCGGCATCGCCCGCTGCGGCAAGGCAACCTGCTGATCCCACGTCCTACGATACTGAAAACACGAAAGGCCGGCTGAAGAGCCGGCCTTCTTCATGACGCCGAACGTTGGCGTCTTCGTGCAAAGTCGTTCATCTGGCATTCAACAAACAAATGCCGCGGAACAGGCGAAGTTCCGGAACAACTGAAATCTCCTTTCGTTGTCGGCGCGGGCAATGACGCAAAGACCACGTGAGGAGAATTTTCGATGTTGAACCGCTTTATGATTTCGGTTGCCGCAGCCGCGCTCGTCGCCGGCACGGGGCTGGCAAACGCACAGGGTAACATGGGCCGCGACGGCGGCGGTGGCGCGGGCGGCGCGCAGATGCAGCAATCACAGCCTTCGGGTGGTGCCGCCGAACGTGGTGGCTCGACGGGTCGCGATTCCATGAGCCGTGACAAGGGTACCGTCGGCCAGGCCGGCGGCTCCAGCGACATGAAGTCCAATCGTGCTTCGGACGACAAGCCCGGTGCCATGAAGGACGAGCGGTCCCCCGGCGGCGCGATGAACAAGAACGCGGCCGAGGACAAGGCTGGCGCGACCAAGGGCCAGCGCACCGACGAACGCGCCCAGGACAAGTCCCAGCAGGACAAGTCCAAGAGCATGAGCCAGGACACCAGCAAGGACACCACGAAGTCCGGCAAGGACCAGAAGGACATGAAGGCTGAGGGCAGCAAGAGCGGCGCCCCGACCAACAACGCCGAAAGCCAGAAGGGCACCACGAGCACCAACCAGAACGCTCAGGGCCAGACGGGGACCAGCACCAACCAGAACGCCCAGGGCCAGAGCTCTACATCGACCACGGTTGGCCAGGCCGGCGCTGGTGCGAAGCTCTCGACCGAGCAGCGGACCCAGATCACGTCGGTGATCCGCGAGCAACGCGTCGCCCCGGTGACCAACGTGAACTTCTCGGTCTCGATCGGTACCCGCGTGCCGCGCGAAGGCATTTCGCTGCACGCCCTGCCGTCCCGGGTCGTGACCATCTATCCGGAGTGGCGGGCTTATAAGTACATTATGGTCCGCGAGCAGATCGTGATCATCGATCCGGACACCTACGAGATCGTCGCCGTCCTCGACGTTTAAGGCCGGTCGCGGTTAACCTCAGGGGGCGGGCAGCAATGCCCGCCCCCTTTGCGGTTTGCCGGCAGCCATGCGCCGGACTGGTTAACAAGCGATTTCCGTGGTTTCCACACAGGTTTTTGCGCACTGGATGAGGTACTTGACCCCCTTCGGGAGGGCGTCAAGGCTTCCCCTCACGCGCATTGTTACCTATAACCCCCGCCACGCCGAGCACCTTTTCCGGAATTGGAATGGCTGAACCTGCAACCGACACGATCCTTGTCCTGAACGGGCCGAACCTCAACATGTTGGGGACGCGCGAGCCGGAAAAGTATGGCCACGCGACGCTGGCCGACGTCGAAACGCTGTGCCGAGAGACGGCGGCAGCCTTCGGTCTCAAGGCCGATTGCCGCCAGTCCAACCGCGAGGGCGAGCTGATCGACTTCATCCACGAGGCGCATGCGCGCAAGATGAAGGGCATCATCATCAATGCCGGCGGCTATTCGCACACCTCGATCGCGCTGCACGACGCGCTGCTTGCGGTGCAGATCCCGACGGTCGAAGTGCATGTAACCAACATCCACGCCCGCGAGAGCTTTCGTCACCATTCCTACACCGCGCGCGCGGCCTTCGCCTCGCTTTGCGGTTTCGGCATCGAGGGCTACCGCCTCGCCATCCAGGGCCTTGCCGCCAAGCTTGCCATCAAGCCCAAAGCCTGAAGCTCCCTCATCAAACAGAACATTCGGATCAAAGAACATGGCGCGCCAGCCAGACGACAAAGCAGCAGCAAAGTTTTCCAGCGAGGATTCCGCGCTCGTCCGCGAGCTCGCTTTGCTGCTCGATGAGACCAGTCTCACCGAGATCGAGATCGAACGCGCGGGCCTTCGCCTGCGCGTCGCCCGCAACATCAGCGTTGCCGCGACCATGCCTATGCCGATGGCAGCTGCTGCCGCAGCGCTGCCGGTAGCCTCCGCCGCGGCTCCCGCCGCCGGGCCCGATTTGTCGAAGCATCCCGGCGCCGTCAGTTCCCCGATGGTCGGCACCGCCTATTGGGCGCCGGAGCCGGGCGCCAAGCCGTTCATCGAGGTCGGCAGCAAGGTCGCGGTCGGACAGACCCTGCTGATCATCGAAGCCATGAAGACCATGAACCAGATCCCCTCGCCGCGCGCCGGCACGGTGACGCAGATCCTGGTCGAGGACGGCCAGCCGGTCGAATACGGCGAGCCGCTGGTCATCATTGAGTGAGGGAGTGACGAATAGCGAGTAGCGAATAGTTACTCCTCCCCATTCGCCATTCGCTATTCCCCATTCGCCCCCGAGGCACCATGTTCGACAAGATCCTCATAGCAAATCGCGGCGAGATCGCCCTTCGCATCCTCAGGGCCTGCAAGGAGCTGGGCATCGCGACCGTCGCCGTGCACTCCACCGCCGATGCCGACGCCATGCATGTGCGCCTGTCGGACGAGAGCGTCTGTATAGGGCCGCCGGCATCCAAGGACAGCTATCTCAACGTGCCTGCATTGCTCGCGGCCTGCGAGATCACCGGTGCCGATGCCGTGCATCCCGGCTACGGCTTCCTGTCAGAGAACGCCCGTTTCGCGGAAATCCTGTCCGAGCACAACCTGCATTTCATCGGTCCCAAGGCCGAGCACATCCGCCTGATGGGCGACAAGATCGAGGCGAAGAAGACCGCCAAGCGCCTGGGCATCCCCGTGGTGCCCGGCTCCGACGGCGCGGTCGGTCCCGATGACGACGCGATCGGCATCGCGAAGCAAATCGGCTTCCCGGTCCTGGTGAAAGCGGCGGCCGGAGGCGGAGGTCGTGGCATGAAGGTCGCGCACAGCGAGGCCGACCTCCAGATGGCCCTGTCGACGGCGGCCAACGAGGCCAAATCCGCCTTCGGCGATGCCTCCGTCTACCTGGAAAAGTACCTCCAGAAGCCGCGCCATATCGAGATCCAGATCCTCGGTGACGGCCGCGGCGGCGCGATCCATCTCGGCGAACGCGATTGTTCGCTGCAACGCCGGCACCAGAAGGTTTGGGAAGAGGGCCCCTCGCCCGTTCTCTCCGCCGCCGCGCGCGCCAAGATCGGCGAAACCTGCGCCAAAGCGATGCGCGAGATGAAATATCTCGGCGTCGGCACCATCGAGTTCCTGTTCGAGGACGGCGAGTTCTATTTCATCGAGATGAACACGCGCATCCAGGTCGAGCATCCCGTTACCGAGAGCATCACCGACATCGACCTCGTGCTGGAGCAGATCCGCATCGCCGCCGGCGGCGACCTGCCGGCAAAGCAGGACGAGGTCCAGGTCATCGGCCATGCGATCGAATGCCGTATCAACGCCGAAAATCCCCAGACCTTCCGCCCCTCGCCCGGCCGGATTCTTCAATACCATCCGCCCGGCGGGCTGGGCGTCCGGATCGATTCCGCCGTCTACCAGGGCTACACGATCCCGCCCTATTACGACTCCCTGGTCGGCAAGCTGATCGTCCACGGCAAGACCCGCGCCGAATGCCTGATGCGGCTGCGCCGGGCGCTCGACGAGATGGTGGTCGAAGGCATCGAGACCACGCTGCCGCTGTTCCGGGCGCTGGTGCGCGAAGACGACATCATCAATGGCGACTACCACATCCACTGGCTGGAACAATATTTGGCCGGGAAGGCGGAACCCGCGCCGAAATAATTTGCCTTCCTTCGTGGAACCCTTTGGCCCCTTTCGCGTTCTGGACGGTTGGGGCCAGTTCCAAGGGGGCGTATTGAATTCCACTGAATATAGACCGGTGAACCGCCGTGATGGCTGACGCCCAGCGACGGCGCGCGTTCTGGCAGATCCTGCTGTTCTCGGCGGGCCTTGTGGTGCTGACCGTGATCAGCGCCGGCTCCGTCTATCTCGTCAACAAGGCACGGGAGGATAGCAAATGGGTGGTTCATACGATCGAGGCCGAGAACCAGATTAACGCTCTTCTGCTGGAAATCCGGCGTGCCGAGAGCACCGCCCGCGGCTACTTGCTGACGCGACGGTCGGATTTCAAGGTAGACCATGACAAAGCCGTGGCGGCTATCGTCCCCGCGCTCGATAGGCTCACACGCCTGATCGGCGACAATCCGGAGCAGCGCAAAAGCATTGAAAAGCTGAGCTCGGCGATCGAGACTCGACTCGGTCAATTTGCGCAGGAGATGGATTTTATCCGCCTGGATCAGCCGGAAAAAGCCGCTGCATTGGTGCGCGAACTCGCCTCTGCCGATACCACGGCCACGATCAGCGAAGTCGCGACGGGAATGCTTCGGGAGGAGGAGCGCCTGTTCCACCTGCGCACCGCCAACTCCGACCGCAGTCAGACCACCGCCGCCTCGATGACGGGCATCGGCTCAGGCCTGGTCGTGGTTCTGGCGCTGATCTCGATCTGGCTGGTGCGACGCTCGGCAGTCGCCCGCGACGAGGCAGAGAATCGCCTGCGCGAGGCCTTCGCCAACCTCGAATCGGTCGTGGAGGAGCGCACGGCGGACCTGCGCGAGGCCAACGACGAGATCCAGCGCTTTGCCTATATCGTCAGCCACGATCTGCGATCGCCGCTCGTCAACATCATGGGTTTCACCAGCGAGCTCGATGAGCTCGGCAACGACATCTTTCGCCGCATCGGCAGCCTCGCCCAAGTCCCTGCGGACGGACCGCCGCTCGCGCCCGCAGGGCCCGGCGAGATCGCGCTCGAGGGCGCCGACAAGCAGCTCTCGGAGGATTTTTCCGAAGCGCTCGGCTTCATCAAGTCGTCGATCGCCAAGATGGACCGGCTGATCTCGGCGATCCTCAACCTCACCCGCGAAGGCCGGCGCGAATTCCAGCCCGTGAAGATCAACACCAGCGAGCTGATCGAGGCGATCGTGTCGACGCTGGCGCACCAGGCCGCCGAGGCGCAGGCCGAGATCCACCTCGAGGCCCTGCCCGATATCGTGAGCGACCGGCTCGCGCTCGAGCAGATCTTCTCCAACCTGATCGACAATGCGATCAAATATCTGAAGCGCGGAGTGCCCGGAGAGATCAGAATCCGCGGGCGGACCAAGCTCGGCTATGCGATCTTCGAGATCAGCGACAATGGCCGCGGGATCGATCCGAAGGATCACCAGCGGATCTTCGACCTGTTCCGCCGCGCGGGAACCCAGGACAAGCCCGGCCAGGGCATCGGTCTTGCGCATGTGCGTGCACTTGTGCGTCGCCTCGGCGGCACCATGTCGGTATCATCGGAACTGAACGCGGGCAGCACCTTCACCATCACGCTGCCGATCGCCTGGAACGTCAGCAACCGGAACAGAGATCGATGACCCAGCCTGTCACCATCATCATGATCGAGGACGACGAGGGCCACGCCCGGCTGATCGAGCGCAACATCCGCCGATCCGGCGTCAACAACGAGATCGTCTCCTTCAAGAACGGCACGGACGCGATGCAGCACCTGTTCGGCGCCGACGGCAGCGGGCTCGTGCAGAAGGGCAATGCGCTCTTGATCCTGCTCGACCTCAATTTGCCCGACATGACCGGGATCGACATCCTGAGGCAGATCAAGGAAAACACATATCTGAAGGCTTCGCCCGTCGTGGTGCTGACCACCACCGACGATTCCCAGGAAATCAAGCGCTGTTACGAGCTAGGCTGCAACGTCTACATCACCAAGCCCGTCAACTACGAGAATTTCGCCAATGCCATCCGGCAGCTCGGCCTGTTCTTCTCGGTCATCCAGGTCCCGCCCGCCGCCCCATGAACCAGCGCACACCCACCCTGCTCTACATCGATGACGACGGTGCGCTGGCGCGCCTGGTCGATCGCGGCCTGACGCGGCGCGGCTACAGGGTCGTCCATGCCGCGAGCGGCGAGGAAGGTCTGGAGCACATCCGCCGCGCGAGTGCCCAGGGGACTATCGACGGCGGCATCGACGTGGTTGCGCTCGACCAGTATATGCCCGGCCTCGATGGGTTGGAGACGCTGGAGCAGATCATGGCGATCCCGGGGGCGCCGCCGGTGGTGTTCGTCACGGCCTCGCAGGACTCCAACATCGCGGTCACCGCGCTGAAGGCCGGCGCGGCCGACTATCTCGTCAAGGACGTCACGGGCGATTTCATTCCCCTGCTCCACGTCGCAGCCGAGGGCGCGCTGCGCCAGGCCGAACTGCAGAAGGCGCGCGAGGAAGCCGAAGCCGAGATCCACGCCTCGCGTGACCGCTATGCGGCGCTTGCCGCCGAACGCGAGCTGCTGCTGCGCGAGGTCAATCACCGCGTCGGCAACTCGCTGCAGATCATCGCTTCGCTGCTGCACCTTCAGGCAAGCTCCGCTGCGCACGACGAGGTCAAGGCGGCACTGACCAATGCGATGGGCCGCGTCGCCGCGGTCGCGCAGGTGCACCGGCGCCTCTACACCTCGCAGGATCTGAAGAGCGTGGTCCTGAACCAGTATCTCGATTCGCTGCTCGAGGATCTCCGCCGCTCTGCCGAAGGCAACCGGATGTCGCGCCTCACACTGAAAGCCGAGCCGATCGAGATCGATCCTGACCGCGCGGTCGCCGTCGGCATCATCGTCAACGAGCTGGTGATGAACGCGGTGAAATACGCCTATCCTGACGGCGCCGGCCCCATCCATGTCGAGCTGAACTCGAAAGGCGACGATCTCCTGCTGTCGATCACCGACAACGGCGTCGGCGACAACGTCAAGGCCGATCCGCGCTCCACCGGCATGGGCCAGCGCATCGTCGCGGCCATGGCCTCCAAGCTCGACGCCTCGGTCGAGCGCGATCCCGCGCATTCCGGAACCCGGATCATTCTGAAGTTCAGTCGCGTGCCGGCAAACCACGGCAAGGCCAACACTGCCGCCGCGGGTTGACCTCGCGCCCTCCTGCGCACCCCATCGCAACCGCATCGCGATCCTGCTATGATTGCGAACCATGACTTCGCGCGACTCCGCCCCGTCTGAAATCACACCGGCCGTGCTGCTGCGCGCCTATGCCTGCGGCATCTTCCCAATGGCGGAAAGCGCCGACGATCCGACTCTGTTCTGGGTCGAGCCGGAGTTGCGCGGCGTCATTCCCCTCGATGGATTTCGCGTCGCCTCGCGGCTCGCGCGCACCGTGCGGTCGGATGTATTTCGCGTGACCGTCAACACCGCGTTCAAGGCGACCATCGCCGGCTGTGCCGCGCCCCAGGCCGGACGCGAGGACACCTGGATCAACAAGCGCATCCGTGACCTCTATGGCGGCCTGTACGAACTCGGCCATTGCCACAGCGTCGAGGCCTGGCAGGGCGAGGATCTCGTCGGCGGCCTGTACGGCGTCAGCCTGGGGCGCGCCTTCTTCGGGGAGAGCATGTTCCACACCGCACGCGATGCCTCGAAGGTCGCGCTGGTGCATCTGGTGGCGCGGCTCATCCATGGCGGCTTCGAGCTGCTCGACACCCAATATGTCACGGAGCATTTGAAGAGCTTCGGCGCAGCCGAGATCTCGCGGCGGCGCTATACCGCACTGCTCGACAAGGCGCTCGCCGGCGAGCCCGGCGATTTCCTCAGGCTCTCGGCCGGTGACGCCGTCCCGGGCGCACGCGCGCTCGAGATCATCGCCTCGCGACAAGAATGATGGAAAGCTGGGTCAGCGGCCGAACCCAGTGGATTTGGCCTACCGACCAAACCCGGGAATACCGAACAGGCCTGGCCGCTGCTCGGGCGGCGGAGGCGGCGGTGCCGGTTGCTGCTGCTGAATGGGCGGCAAGGGCTGCGGCGGACGCTGCTGGACCTGCTTGGGCGCGGCCTTCTTCTGCGCGGGCGGCGGTGGCGCGGGCTTGGTCGCGGGATCCGGTGCCGCAGTCGCGATGGTCTGCTGCGGCTCTTTGCAGTCGGTGAGCCAGATGTCGTAGATCGGGTGCTCGACACCGTGCAGGCCGGGACTTGCGGCGTACATCCAGCCCGAAAAGATGCGCTTCACCTCGCCCTGCAAGGTGATCTCGTCGACCTCGACGAAGGCGTCGGTGTTGGTGGCCTCCGTCGCCGGCCGCGTGTAGCAGGCGTCGGTCTTGACGCGCAGCGCGCCGAACTGGACCGTCTCGCCGATCTCCTCGTCGAAATTGATGATGCGTCCGGTGATCTTGTCGAGACCGGAGAAAGTCGCCTTCTTGTTCACGATCTTCTGGGCCGGCGGCTCGGTGACGACCTCGTCGCCCGGCTGCAGGCTCGCCGGCGTCTGCGGCACGGCGCCCGGAGCGCCCTTCTGCTGCGGCTGGCGCTGACCGGGCGCACCCGGGGCTTGCGGACCGGGCGGCGCAACCGCCGCGGAGGGCGGCTGGTTCGTCGGCGCGACGGTGGAGCCCGGGGGCGGCGCCAGCGGCTGGGTCTCGACCGGGCCGGGCATCACGTTCCCCTGCCGGCCCGGAGGCGGTGGCATCGGGCGCGACGGCAGCACACGGCCCTGCGGCGGCAGCTCCGGCACCTCTTCGTCGTCGTCGGGAATCTGCTGCGGCTGCTGCTGGCCGCGCGGAATGTTGCCGGGCGGCCGCAGCGGCGGCGGATCGGAAAAGATCGTGCCGATCTGCGCCTGAGCCGGCGTCGCAACCGTCAGTGCGGTGGCGGCCAAAAGCGCCGCAAGACCTGTCAGGGTAATGGTTCGAAACATCTCGCGCGGCTTCAACAGCGAATCGGGCTTGTTGGACATTCTACAGGGGTTACCGCCGCTCGCAGGCCCTCCGGTTAACACGGCGAATACGGCGGGGGAAGGGCGGCATCCCTGCCCTTCCCGGCCCCGTCTGGCCAGACCGGCTTCCGGATGGGATAGTCGGAGGCTCCTTCCCGAACCCGAGGCGGGCACCGTCCGCCGAAAACGGGGCTCCAACCATGACTGGAAAACCCAGAGGCCGCCTTTAATGCCCGTTGTGCTCGATTCCGACGCCGCCGCCGTCTACAGGGCCTTTCAGGAAGCCGGCCGCCCTGCCTACGAGACCCTGACCGCAGCGGAAGCCCGCGCCTATTACGCGCAGGCGCGCTTTGCCACCAATCCGGAGCCGCCGGAGCTCGCCCGCGTCGAAGCGCTCGCGATCCCGGCCCCACACGGCGCCATCCCTGCCCGCCTCTACGTCCCGAAGGAGCCGCGCCGGCACGACGGCCTGTCGCCGGCGCTGGTGTTCTTCCATGGCGGCGGCTGGGTGGTCGGCGATCTCGACTCTCACGACGTCGTCTGCCGTCAGCTCGCAGTCGAAGGCGCGCTGATCGTGATCTCGGTCGACTATCGCCTCGCACCCGAGCACAAATTTCCCGCCGCCATCGAGGACGCCATCGCCGCGACCACATGGGTTGCCGCAAACGCGCGCGAGCTCGGCATCGACGCCTCACGCCTGTCGATCGGCGGCGACAGCGCCGGCGGCAACCTCACCGCCGTCGTGGCGCTCGCCGCGCGCGACGGCAACGGTCCTGCGATCGCGGGCCAGGTGCTGATCTATCCAGCGACCGATTTCGCCATGACCCATGGCTCCCACAGCGAGCCCGAGACCAGCGTATTGCTGACGCATTCGGTGATCCGCTGGTTCCGCGACCATTATCTGAACGGCGCCGCCGACATCCACGACTGGCGCGCTTCGCCGGCGCGCGCGCAAGACCTCGCCGGCCTGCCGCCGGCCTATGTGCTGACAGCCGGCGCCGATCCCCTGCGCGACGAAGGCGACGAATATGCCGAACGCCTCAGGCAGGCCGGCGTGCCCGTGACCACCAAGCACTATCCCGGTCAGTTCCACGGCTTCTTCACGATGGGAAAGTTGTTGCGAGAGGCGACCGCTGCCGTGAGCGAGATCGGCGCGTGGTTGAAGGGATTGGGCTGACGGCGCCTGCATGGCTTCCGCTCGTCGAACCATCTTCGCCCTCCCGTTGCGCGCCCTGACCTGGCTCGGCAGCCAAGGGACCCGCGCGGTGGCGGCCGTCGTTTTCATCGCGGTCGCGGTGCCGCCGCTCGGCGCGCTGCTGCGGCCCTACGTCACCGAGGCGATCTTCGTCCTGCTCTGCATTTCCTTCATGCGGGTCGATCTGGCCGTGCTCTCCAGCCATCTGCGCCGGCCGGCGCTGGTTGCGACCGCCACCGCCTGGACCACGATCGGCGTCCCGCTGATCGTCGGATTGATCGCCCATGCAACAGGGCTCACGAGCCGCGCGCCCGGCCTTGCCCTTGCGCTCATGCTCCAGAGCATGGCTTCTCCGATGATGGCCTCGCCGGCACTTGCCGCGCTGATGGGCCTCGATGCGACCCTCGTGCTGGTCACGCTGGTGACCTCGACCGCGCTGGTGCCCTTCACGGCATCGCTGTTCGCGGGGCTTTTCCTCGACGGGATGCTCAGCATCTCGGCCCTGGCACTCGGCTTGAAGCTGCTCGGCATTCTCGCCGCATCGTTGCTTACGGCGACCGTCATCCGCTGGATCTTCGGCGCGGAGGCAATTCAGCGCGCGCAGCAGCCGATCGATGGATTCAACATCATCATCCTGCTCGTGTTCGCCTGCGCGGTCATGGGCGATGTCGCCGGCGAACTCTTGACCCGGCCGATCTTCACCATCGGCCTCGCAGCTCTGTCCTTCGCGATCTACTTCACGCTGCTCGCGATCACCACGCTGCTGTTCCGCCGCATTGGCACCGACCGCGCACTGGCGCTCGGGCTGATGGTGTCACAGCGCAATCTCGGCCTGATGCTGGCGGCAACGGCCGGCGCATTGCCGCCCACCACCTGGCTCTATTTCGCAATGACGCAGTTTCCGATTCACCTCGCACCATACATGCTGATGCCGATCGCGCGGCGGCTGACCGGGCGCGCGAATGCGTCCCGCGGAGCCGCGGCAGACAACGCTGCCTAGGCATGTCCTCACAACATCGGGATGTCCGTCCGGAAGCAAGCCGAACAAGTGGTTCCAGTCACGGCATGTCGCTCACTGGTTGATCTCGCATCGACGAAGGAACATCAATTCAAAGATCCCGTTAAAGCCTTTCTTCGAAAGGGAGATTGGCGATGAGGTTTGCTGCAATTCTGGTTCTCGGTTCGCTTGCCATGGGCTCAGCAGCGAGAGCAGATCAACCTGGGCCGGACTGGATGCCGATGGAGCAGGTGAAGGCCAAGGTCATGGAGTCGGGCTATTCGCAGGTGACCAAGCTTGAAGCCGATGATGGCCGGTGGGAGGGCGAAGGCATCAAGAACGGACAGAAGATGGAGTTCCATGCCGACCCCAAAACCGGGGCGATCGTACGCGAAAAGCAGGACAAGTGAGCATCGGCGACGTCCGATTTTGAACGGCGCGGACGTCGCCATTCCGCACGTGCCCCATTCAAACGTACATGACTATCCCGCCCGCGCAGCGCGCCGCAGCGCCTGCGGCGGCTGGCCGAAGGCGCGGATGAAGGCGCGGCGCATGCGCTCGGGATCACGGAAGCCCGTGGCTTCCGCAACCAGCTCGATCCCCTCGCGCGAGGATTGCACGCGCTCGCGCGCGACCTCCAGCCGGAGCCGCTCGATCGCCTTGGAGGGCGTCGTGCCGGTCTCGGCGGCGAAGGCACGGGCGAAATGCCGCGCGCTCATGCCGGCGCGATCGGCGAGATCCTCCACCGTCAGCGGCGCATCGAGATTTTCGCGCGCCCACGACAACAGCGCGCCGAAGCGGCTGTTCGGCGCCTTCAGTTCCAGCAGCGAGGAAAACTGCGACTGGCCGCCGCTGCGGCGATGGTAGAGCACGAGGTGCCGCGCGGCTGCCCGCGCGATCTCCTCGCCGTGATCCTCGGTGACCATCGCGAGCGCCAGATCGATGCCCGCGGTGATACCGGCCGACGTCCAGACATTCCCATCGCGGGTGAAGATCTGGTCGGGCTCGAACTTCACCTTCGGATAGCGCGCGACGAAATCGCGCGTCCGGCCCCAATGCGTGGTGGCGCGGCGGCCATCGAGCAGCCCCGCCTCGGCGAGCACATAGGCGCCCGAGCAGACGCTGGCGACGCGCACGCCGCGCCGCGCCAGCCGCTGCACGAAGGCGCGCGTGGCCTCGCAGCGCGCGGCATCCGCGACACCCGCGCCGCCGGCGATGACCAGCGTCGTGATCGCATTCGCCGACTTGAAATCGCGCGCCATCATCTCGACGCCCGACGAGCTGCGGACCGGCCCGGCATTCAGAGCCAGCACGCGGAGCGCCAGCGGCTTGCCGGCGCAGCGTGCCGCGACCTCGAACGCCGAGATCGGGCCGGCCGCGTCGAGCAGCTGGAAATCCGGGAAGATCAGGATGCCGATCATAGCCATGTCCGAAATAGAGGGAATTATGCCATTTCAGACGCAAAGGCACCATGCCAGTCTTCGCGCGTCAAGCTCATCTTTGGAGGATCCGCCGATGTCGTCACCGCTCCAGATCGGAATTTTGGTGTTTCCGCGCGTCACCCAGCTCGACTTCACCGGTCCCTTGCAGGTGTTCTCCATGGTGCCCGGGGCAACGCTGCACCTGATCTGGAAGCGGATCGAGCCTGTGCCGAGCGATTCCGTGCTCATGCTGACGCCGACCACGACGTTTGCGGATTGCCCGCAACTTGATGTGATCTGTGTGCCCGGCGGCGGCGGCACCAACGACCTGCTCAACGACGAGGAGGTGCTCGCCTTCCTGCGCAAGCAGGCAGCGGGCGCGAAATACGTCACCTCCGTCTGCACGGGATCGCTGGCGCTCGGCGCTGCCGGACTATTGAAGGGCTACCGCGCCGCGACCCATTGGAGCGCGATGGAGATGCTCGGCCAGTTCGGTGCCACGCCGACCAGGACGCGTGTCTGCGTCGACCGCAATCGCATCACCGGTGGCGGCGTCACCGCTGGGATCGATTTCGCGCTGACGCTGGTGTCCATCATGATCGATCGGACCATGGCGGAAGCGATCCAGCTTCAGATGGAATACAATCCGGCCCCGCCGTTCAATTCGGGATCGCCCGACACCGCGCCGGCGGAGGTCCTGGCATTGCTGAAGGAGCGCGGCGCGCAAAACCAGGCGCGGCGGCTCGACGCCGTGAAGCGTGCGGCTGAGCGCGTGATGTAGCTATCGTGTCCCGGACGCGGTGCGGTACCCAGCGACGCTCCGCAGAGCCGGGACACGTCAGGACGATAGCAACAGAAAAAGGCCGCTCGGTTTCCCAAGCGGCCTTTCCTGTCTTACGGCGGCTGCACATTTCATCGGGCGATTTCGGAGCTTCCAGACCGGGGGCCTATCTCCCGATCGAGTCCTGGTCGGCGGCCGCTGCATTTCGGGACAGTCGCGAACTGTTGCCCGAACCGAACGCGATGGTCTCCCATCTCCGTAAGATGGGACCATTGAGCCGCATCGCACGCATTGGCGCAACGGCCGCGCAACCGCCGTCCCCGCTGTTCCCGTTGTTCACAGCAGGGTGCGGCGGATGCGTATGCATCCAGTTCGACGATGAAGATCGCGGAGGCTGAAAACCTAGCCAGGCGTCCAGGGCTGATAGTCGCCGGTCGCCTTCGGCCGCTTGCCGCTGGCAAGGGTCGATCCCGAGGGACGATAGGCCTTTGCCGTGCCGGTGAGATTGGGCTGGTGCGGCTTTTCCCACTCGCGCGGCTGATAGTTGGCCTCGGTCGGCGGCAAATCGACGACATGATGCATCCAGCCGTGCCAGGACGGCGGGATCCGGCTCGCTTCGGCATAGCCGTTATAGACCACCCAGCGCCGCTCGAAGCCGAGGGTCGGATCGACCGTCCCGCCGCGGGTGCGATAGTAGAGATTGCCCTGCTCGTCCTGGCCGACCAGCTCTCCGTACCGCTTGGTCCAGAGTTGGGTGCCAAAAGTCTGGCCATTCCACCAGGTGAAGAACTTGAGGAAGAATTGTTTCATGCGGCAAGGGCCCTGCTTCGTGGGGCCCTGATGCCATCCGGACGGCAAAATGTCCAGTTCGGCGGAACGGTGGGGCCCTTCCGCAAATGCGCGGCCGCGACATAAAGGCCGCCGCAAATCGGACGCGATCCGTTCATGCCGGGTACTGGGGGCGCGCATGAGGCTTCTGGTCGCGCGCAAACCGGCGTGATCCCAGGAACCCTAGCCCTTTCATAGGGTTTGCTTCCGGGAAAAGGAGTTTGACCATGAACAGTCTGAAAGTTTTGAGTGCCGCAGCAGCGCTAGCGCTCGTTCTGCCCATGACCTCGCCGAGCTTTGCACAGGGACCCGGCGGCGGCGGCCGTGGAGGCGGAGGCGGTGGCGGTGGCGCGGCCATCGGCGGTGGCGCTGCCATTGGCGGCGGCGGCGGTGGCGGCGGTGCCATCGGCGGCGGTGGCGGGCGCATGGGCGGCGGCGCTGCCTTCAGTGGCGGCGGAGCACGGATGGGCGGCGGCCCCGCGATCCACGGAGGTGGCGGCAACTTCGCGGCCGGCCCGGCACGCCCGAGCGGCGGCACGTCCTTCACCGGCGGTGTCAGCCGTAACTTTGCAGCAGCCAACAGCGGCACCTGGCAAGGCAGCGGCAATTGGAGCGGCGGAGGCAGGCATCATCATCACCATTATCGTCGTGGCGGCTTCTGGCCCGGCTTCGCGGCGGGCGCCGCGATCGGCGGCCTCGGCTCGTACGCCTATTACGGCAGCAGCTATTACGATGACCCCTACTACTATGGCGGCTACTATGACGAGCCGACCGTGGCGGTGGTCCCGGGTGGTGGCGACGATGCAGCTTATTGCGCCCAGCGCTATAAATCCTATGACCCGGCTTCAGGGACCTATCTCGGTTACGACGGACGGCGGCATCCCTGTCCGTAAGACGACCTGAACGATAGTTGCAGCAAGACACGATGGGCGGCGCCGGTCACTGGTCGGCGCCGTCCATGCGTCTTGGCGAGCCGCCTGAATTCTCCAGCTTGCGATAGAGCTCCAGCCAGCGCCGCTCGCGCGCGGTCAGCGGCTCGCCGTCGAACGACCACGCCGGACACCCCTCCTCGTCGAGCGGTGCGATGGCCTCGCGCCTTTCGAACTCCGCAAGTTCGCCCACCGTCGGCCGTAAGGCGGCAAACACATTCGAGCCACGGCAGGGGTGACGCATCACTGTTCCCAATCGACATCCCCGATCCGTACGCTGCCGATCGATGCCATCAGGCTGGCGAGCTGGGCTTGGCGTCTGGTCGTGGTCTTGGCGAAAACTCGGCGCAGATGCGTCTTGATGGTATTTTGCGACAGCCCGAGCGCGCGTGCGGTCTCGATGGTGGTGCTGCCGGACGACGACGCGAGCGCGACTCGCGCCTCGGCGTGGGTCAGACCATATGCGTCCATGATCCGTCCGAGCGGGATCGATCGTCGGTTGGCAGCATCGACGACGAACAACAGCACCGCCGCGTCCTTCACGCCCGCATCGGATAGTCGTCCAAGATCCTTGCCGCGGATCGCGGTGACCAGGACGGTCAGGAGCCGGCCGTCCTGGTTGCGTGGCAGGCTCATCGTGCCGCCGGCGGCCCCCCGCAGCGCCGCGCGCACCAATTCGTTGAGCCGCTGCGAATGCACAGGCCAACGGGTCGCGATCGACTGATGCAGTCGCAACGACCCTTCCTCCGACATCCGTCTTGCAGAGGCATTGGAGAACAACACGCGTGCCTTGTGGTCCAGCACCACGACACCGTCGGCAAGCCGGTCGAGGACATCGAATGCTGCATGCTGCATGGCCAGATAGCCGTCGATCCGAAATCCGAGCGTCACCGACCGGCGCAGATGCGGCGACAGCCGCTCCAGCAGCCGCACCTCATCGGGATCGAGCGGCCCGCGCCGCTCGCTTCGACACATGTTGAAGGCGGCACGAAAATCGTCGCGCGCCGCCAGCGCAATCATTCCGTTATACCCGATCTCCTGAGGCCGCAGCACTTCGTCGTAGAATGCGGTCGCCTGAAGCTTTGAGAGCGGGATCGCTTGATCGGACTGCACCAGCCGCCCTACCGGCTGCGTCTCCATATATTGCGACCATGGATTATTCATGTGCCGGTCCTGATAGGCGCGATTGCACGCCTCATTCAGGCGGCCGTTGAAATCGAAATAAACGCGCTGCGCGGTGACCGATTGACCGAACAGGATGCCGCCCTCGCTATGCGTGAGATCGGCGATGGCCGTGAGCGCATGGGGCCACAGATCGTTTTCGGCCGCGGCGTCGTAGATCAGGTCGAGGAGCTTTTCGATCCCGTCGTTGGAGAAGTTCACCATTTTGCCGCCCGAGTCATCGACAACCAATGGTTGCCTATACAACCTTAAGAGGTATTATGATGATACCGCATTTGGCGGTGCAATGCCTCACCCGGTGGGGTGAGAGAGACTGCCAATGTCGGTCATGATCCGGTCTTGTGTTCTCCTCAGGACCACTGCGGGATCGTGGCAGACTGCGTAGAAGTGCGCATCCAAAGTCGTTGTGCCAGCGGCTGACGCTCGTATCTTGCGAGCCTACCGGCATGCTCCGCATGTCGATGCAAGCCCGCCGCGACGTTTGCCAACCGTAGAGTGAGAAGCTCGTCTGCAACGCTGCGCTGATGACGAACTCGACGGCAAAGGACGCCCGCGCGCCCACCGTCGAGGACAGCTTTGACGATCTTGTTCCGTTCGTGCGGCGTGCTCGTCAATGAAAGCGTGCCTCGCATCGCGAGCTTGGTCATCGTGGAATTCCCACACACTGTGTTCTGCGCGCCACGGTCACCACTCATCTTTCGCCCCTCACCCCGTTGGGCGACGCGACGACCCGTCACCGCTCGCTATCCACATCGTCGACGGTTGCGCTCGGGCGAGTCGGGACACCCGCACAGGTTTGGAAGAAGACTGGGAATTGGCAATGGCACAGGCACGCCGCGAGATCTCGAAGCCCGCGATGGGCCATTGCGGCACCCGCCGGGAGCGCCTCCTTACGCGGTATTTCGCAGGTTCATTGGTCCTTTCGGCAGCACTGCTGGCAGGCCAGTCGGCACAGGCGGATTGCACGCCGCAGGCGGCAGGCCAATCGAACCTCGTCGCAACCTGCACCGGAACGACCCTCAATCAGGGCGGTGGCGCGCCGGGAACAAGCGCCGGCGCCAATGGCTACGGCACCGGTGCAGAGAACGCGACCGTCACGGTCGCAAGCGGCGCCTTGGTTTCCGGAACGGCCGCCAATGCGCGAGGTATCTATCTCGGCCAGGGAACCGTCATCAACAATAGCAGTGCGACCATCGCAGGCGATCGATCCGGAATCGCCACGACCGGCAGCAATCCGCTTACGGTCACCAATTCGGGCACCATTCAGGGCTCTGGTTTTGGTATCGACGGACTGGGACAGACCACAGTCACCAACAACGCTGGCGCGACGATCACCGGGACGGCGTACGGGGTTTCCGGCACGACGCTGAACCTCACGAACCAGGGGACCATCACCGGCACCGACGCGAGTGGCGCCGCCGGATTCTTCGGCAGCACGATCACGAATTCTGCGGGTGGTAGCATTACCGGAGGAGCCTATGGAGTACGGGTCAACCAGGCGGGCCTTGTCACCAACTATGGCACGATCGCCGCCGTCGGATCCGCCGTGGCAGCCCCTCAGGCCGGCGTCGGCGTAGGCTCTAATTCGACCATCAACAATTTCGCCGGCGCCACCATCTCCAGCGGAAGCCAGGCAGCAGTCACGGTCGGTTCCGGTAGCGTGATCTACAACACCGGGACGATCGCCGGCTTCGTCTACGGTGTTCAGGCTCTCGGCGGAGGCGTCTCGATGCACAACGCGGGCAGTCTCAGCGCCGTCGTATTCGATGGCAACACACAGGCCATCAACGCCATTCTCTTCACTGGAACCGGCAATACCCTGACGCTGGCGCCCGGATCGAACATCTCGGGCGCGGCAATCGGTACCGGAGCCGACACCCTCGAGCTCGGCGGCAGCGGCGCGGCGACTTTCGACGTCTCGCAGATCAATTCAACCGGGCAGTATCGCGGCTTCGGCACCTTCAACAAGGTCGGCGACTCCACCTGGAGCTTGACTGGCACCAGCAGCTTTGCCGGTCCGGTCAACGTGGACAGCGGCACATTGCTGGTCAACGGCGACATTTCGTCCGCGAGCGGCGTCGCGGTGAACTCGGGCGGTACACTCGGCGGCACCGGCACCGTCGCCAACGTCATCGTCAACGGCGGTACGCTCGCGCCCGGCACTTCGATTGGAACGCTGACGGTTGCCGGCAGCCTTTCTCTCACCGCGGCATCGACTTATCTCATCGACGTTTCCCCGTCTTCTTCAGACCGCATCAATGCCACCGGCGGCGCAACGCTCGGCGGGGCGGCAGTGCAGGCATCGTTCGCGGCAGGAAGCTACGTCTCGAGGCAATACACGATCCTCACCGCCGCAGGTGGCGTCAGCGGGACATTCGGCGCTCTCACCACCAACCTGTCGCCCAACTTCAGCACGAGCCTGAGCTACGATGCCAACGACGTCTATCTCGACCTGGTTCTCAACTTCGCCATTCCGGGTGGTCTCAATGCCAACCAGCACAACGTCGGCAACGCGCTGACGAGCTTCTTCAATGCCAATGGCGGCATTCCTGCGGTCTACAGCATGCTGACTCCGGCCGGCTTGACCCAGGCTTCGGGCGAGGCCGCCACCGGCAGCCAGCAGGCGACGTTCAACGCGATGAACCAGTTCATGGGCGTCCTCACCGATCCGTTCATCACCGGACGGGGCGAGACGGCGACGTCCTCGGCGACGTCGTCCTTCGCGGCCAGCGATGCGCGCCGTGGGGCATCCCGGCCCGAACGCGATGCCTATGCCGTGATGTTCGCGAAGGCGCCTGTCGCGCAGGTCCATGATCCCCGCTGGCGCGTGTGGGCGGCCGGCTTCGGCGGCGCGCAGACGACCGATGGACATGCGGCGCTCGGCAGCAACACATCGACCAGCCGCCTTGCGGGGGTCGCCGTCGGCGCCGACTACCGCTTTTCTGCGGACACGGTCGCCGGTTTCGCGCTCGCAGGCGGCGGCACGAGCTTCTCCGTCGAGAACAGCGGCTACGGTCGATCCGATCTGTTTCAGGCCGGCGCGTTCGTGCGCCACAGATCCGGTGCAGCCTACGTCTCGGCGGCGCTTGCCTACGGCTTTCAGGCCATCACCACGGACCGCATCGTGACGATCGCGGGCCTTGACCGGCTGCACGCCGAGTTCAATGCGAATGCCTATTCAGGCCGTTTCGAGGGCGGCTATCGCTTTGCGACGCCCTGGCTGGGCGGCCTTGGCCTGGCGCCCTACGCTGCGGCCCAGTTCACCACGTTCGATCTGCCTGCCTACGTAGAGTCGGCGCTGGCGGGCACGCCGGTGTTTGCGCTCGCCTATGGCTCGAAGAGCGTCACCGACAGCCGCAGCGAGCTCGGGTTTCGCAGCGACAAATCGTATGCCCTGGCTGGTGCGATGCTGACGCTGCGCGGCCGGCTAGCCTGGGCGCATGATTTCAACACCGACCGCGCGGCCACCGCGACATTTCAAGCCTTGCCGGGTGCGAGCTTCGTCGTCAACGGCGCCGCCCAGCCGCGGGATTCCGCGCTGACCAGTGCATCGGCCGAGGTACGGTGGACGAACGGCTGGTCCGCCGCCGCAACGTTCGAAGGCGAATTCGCGGATGCAATGCGCAGCTATGCTGGCAAGGGCGTGGTCCGCTACTCTTGGTAGGCCCACCGTCCGCGACATTGGCCGCTTCCGCTGGCCGTTGCGGCTCCGACATCTGCACGTCATAGAACGAAACATCCGCGCAGCCTTGCGGCAGGACCGCGGCGTCCCTGCTCGTCATGCTGGTGCGCCGCCCCACCTACCCGTCACATCATCCGGGTCCGGCCGGCCTTCGCTCCATTTTGCTGCAATCTTTCATCGAAGAGGACTGGCCTTAAGGGGGCATCCGCGCCGCTGCCGCGACCGACGCGACTTTCGCCAGGCGGAACTCCGGACCCCTATGCACTGCGCCGTGCATATCTAACCTTATCCAATCCAAAATTGACCCGATGCGCGATTCACCTGTATCACCGTCGTGGGGACTTCGATTGCTGGGAAGTGTCATGCCGCGTGTTCTCGTGGTTGATGACGATCCGATGGTCGGCGCGACCATCGAGGTCCTCCTCCAACGTCAGGGCTTCGACGTCACGCTGGCCGATGGCGGTGAAACAGGACTGGCTGCGCTGGAAACGCAGGCCTTTGAGGTGATGCTGGTTGACATCTTCATGCCGCATATGCGCGGCTTCGAGTCCATCCGCATCTTCCATGAGCGCGCGCCGGCTACTCCGCTGATCGCGATGTCCGGTTACGCCTTCGCGTCATCCGCCTCGCCCTCTCCCGATTTCCTCCGCATGGCGCTGGAGCTCGGCGCAACACGCTGCCTGCGCAAGCCGTTCACGCCCGACGCGTTGCTGACCGCCATCCGGGAATGCCTTACGGGCGAGAGCGCGCAACCGAAGGACAAGAAAGAAGCCCCTTGATTCCAACGCAGCGCGTCATTCTCGGTGCCGGACTTGCCATCCTCCTGATCATCACGGCAGCCTCGATCGCCCTCGACGTCAAGTCGCGGTCCGATGCGGCGTGGATCAATCAGACCGTCCAGGTGCAGAAGAAGATCTCCGACCTGCGTGTGCTGCTGCGCCGCTCCGAGAGTGCCGCGCGTGGCTACGAGCTCTACCGAAGCCAGGGCTTCAACGACGAGTTCCAGGCGGTGCGTGCCGAAATCACGCCGGCGCTGGCCGATCTCAAGCGCGGCGTGCGCGACGCTCCCGATCAGGTCGCGCTGTTGGAGGCCACCGAGCCGCTGGCGCTGCGCCGGATCGAGATTGCCGCCGACGCGATGCGGATGCGCGCCGAGAACGACCTGGCCGGCATCGCCGCGCTCCAGGGCAGGGCCGAGGGCCGCGGCCTCATGGACACGGTGATGCGCAATCTCGACCAGTTGAGCGCGGGGGAAGAACGCCTGCTCAAGGCGCGCTCCCAGGATTCGCGCCGCACCGGCATCGTGCTGCTCGGCATCGACGTTGCGGGCGCTGTGCTGATCCTGCTCCTCGTCGCGCTGGTCATGCGCGAGAGCCAGCGCGCGACGGGGGAGCTCCAGAGCACGCTGACCGAGACCACGGCCGCCAAGGAAGCCCTCGCCGCCGCGGTAGCCGAGCGCACGGAGCATCTGGTCACCGCGCATGACGAGTTGCGTTTGTCGGTCAACGTGTTGCAAAGCACGTTTCACAGCATGGCGGAGGCGGTGCTGGTGATCGATACCGACGGCAATGTCCTGCTATCCAACCCGGCCGCCGAGCGCATGCTGCTGCATCGCACCGGGATGAATTTGCGCAATTTGCGCGCGCTGTCCGACGTCTATCACGGCGACGGCGTCACGCCGCTGAAATCGGACGAGCTGCCCTCGGTGCGCGTGCTGCGCGGCGAGCAATTCGAAGACCTCGAGATGATCGTCCGCCCGCACAGCGGCGATCTTGCCCGCCATCTCATGATCAGCGGCCGGCCGATGCGAGATGGGCACGGCAACATCTCCGGCGCGGTTCTGGTCTATCACGACGCAACAGCCTCGCGGGAGACCGAGCGGCAGCTTTACCAGTCGCAGAAGCTGGACGCCATCGGCAAGCTGACCGGCGGGGTCGCGCACGACTTCAACAACATGCTGACCGTCATCTCCGGCAACACGGAGACGCTGGTGGAGAGCCTGAAGGGCCAGCCCGAGCTCCAGCGCACGGCGCGCCTGATCGACGACGCCGCCGAGCGCTGCGCCGAGCTGATCCAGCATCTGCTCGCCTTTGCGCGCCGTCAGCCGCTCGAGCCGCGCAACGTCGAGATCAACGCCGCGGTGGCGGACATCGCAAAGCTCCTGCGCCCGACCCTCGGCGAGCAGATCCAGATCGAGACCGTGCTCGAACCGGGCCGGATGACCGCCCACATCGATCCGTCCCGGCTCACCAATGCCGTGCTCAACATGGCCATCAACGCGCGCGACGCCATGCCGAACGGCGGCAAGCTGCTGCTGGAAACCCACCGCGTCGTGCTGGACGAGGCCTATGCACAGGCCAATGCCGACGTGACAGCCGGGCCTTACGTGATGCTCGCGGTCAGCGACACCGGCACCGGCATGTCGGTAGAAACCCAGCAAAAGGCGTTCGAGCCGTTCTTCACCACAAAGGAGGTCGGCAAGGGCTCGGGCCTCGGGCTCTCCATGGTCTACGGCTTCGTCAAGCAGTCCGGCGGTCACATCAAGATCTACAGCGAGGAAGGCCACGGCACCACGATCAAGCTCTATCTGCCGCCGGGCGAAGGTACGACGGACGTGGCAGCGGCCGTCGCGCCGCAGGCCGAAGGCGGCGCCGAGACCATCTTCGTCGTCGAGGACGACAATCTCGTGCGCAACTTCGTCACCGCGCAGCTCCAGAGCCTGGGCTACAAAACGGTGGCGGCGTCCGATGGCCCAAGCGCGCTGGAATTGATCGATGCCGGCGAGCCGTTCGACCTGCTGTTCACCGACGTCGTCATCCCCGGCGGAATGAGCGGGCGCGTGCTCGCCGAAGAGGTGGCCAGGCGCCGGCCCGGCGTGAAGGTGCTCTATACCTCCGGCTACACGGACAACGCCATCGTCCACCACGGCAAGCTGGATGACGGCGTGCTGCTGCTGACGAAACCCTACCGGAGAAACCAGCTCGCCGAGATGATCCGGAAGGCGCTGGGCTAGCTACCGCGTCGCCAGCACCACCGCCGCCAGCGTGAAGATCAGCGCCGCGATCTGTCCCGGCCCGAGCGGCTCGTGCAGCGCGATGGCCGAGGCGACGACGCCGATGACCGGCACCGCCATCGTCCCGATCGCGGCCACCGAGGCCGGCAGCCGCGCCAGCGCGGCGAACCAGCTCACATAGGCGATGCAGAACTGCACCACCGTCGAATAGACCAGCAGCCACCAGCCGAGCGGCGTCACGTTCGACAGATGCGTGGTCTCGACCAAGAGGCCGATGATCGAGATCGGCAGGCAGCCGATCCCGATCTGCCAGGCCGCGGCGGTGATCGGCGGCAGATGGATCGGGTACTTCTTGGAGAACACCGTGCCGACGGCAAAGCCGAACGCGCCGGCGAGCGCCATGATGATTCCAGGCAGCTTCTCGACGCTGGCGGTGATGCCGTTGCCGCCCATGATCGAGGCGAGCCCGACAAAGGCCATGACGAGCCCGAGCGTGCGGATCAGCGTCGGCCGCTCGCCCAGCACCGGCCAGGCGATGATCGAGGCCCAGACGGGCATGGTGTAGGCGATCAGCGCCGCCTCGCTCGCCGGCAGCCAGAGCAGCGCCAGGCCCATCAGCACCATCCAGCCGGTGACGTTGAGCGCGGCGGCGGTGATGAGGCGCGGCCAGATCGCCGGGTCGACCTTCAGGCTCTGCCGGCGCATGACCGCGAGCAGTGCCAGCAGCACCGCGCCCAGCACCCCGGTGACGCCACGGAGCGTCAGCGGCGGCAGCTCGGAGAGCAGGAATTTGGTCACCGGCCAGTTGAAGCCCCAGCCGATCGAGGTGATCGCGAGGAACATCAGGCCGGCCGGGGCGATGCGCGCTCGCGCATCCCGGCGGGTCGAATCAAGCATGAGGGCAGTCCGGCAAAATGGAACGTCAGCTTGGCGCGGATTCGCCGGGCAAACCACCACCCTGCCGGACATGCCTGCCCTCGCCTTCCGTAGGGCTACGTGAGTCCTGCTGTGGCAACCCCATCGCCTAAAAATATACCTGCCCTGTGAACAGCGGGATGAAGGCTCCGCATCACCACGGGATGCAAATTTTTTCAGTTGGGAATCCCTGAGGACTCACTGATACTTGGCTCCAGAACAGGCGCGGGCTAGCCCCCTGTTATCCCCCACAATCCACCATATTTAGTATTTGATTCAGGAACTCGCACTAGTTCTTGACGGGCGCAGCGGAGAGTCCTAGCTTTCGGTCCGTTCGGCGCGAGTGAGTTTGCGTCCCGCCGGCACTCCCCCAAAGGGTCTCGCAAATCGACACTCCGCCCGCCAGCCAAAGGCAGCGGATGAGGGCTTGTCTGCCCTCGGATAGCGGGGCTTTTCGGGCGCCAGAACGGGCCGGCAACAGGCTCGCATGGCAATTGTTGAAGTGACTGTGGGGCGTTGAACGCATGTCGGGCCCATCCCTTTGGGGGCGGATGTGCCTGGACATGCCGGCGGATGATCGATGCACGCATCGAAGAATCGCGTCGGGAGAACAAGGGCCGGGTCCACCGGCTGAACTGCGATGCCCGAGGCCGAATGGCCGAAGGAATTCGCGAAACGAAATGTCGACCCGGCACGCCCTCAACGAGGGGCGGGACCGGTCCAGAAATAAGGACGGGGCAAGACCATGCGGATTGAGCGGCGCCACACCAACTCGGGACAGTCACCTTACGCGGGAATCGATTTCCGCCTGACCACGTCGGAGATTCGCAATCCCGACGGCTCGGTCGTGTTCAAGCTGGAGAATGTCGAGGTCCCGACCGAATGGTCGCAGGTCGCCTCCGACGTGCTCGCCCAGAAATATTTCCGCAAGGCCGGCGTTGCCGCGCGCCTGAAGAAGGTCGAGGAGGAATCCGTCCCCTCCTTCCTGTGGCGCTCCGTGCCCGATACCGAGGCCCTCGCCGCGCTGCCCGAGAAGGAGCGCTATGTCAGCGAGCTCAGCGCAAAGCAGGTGTTCGACCGCCTCGCCGGCTGCTGGACCTATTGGGGCTGGAAGGGCAAGTATTTCTCGACCGACGAGGACGCCCAGGCCTTCTACGACGAGCTCCGCTACATGCTCGCGATGCAGATGGTCGCGCCGAACTCGCCGCAATGGTTCAACACCGGTCTGCACTGGGCCTATGGCATCGACGGCCCCGGCCAGGGCCATTATTACGTCGACCCCTTCACCGGCAAGCTGACCAAGTCAAAGTCGGCCTATGAGCATCCGCAGCCGCATGCCTGCTTCATCCAGGGCGTCGGTGACGACCTCGTCAACGAGGGCGGCATCATGGATCTCTGGGTCCGCGAGGCCCGCCTGTTCAAGTACGGCTCCGGCACCGGCTCCAACTTCTCGCGCCTGCGCGGCGAAGGCGAAAAGCTCTCCGGCGGCGGCCGCTCGTCCGGCCTGATGAGCTTCCTCAAGATCGGCGACCGCGCCGCCGGCGCCATCAAGAGCGGCGGCACCACGCGCCGCGCGGCCAAGATGGTCGTCGTCGACGTCGATCACCCCGACATCGAGACCTATATCGACTGGAAGGTGAAGGAGGAGCAGAAGGTCGCCGCCCTCGTCACCGGGTCCAAGATCAACCAGAAGCACCTCAAGGCGGTGCTGAAGGCCTGCGTGAACTGCGAAGGCTCGGGCGATGATTGCTTCGACCCCGAGAAGAACCCTGCCCTGCGCCGCGAGATCAAGCTCGCGCGCCGCAGCCTCGTGCCCGACAACTACATCAAGCGCGTCATCCAGTTCGCCAAGCAGGGCTACAAGGACATCCAGTTCGAGACCTACGACACCGACTGGGACAGCGAAGCCTATCTCACGGTCTCCGGCCAGAACTCCAACAATTCGGTGTCGCTGAAGGACGATTTCCTCCGCGCCGTCGAGACCGACGGCGACTGGAATCTCGTCGGACGCACGACGAAGAAGATCACCAAGACCCTGAAGGCGCGCGACCTCTGGGAGAAAATCGGTTACGCCGCCTGGGCGTCGGCCGATCCGGGCCTGCACTTCAACACCACCATGAACGACTGGCACACCTGCAAGGCGTCCGGCGACATCCGCGCGTCGAACCCGTGCTCGGAATACATGTTCCTGGACGACACGGCGTGCAACCTCGCCTCGGCGAACCTGCTGACGTTCTACAACACCGAGACCAAGCGCTTCGACGTCGAGAGCTATGAGCATCTCTGCCGGCTCTGGACCGTCGTGCTCGAAATCTCGGTGATGATGGCGCAATTCCCGTCGAAGGCGATCGCCGAGCTCTCCTACGAGTTCCGCACGCTCGGCCTCGGCTACGCCAACATCGGCGGCCTGCTGATGACCATGGGCCTGCCCTATGACAGCAAGGAAGGCCGTGCGATCGCCGGCGCGCTGACCGCCGTGATGACCGGCATCACCTACAAGACCTCCGCGGAGATGGCGGCCGAGCTCGGCACCTTCCCCGGCTACAAGAAGAACGCCGCGCACATGCTGCGCGTCATCCGCAACCACCGCCGCGCCGCCCATGGCCAGTCCAACGGCTACGAGGCGCTCAGCGTCAACCCGGTGCCGCTCGACCTCGTCTCCTGCCCGCAAGGAGATCTCGTCGGCCATGCCCAGGCGGCGTGGGATGCGGCGCTCGAGCTCGGCGAGAAGCACGGCTATCGCAACGCCCAGACCACGGTGATCGCGCCGACCGGCACGATCGGCCTCGTGATGGATTGCGACACCACCGGCATCGAGCCCGACTTCGCGCTGGTGAAATTCAAGAAGCTCGCCGGCGGCGGCTACTTCAAGATCATCAACCGCGCGGTCCCCGCGGCGCTGCGCGCGCTCGGTTATCGCGAGAGCGAGATCGCGGAGATCGAAGCCTACGCCGTCGGCCACGGCTCGCTCTCCAACGCCCCCGGCATCAACGCCTCGACCCTGAAGGCCAAGGGCTTCACCGATGAAGCCATCGCCAAGGTCGAGAAGGCCCTGCCGACCGCCTTCGACATCAAGTTCGCCTTCAACAAGTGGACCTTTGGCGAGGACTTCATCCGCGACCAGCTCGGCATCGGCGCTGAAGCCATTGCCGCTCCGGGCTTCGACCTGCTCCAGGCCGTCGGCTTCACCAAGCGCGAGATCGAGGCGGCCAACGTCCACATCTGCGGCGCGATGACGGTGGAAGGTGCCCCGCACCTCAAGGCCGAGCACTATCCGGTGTTCGACTGCGCCAATCCCTGCGGCAAGATCGGCAAGCGCTATTTGTCGGTCGAGAGCCACATCCGCATGATGGCAGCTAGCCAGCCCTTCATCTCGGGTGCGATCTCCAAGACCATCAACATGCCGAACGACGCCACGGTGGAGGACTGCAAGTCCGCCTACATGCTGTCGTGGAAGCTCGCCTTGAAGGCCAACGCGCTCTATCGCGACGGCTCGAAGCTCTCCCAGCCGCTCAACTCGCAGCTCATCAGCGACGATGAGGACGAGGACGATGCGGTCGAGAGCCTCTACGAGAAGCCGATGGCGGCGCGTGCCACGCAGGTCTCGGAGAAGATCGTCGAGAAGCTGGTCGAGCGCATCATCGTGATGCGCGAGCGCGAGAAGATGCCGGACCGCCGCAAGGGCTACACCCAGAAGGCGGTCGTCGGCGGCCACAAGGTCTACTTGCGAACCGGCGAATATGACGACGGCCGTCTCGGCGAGATCTTCATCGACATGCACAAGGAAGGCGCGGCGCTCCGCTCCTTCATCAACAACTTCGCCATCGCGGTGTCGCTCGGCCTGCAATACGGCGTGCCGCTCGACGAATATGTCGACGCCTTCACCTTCACCCGCTTCGAGCCGGCGGGCCCCGTGCAGGGCAACGACAGCATCAAGTACGCGACCTCGATCCTCGACTACGTCTTCCGCGAGCTCGCGGTGAGCTACATGTCGCGGTTCGACCTCGCCCATGTCGATCCCAACGAGACCGGCTTCGACGCGCTCGGCAAGGGCGTCGATGAAGGCAAGGAGCCGAACGAGGACGGCGGCCACCACGCCACCCGCCTGGTCTCGCGCGGCCTCACCCGCTCGCGGACCGACAACCTCGTCGTGATGCGCGGCGGCAGCACTGCGGTCACGCAAGGCAACGACAGCGCGCCCTCAGGCGGCAGCAAGGTCACGGCGATGGCCTCGCATGGCGCGAGCGCCCGCGTCGGCGATGTCCTCGAAGGCGCCGTCGCCCTGAAGCAGGAAGTCCAGCACGACCTCTCGCCGACGGAGAAGCTGGAGGCCCTGCAATGGAGCAAGGCCGGCACCGCCGCGACCGCCGTCCCCAGCAAGGCCGAGCGCCGCGCCGAGGCGAAGGCCAAGGGCTACGAGGGCGAGATGTGCTCGGAGTGCGGCAACTTCACGCTGGTGCGGAATGGGACGTGTATGAAGTGCGATACGTGCGGCAGCACGACGGGGTGTTCGTGAGGGGCTTGGTTTCACTCCAACCCCGACCCGCCGCTTGATCTACACGCTCGCCATCACCTAAAGTTGTGGCGAGCGTTTTTCTTGAGCGTGAGGAGTGGCATGTCGCGGGCATTCGAAGACAGCACGTTATGGCGTTCCGCCTTTGGATCTCGATCTAAAGATCGACTAGCGGACGACAGAAAATCGCTCGAACTGGCATATCGACAATTCCGAGAAGGCGTCCTTCCACTACTTCGACAAACTGCGATTGACCTCCCCGCGCTCACCGTGCACGACGAAACGCACGTTGACCAACTCTGGGACGTTGCCTCCGAGATCTGCGGCGAAGCGTATCCTCTAAATCCTTTGGAGGGGCTAATACTTGGCGGCGCATTTCTTCTGCACGACGCAGCCCTCTGCTTGGCGGCATATGAAGGTTCGATCAGCGGCTTGCTACAAAGTGATGAATGGAACGACTCAGTTGTCAGACTTTGGAGAGCGCATGGCGTGGAGCAGCCAAGCGCGGATCAAAGAACATCTCCGCCCGATGATATCAAGAACGCTGCTATCTTTGAGGTATTGCGAACCAAGCACGCACATCAGGCGTCCCGCCTCCTCGATAGGACTTGGCCTCACCCCACAACAGGTCGCCCAATTTCCCTTCTCGACAATAATCAACTGAACGAGGACTATGGGCCGCTTATTGGGCTAATTGCCGCCAGCCATCACTGGCATATCAAGCTCGTCGAAGACACCTTTGTAAACGTCATCCCCGCATCTTCGCGCTGGCCCAGAGAATGGCAGGTCGATCCATTGAAGTTAGCTTGCATCCTGCGTTGCGCAGACGCGGCTGCAATCGATGAGCGTCGAGCGCCGAGTCGACTGTTTGCGCTAAAGCCCCCAAGCGGAACTTCCCGGCGTCACTGGGCCTTCCAGAACAAGATGTATCCGCCACGTCTTGAAGATGAGACTTTAGTCTTCTTCTCCAAGATTGCCTTTGGCTTGGATGCTATGGACGATTGGTGGCTATGCTACGACGCGGCCAATATCGTCGATGAAGAGCTTCGGGCCAGCAACGCGCTGCTGGCTGCACATCGACGCCCCCCCTTTTCTGCCAGGCAGGTCTTCGGCGCAAGGATCGCCGAGGATTTTTGCAAAAAGGTCTTAGTGAGTGGCTGGACCCCCGTCGAGACCAGCCTTCGAATTACAGACATTCCTAGCATAGTAAGCCGCCTCGGAGGCACGAAGCTGTATGGCGAAGACCCAGAAGCTCTGCTTCGCGAAATGATTCAGAATGCGGCTGATGCAATCAGGGCGCGTCGGCGCCGAGACCATAGCTTTGCTGCTAAAGGAAAATATCCCGGAAAGATAAAAATCCGAACAAGGATTGAGGCAGACACAGTACACTTTTTTATCGAAGATGATGGCCTGGGCATGCCGGCAGCTGTCTTGACCGGCCCGTTGCTTGATTTCGGCACATCCTTTTGGAACTCCGAACTTGCCGCTGTTCTGTATCCTGGCCTGCAGGGCGACACCGAATTTCGCCCCTCGGGCAAGTACGGCATCGGGTTCTTCGCAGCCTTCATGTTCTCTAATCGAGTTACTGTGATCTCGAAGCCCTTCGCTAAAGGACGTGACGATTACCTTGTGTTGGCATTCGAACGCGGACTGAGTGGGAGGTCCCAACTTAGGAAATATGATCCACACATTGATGGCGAGCTTGGAGCGAACGTTTCAACAATCATCAAGACTCAACTTCCGCTCGATAGGCTCACTCGCTCGTTGCAATCATTCGCGCAAGCAAACCAATCACGATTTTCCCTTCATAAGCTGCTCTCCAGCCAACTTTCGCAATTGTGCTTCGCCTTGGATGTCTACGTCTCTCTCGAGTGGGAGGACGGCACTTCCACTTCACTCAACACACCACATTATCGAGACTGGACGAATGAGGAATTTGTTGTAAGGCTAGATCAAACATTTGGCCGAGAAGGCGCAGGAACGGCTAAACATTTTGCCAGTTGCGTCGAGCCTTTGATCAATGACGATGGACGATTTTGCGGCCGCGGGTATGTGTCGCCTGGATTTTCAGCTAGGATCCCAATTCGGGCCACTGACGGCTTCGCAAGAACGAACCCTGGCTACGTAATAGGAACTGGAGACCTATTCGAAGGGGTTGTTGAAGAGCGCCCTGTTATCGCCAGCCGGCGTTTAGGAGAGCTTACTGCAACTCCTACAGCGTGGAAGAAATGGGCCTCACGCCAACTGGAACATCTTACTCGAGAAAGGAGCAACCTTTCGGGGGAGGAGCTGTATTTTGCCGCCTGCCGTTTGGCCGAACTTGGTGTTGATGTCTCTTCGATTGCTCACTGCTATCTAGTAGATCGATACGCTCCAATTGCTGATTGCATAGATATTCTAAGAACCCGCGGCCAGATCGCATTTCTTGCGAAAAGACAATTCAGCTTCGTTGAGGAAGATGCGCGAGCATCGCGCGAGCTCGCAGCGATTGGAGATTTCTGTCGCTCAGTCAAAGATGGTGATGGGGAGCTGGTGCACTCCCTTCAGTTTATTCAATCGCGATCCTTCCAGCTTTCCTTTGAAGACTTCTCCGATGATCTTGAGGACACCCAATCTAACAATGTGCTGGCGTACTTTCTGAAGTTGCTCAATAAGCAGGGACTGAGCTATGCGGTTTCCTTCAAGGCTCGACTTCCTATCGGAGAGTATTCGGGGTATTCGACGAATTCCATCAAGGATGGTGACACTCTCTATTGTAGCGCTGTGCTCGTGGCGCTTCTGGATGGAAAAGCAAGCCAGTAACTACTCGACAACGAGAGAGCTGCTCGGCTGCGAAAGGCTCCTTTGGAGCGTCCAAAATCGTGACAATGCTCTGCACCCTAAATCAAGCGGCTCACGTACACCCCGTCACGCTGGGACGATAGCTGCAATCCCCAGACCGCAGCCATCCCCTCTCCGATCACCCCGCTCGCTTCACGGCGCCTTCGCCTGCTCCGGGAGTTAGTGACAGTGCACGAAATCAACTCGCTCTGGCCTGCGCCTCCGCCTCTTGCTTGGTGAGCGAAGTCAATCTCGTGCGTTGGCGCCGCAATTTCCAACCACTTTTGGCTTAGCTGCCCACAATCAAGCTCGTGCCCACAATCAAGCTCCAGACAAATTGCCTTTGCGGTCGCCCCCTTCCCCCCTAAACTCCCGACCACCGCCGGCATGAGTTCCGGCGGCCCCCCGGTAGAAGCGGAGTCACCTTATGCCCAAGCCGGAAAGCTTCCCGATCGAGACCATCTTCGTTCCCACGAAGCAGAAGAAAACCCTCAAGCCCGAGACCGTGGCGGAGATCGCGGAAAGCATGCTGGACATCGGGCAACAGACGCCCATTTCCGTTCGGCGCGACGGAGACCGCCTCGTTCTGGTCGAAGGATTGCATCGGCTGGAGGCCTGCAAGGCCCTCGGCGAGACGACCATCCTCGGCGTCCTGGTCCCGGCCGAGCTTGCTCAACACAAGCCGCTTCTCGCCGAGCGACCCGAAGTCGAGGCAGAGCGCATCAAGATGGCGCGATTGAAGCAGTTGCGCCTGGAAAAGGAAGCCGCGGAGGCATCGGCTTCTGCCTTGAGGGGCGCCAGGCAGGCGGAAGCGCCGCGCGCCCGTCCGGCGAAAGGCGTCCGCGACAATCCGAAGGCATCGCCGGGCCGGGCTGCGAAATCGGCACCGAAATCATTGTCGGCCTGGATCACGCAGCAAAAGAGCAGCGGCGACCGCTATTGATGATGGACGCCGTCATTCCGGGGCGCGCCCGCTTGGGCGCGAGCCCGGAATCCATCTGATGGCACGACGAGCGGCGCAATGGATTCCGGGCTCGCGCTTCGCGCGCCCCGGAATGACGGTGATTTCTTGCGTAGTTGCCGCGGCATGACGGCCGCAATCCTTCAATCGCGGCCACCTCCCCCTCGCCGATCAACCGCCACGCTCGTGCCCATGCGGGCCGAGATCGCTGATCCAGCTGCACTGCACAGTCTCCGTGTGGGTGCCTGCAAGCGCACGGCGTAGTCCATCAGGTCCTCTAAACATGCTAGCAGGAAGCTCCTGTTTAGATGCGAGGTCCCATGTTGAACTTTCAGCTCCCGTGGCACGAGATCTTTGCCCCGACGCATTCGCTCTTGGAAATGCTCGTGCGGGGCACCATCATGTATTTCGGCATCTTCGTGTTGATGCGCCTCATCCTGAAGCGACAGACCGGCGGGATCAGCATCCCGGATGTGCTCCTCGTCGTCCTTCTGGCCGATGCCGCACAGAACGGCATGGCAGGTGAATACCGATCCATCACGGAAGGTCTGGTGCTCGTTGCCACCATTATCTTCTGGAACTTTGCCATCGATTGGCTCGGCTATCACGTGCCCTTCCTGGAGCGGCTTGTTCGGCCCCCGCCGCTCCTTCTGATCAAGAACGGCCAGGTCCTTCGCCGCCATCTGCGACAGGAGCTGGTGACGATGGACGAGTTGCTGAGCAAGCTCCGGGAAGAAGGCGTCGATAGCCCTGCGGACGTGATCGAGGCCTATATCGAAGGCGACGGCAACATCAGCGTGAAAAAGAAGGAGAAGTGACGCGCGAGGTCGCGGCGGCCGGCGAGGCCGTCTCCATCGCGCGCATGTAGCGGTCGAGCAGGGTTTCGCGCTCGTTCTTGTCTTCCTTGCGCCGCTTGATGATCTGCCTTGATTTCACGTCAGCCGCCCTTGGCGCCAGCGCTCAAATTCGGGGCCCGGCATCGCAACGCGTCGAGATCTGAAGCTCCATCAGCGCCATGCGCTGCAGGACGATTGGGTCTCGCTCGCCCTCCTTCGCGGTGCGGAGTATCGATTCCGCGATCGCCTGAACGTGCGCGGAGCCGACCGGTGCAGGGAGTGACGCAACCGCCGCGTCCAGCGCCGCGTTCATCACCTCGATCGTTTCAGGCGAAAAGGATGCATTCGAGAAGTCTAGCATGGCGTCGATCCGGGGGTCACCGCGCGCGCCTGCGTCTTGCCGGCGCGCGACGTCGCTGCTTCAACATGGCTCACCAGCGTCGCCCCCAACTCCCGCGCCAGCTGCTTCCCCATCCACCGCCACCGCGGAGCAGGCGGACGACGAGGAGCAGCAGGACGGCGCCTATGGTGGCGTTGACGATGGCGCTGATGATACCGCTGCCAAGATGCACGCCGAGCTGAGGGAACAGCCAGCTGCCGAAAAACGCGCCGAAGATTCCGACAACGATATCACCGACGATCCCAAAGCCGGTGCCGCGGACGATCTGGCCCGCCAGCCAGCCGGCGACGAGACCTACAAACAGGATGATCAAAAGGCTTTCGCTCGACATATGCATTTTGATACCTCAATGGTTCGGTCGAATGACAGTTGAGCTGCGCAAAGCTGGCCGACCAGGCTCGTCGGGCGTTGGGGCCATTGGTCGTGTCCAGCCGAGCTTTCCTTCCAGATCACCAGGCCGAAGCCACGGTTGATCTGAACGGCATTGCCGGGCTGTTCGGACAGTTTCCGGTTGGTGCGGACGGAGGATTCAGGCGCCGTGCCGGACCTGGCAAGCGAGTGCGATCCTTGTGTCGCTGCAGGGAGTCAGGATCGACGTTCGATCCCGCTTGCGTACATATTTCAACATGCGCAAGGGCCGACGGTTCCTCTCGGCACAACTTATATTTGAATATTCTGATGGCGCTAAAGCCAGCGCCCAGGAATGAGACCGCGAATGCGCTGTTTTTTCGGCTTTTGCAGACATTTCCGATAAGGACGCATCAATCGTCATTAAACCACAAATAGAAACGGAACTTCGACTGGCCCGGCCCGTTTGCTCTCCATGGCTGACTCTCGTCGGCATCATACTTAGTCGAATTGGAAAATCAGATGAAACATACTTTGATGGCTTCTGTCGCCGTTGCGGCCTTGTTTGCAGCGACCGGTCTTGCGATGGCTCAAGGCGGAGCAAAGGCTCCTGAGTCTCCCGCTGCCGTTGCGCCGAAAGCCGACAGCGCGGCACCGATGAATGCGCCCGCAGCAAAGGGCGCGCCCGATGCAAAGCAGCTCGGCGACGCAAAGGTCGATGGCAAGCCGAAGGCCGCGGAAGGAATGGCCCCGGCGACCACGTCGAAGGACGTGAAGAATTCGGCTTCCGAAACCAAGCCGACCGCCGACAGCAAGATGACCGGCGAGATGAAGGCCGATGGGAAGGCCGATGGGAAGGCAAAGGCGACTGATTCCGCCACCACGTCCAAGGACCTGAAGACGCCAACTGCGGAGGGCAAGCCTGCCGCACCGGACGGCAAGACGACCGGCAATGCCGCGACCACGGCGGTCGCCGCGCCTCCCGCCGAAAAGCGTACCCAGATCACTTCGGCCATCAAGCAGGAGAAGGTCGAGGAAGTCACCAACGTGAACTTCAACCTGTCTATCGGCACCGTCGTCCCGACAAGCGTCCGTTATCACCCGTTGCCGAGCCGTATCGTCGAAATCTATCCGGCGTGGCGCGGATACGAGTTCATCCTGGTGCAGGGCAGGTACGTCATCCTTCGTCCGCACACCCACGAGATCGTCTATATCATCGAGGGCTAAGCGCAGTCCGACGGATCACGCACAAGACCAAGAGGGCGGCCCATGGCCGCCCTTTCGTCGTT
Organism: Bradyrhizobium sp. NDS-1; assembly: GCF_032918005.1. NCBI lineage: Bacteria > Pseudomonadati > Pseudomonadota > Alphaproteobacteria > Hyphomicrobiales > Nitrobacteraceae > Bradyrhizobium > Bradyrhizobium sp. NDS-1. Next base: position 4,502,695 of record NZ_CP136628.1, read on the forward strand.
CCGCCCGAGGCGATCCACCAGGCAGCTCCTGCCAGGCCGCGAAGCGATAGCCGCAAGCCACCGATCGCGGCGACCTCTCCTCGCCGATCAACCCGATCGTCTCACGCCGCCTTGGCCTGCTCCGGCGACGCCGTCTCCATCGCGCGCATGTAGAGGTCGAGCAGGCTTTCGCGCTCGTCGCGCTCGTTCTTGTCTTCCTTGCGCAGCTTGATGATCTCCTTGAGGATTTTCACGTCGAAACCCTCGCCCTTGGCTTCCGCGAAGACTTCCTTCTTCTGCTCGCTCAACTCCTGCATCTCCGTGTCGAGGTTCTCGATCCGCTCGACGAAGGAACGGATCTTGCCGCCGGGAATGGTGATGTCGGACATGGTGCCTCCTCGCTGACTGAGGTCGCGAAAATGCCCGCAAAGAAATAACCAATGTGTTAACCTCAGCCTCCTCCGCATTGTCCTGTGGAAAAGCCGAGGGAGCCGTTCCATGGCCGAGCTTCGCTTCGATGACGGTGCCGCCTATGAGCAGATGATGGGCGTCTGGAGCCGGTCGGTCGGCGAGATCTTTCTCGACTGGCTGAAGCCGGCACAGGGGCTGCGCTGGATCGATGTCGGCTGCGGCAGCGGCGCCTTCACCGAGCTCATCATTGCGCGCTGCGCCCCCAGCGACGTGCAGGGCATCGATCCCTCCGAGGGACAGCTCGCCTTTGCCCGCACGCGGCCCGGTGCGCGCGGCGCCGTGTTTCAGACCGGCGATGCCATAGCACTGCCATTTGAGGCGGCAAGTTTCGTTGCCGCAGTGATGGCCCTGGTTCTCGTCTTCGTGCCGGACCCCGCGAAAGGTGTGGCTGAACTGGCGCGGGTCGTTCGTCCCGGCGGGCTGGTCGCGACCTACATGTGGGACATGCTGGGCGGCCAATCTCCGCTCGATCCGATTCTCGACGAGATGCGCGCGATGGGGCTGTCGCCGACGCGTCCGCCGCATATGGAAGTGTCGACTCTTGCGGCGCTGCAGGACCTCTGGCGCGCGGCCGGGCTGCTGGAGCTCGAAACCCGCGAGATCACCGTGCAGCGGAATTTTGCCGATTTCGACGAGTTCTGGGCCGTGCAGACAAAGTCGCCCACCACCGCGCCCGTCATCGCGGCGATGCCGGCGGCCGATGTCGCCGAGCTCATGCGGCGCGTGAAGGCGCGTCTTCCCGCTGACGCGGACGGCCGCATCACCACCAGCGCCCGTGCGCACGCGATCAGCGGACGCAAGGCGGGATGTTGATAGCAGACGATTACGATGCTCGACCGGCTCGGGCGGTGCCGAAGGGTGGGCAAAGGCGCGCTTGCGCCGTGCCCACGAACTTTTCGATCCGGCCAGCGACGCGCGGGCACGCTTCCGCCTTCGCTCTTCGAGCTACGGCGGACAAGTCGCTTTGCCCACCTACGCGCTGTTGATTCCTACCACCAATACGGCCAGCGCCAGCCCTCGTAGCGGACATAGGACGGCACCAGCGGCGGGCCGTAGGGATCGACCTTGTCGTGTTCGGGGCGATAGCGATACCGCGGAACGACATTGTAGTCCCACGGCGTCGGCCGCAGCACGGGCGCGGTGACGATGAGGCGCTCTTGCGGCGCGCGGACGACGACGGCCTTGCGCGTCTGCGCTTCGGCGCCCGATGTTGCAAGGCTGCCCAGCACCAGGGCGGTTCCGAGCGCGCAGGCGGCGGTCATTTTTGCCATGCATTGGTCTCCTTCGTAGCGAGAGTGCAAAAGGACGCCGGGCAAGGCAAGCGAATTTCGTGTGAGACTTTTTCCGCGGCCATCCTTCGAGACGCCCGCTTTGAGCGGGCTCCTCAGGATGAGGGCGGAGTGCGCGGCAACAGCTTCGACAGCCGCGATGGCTGCTTAGCCTCATCCTGAGGAGACCGCGAAGCGGTCGTCTCGAAGGACGAGGCGCGCGCTCCGACGCTTGGGCGAGCGTAGCCCGCTTACGCCGTCTCGACCTCCTCCGGCACGGGCCCCGCCACGAGCCCGTCGAGACCGACCATCAGCAGATCCGCAATGTGCATCAACTGGTACAACGGAATGTCCGCCTCGCCCTGCTCGGCCAGCGCCACGAAGGCTGGCGTGACGCTGAGGCGCTCGGCGAGCTGGGCTTGCGTGTAGCCGCGGGTCTCGCGTGCGGCTTTGACGCGTGCGCCGATGCCGAGGCGATGCCGGGCCTGCTCGTCCGCGGTCATCATGGCGGCATGCTCGTCCACGCTGGCAAAGCCGTCCGCGAACGCAGCTCCGATCAGCCTTTCCTTGCGCCAGGCAACGCGGCAGGCCTTGCGCAGGCCGCTCGTGAAAACAAGCGTGAACTCGTCGGCGACCCATGCCGAGCTGTTGAGCTGAAGGCGCGCGCCGCTGCCGGAAACATCGCGGATCGTGCAGGGCACGCTGACGATGCTGCCGCTGCCGTTGTCGAATTCGACGATGCCGGTGCGCAGCGTGTGATGCCTGGCGGCGGCGCGATGATCGCTCATGACAGCTCCCGAATGCCCGCGGCGGCGTCGCATGGCGCATCCGACGCAGCCGCAATCGGGGCGAGACTATCGCAGAATTTTTTCCGCAGCTCCCAAGCTTGCTGCAGTCTGGTCGCGACCGGACGCCATGGTAAAGGAATTCCTCCCGGGCGGCGCCTTGTGCGTTCCTGTCTGCCGATCACTCCCGCGCGCGGCGCAGAGCCTGCTGCAGCTTCATCCGCTGCTTGTCCCAACGGGACTGCTCGGCCTCCGCGCGTTCCTCGAGCGCGGCGCGCTCGGCTTCGATCTTCTCCGCCTTCGCCTCGTGCTCCCGCCTCGCTTTGTCCAGCGCCACCTCGGCGGCGGCGACTGACTTGTCCCGGTGCGCGCGCGCCTTGGCGCGGGCCGCCTCCTCCCTGCGACGCTCGGCCTCGCGCCGCCGCTCCTCCTTCTCGAACGCGGCGGCGGCCTTGCGCGCGGCTCGATCGTCGATCTTGCGCGACGGCTTCTTCGCCGTCTTGGCCGGACGCTGCTTCGATGCCGGCTTGCCCTTGGCCTTACGTTTCGGCTTGGCGTCGTCATCGGCGAGATCAGTCGGCAGCGCGGCGCTCTCCGTGAACGGGCCATTCGAGCCGACCGGACGCCTGAGCACGACGCCCGGCTTTGCCATGGTCGCCGCGACGATGCCGGGGTCGTCAGTCTCCGTCGCTGCGCCCTGATGGAACAGATTGGAGCTGGCGCCCCAGGCCTCGAGCGCCGCCTTCATCGAGGGCGCGGCGATCGCCTGGTCGAAGAAACCGAGCGAGGTCTGGTAGGTCTTCAGTTTCCTTGGCATGTCGTCCCGTCAGCGAGCGCCGATCGTCGCCCGAACTACGAACTTCCCAACAACGCGTCATACCCTTTCTCGCTGAACGCCAGCAGACAAAATCCGTGCCCGAACGGGTCCCCCAGCATCGCGATCCGTCCATAGGGCGCATCGATCGCCGGCACTTCCAGGATCGCGCCGGCGCGCACCGCGCGTTCGACGGCAGCATCGACATCGTCGACGACGACGTCGATATGCACCGGCGTCCAATGCCGCTCGTAGCGGCGGAGGTCGCCGCCCGCACCGACCGTTCCGATCCGCTTGGTCAGGAGATAGACAGACGCGGGCCAGCCGAGCAGCTCGACGAAGTCAGCGCCGAAGCGGCGGCCGACCGTGAGGCCGAAGGCTTCGGTGTAGAAGCTGGTGGCTTTCGCAACGTCGGGGACGTCGATGTTGAGAAGGAAGGTCATGGCGGGCTCGTCACACGCTACGAGCGGAGGCTACGCATCGAGCGCCTGGACGTCGAGAGGGCTTTCACCGTGGCATCATGCGCCTGATTTGCCCGACGGCGCAAAGAGACTTCGGCATCGCCGAATCAAAATAAAATCTCTTGCAATTCCAATGGGATGCCTACTGTGCATGGGGTTGTTTTCGCGAAATTTGGTTTGGCCGGCCCCTCATCTGCTCTTCAGGCTCAGGATATAGGCCGAAAGCGCATCCGCCTGCTCCGGCGAGATCACCAGATTCGGCATGTTCCGGTGGCTGGTGCGCCAGAACACCTTGAGCGACAGCGCGGTGGTGCCGCTGCGGTCGGCGATGGCCTGGAAGCTCGGGGCCTCGTCGAAGAAGTCGGTGATGCTCCGCTCGACCGCGTGACACGACTGGCACCACGCCTGCGCCAGGCGCTGTCCTTCGGCAGTGCGCGAGGCAGGCCTCGGCGCCCCCGCGGCGGTGTGGACGACGCTGAAGAGAAACACCGCCGACAGGATGATCAGGATGACGATGCCGATGGAGATTCGAACACTGTGCGACATCGCCAGACCTCACCGCGATTGACTCATCGCGCCAGCCTAGATTTGCAGCGCAAGGCCAGGTTGATCTGCGTCAAGCATGGCAGCCTGGGCTGGCTCTACGTGATCTTCGTCGCACTGTTTCGGTGACATCGCACCGGCAGACGATGGCGGCGCGATGTGCCGGCAGCTTTCCCTTGCTTTCCTGTTCTCGGCCCCTACGGTCGCGCCACGAACGAGGCGCCGAGACGAGATAAGGGTGAGACGAGACCTGCCATGACCGACACGATGAAATGCCCCGCCTGCAACTCCGCGCACGCCTATCAGGACCGCGATCTCTGGGTCTGTCCGGAATGCGGCCATGAATGGAGCGGGGCGGCGGAGACGGCCGCGGATGCGTCGCAGGACGCCGGCGTGCGCGATGCCAACGGCAATGTGCTCGCCGACGGCGACAGCGTCATCGTGATCAAGGATCTCAAGATCAAGGGCTCGTCCTCGGTCGTGAAGGGCGGCACCAAGGTGCGCAACATCCGCCTGCAGGACGCCAGCGACGGACACGACATCGCCTGCAAGATCGACGGCATCGGCGCAATGAACCTGAAGTCTGAGTTCGTGCGGAAGGCGTAGCCCGCGCTAGCTTTGCCGCTGCGCGAGGTAGAACCCGCACAGCACGGTCACGAGGCCCGCGGTCTGCAACAGCGTCGGCGGCTCGCCGAGCAGCAGCCAGCCGGTGAGCAGCGTCAGCGCCGGCACGCAGGCCGGAAACACCGCGGCGCGGGCCACGCCGAGGCGTTGGACCGAGACGGCGTAGAGATACAGCGCGGCGGGGCCCGCGAGCACGCCCTGCGCCAGCGCCTGGATGGCGTTCTCGGTAAGGCCGATCGCCGCGACATGGGCAAGGCCGACGGTCGCGATGTAGACCGGCAGCAGCAGCAGCGACAGCACGTTGATGACCAGCGCAGCCGAGACGGCGGAGACGCGCCAGTGCCGCAGCGATGCGCCGAAGCCGGCGAACATCAATCCGGTGAGCACGAAGATCAGATCGCCCAGCACGCCGTCGGCACCGATATGGCCGATCGATTCCGCGCCGATCACACCGAGGCCGCCGACGATGACGATCGCGCCGGCAAGGCGCGAGACGGAGATATGCTCCTTCAGCAGCAGTGCTGCGAGCAGCAGGCCGCCGAGCGTTGCGCAAGAGGGCTGGATCACGCTGCCATGGCCGAGCGGCACGAACAGGAAGCCGGTGTAGGAGATCAGCGACATCACGGGGCCGCCGAGCACCATCAGCACGAGGCCCCTACTCCAGCCGATGCCACAGAGATCACTGAGGCCGGCGCGCAGCACCAGCGGCAGGAACGCGATTCCCGACCAGACATAGCGATGCACCAGCAGATCGACCGGCGTGAAGCCGACCTTGAGCCCATGCCGCGTGCCGGCAAAGCCGAGCGCCCAGAACAGCGCTGCGGCAAGGCCGCAAGTTACGCCGAGCAGGGCCGGCACTGCATCGTCGTTCCGAGAAAGAGCGCCAGCGCCGCTCGTCCGCTGATCCATGGATCAAGCGTTATGCCGGCGCGCCGGCCGGCTCAACCCTCGCGGCTGCAGGGCTGGCACGCGACGAAATAGAAATACAAGGCTTCTGCAGTCCGGCTGCGCGCGCGGAGAGCTTGGAAAGATCCCGGGCTGCGAGTCTCAAATCGGGTATCGGTGTCAATCACTGCGCCGGGACATTGAGCACGATCCTGCACCCGCGATCCGCGAGCGGCGCCGATGTGGAAGACGTCGGGCGAGGCAGTGGGTCCCGCTCTCCGCGGAACCCACCTGCCGTCACGCGACGTCAGATCAGCGGGTAGCGCCCGTGGTGACGTCGGCGGTCTTCACCTTGCGCGGGCTGAGGACCTTCGCCTGGTGGACCGAGGCGACCGTGGTCGGCGCAGCAGTCTGCTCGACATGCGCGGCGCCGAGCACGCGAACCTGCAAGGGCGAGACTGCAAATCCGTTGGCCTCGTAAGTCGGCAATTCGGCGGCGAAAGCCGCGGTGCTGCCCGCGATCGTCAGGATGGCGGCGGCGATCGACAGAGTTTTCTTGTTCATTGGTAGTGCTCCTGAGTGGAAGAGTCGGAGCATATTTAGGCGCGATTTGCTGCGTTGCGACATGCTTTGTTGCATTGCAACAGCGCGCGCGATGCATGGCGATATGTTTAATGCGTACAAGGCGTTGGCCGAATCGTGATCTGCGGCGACATGACGGTCTTATGGACAGTGCTCAGCCGCCGAGCACGTTGCCCCAGCCATCGAAGAGATAGGTCTTCCAAGCCACGGTTCCATCGCCACTGGGGCGGCTGGCCCGCCTGTAGTCGTCCGCCTGATCGGCGGTCCAGGTGATGATCGTGTCCGTGAGGCGATCGTGCAGGATAGCGGGTTCGGTAGGGTCGAAGGCGTCCATGGGACGAAGCGAGGGATGCGTCATGGGCCACCAAACGCCCCAGCCGCAACAAAGTTGCGCGCAACGCACAAGCAAAAACTCACTTGGGAGCAAACGGGAACCTTCGTGGCAGCTGTGCAACACCTCCTCGAAAAGCCCATTTTCGCCGATTTACGCCATTGCGCCGCCACACCATGCTCCGAACAATCGAGGCGCTGCGTGCCTTTCCATGCAAGACTGTTTCGTCAGACTGTTTGCATCATCACTGTCCGGCAAGTCGGGTTCGGGCAGAACCGTTTGGAGGCAGGGATCATGAACGATCGGCGGTCTCTTCTGGTGGCGGTCGCGTGCCCTTCGGCCGTGCTCGCCGGCTGGCTGGCACTTTCCCTCTCCGCCTATGCTCCTGCCCTGATCGAGAACAGCAGCGCCAATGCGGCTGCCGTCTCGCGCGCGAAGGATCTCAGCCGGCTCGACGTCGCCGACGTGCCGCGCGCTGCCATGATCGAGGACGGCATCGCCTTGACTGCCGAGATCGCCGCGGCCGTCGCAGCGGCACCGGCCCCGATGATCACTGAGACCGCACCTGAGACGCGCGCCCCCGCCGTCAGGCTCGCTGCGGCCGATCCGACGCTGATGCTGCCGACCGAGGCACCGCCCGCGCCGCAGATGTCGCCTGAACCGGAGCCCGTCGTCAGCGAGGCTACGCCGGCCGCGACGCAGGAGCCGGTCAAACTGGCATCCGCCGATCCCACCGAAATCGTGACGACGGACGCGCTGTCCTCCGCCGCGATCGCGAGCGGCCCGGTCACGGCTGCGAGCAAGGCATCACCTCCAGCCGATACCGTCGCCGTGCTCGACGAATGCTTCGTCATGGATGCCTGCATCGATCGCTATCTCTGGGAGCTCTATCAGCGCACCGCAAAGGAAGACTCGCTCAAGGTCCAGGAGCGCCGCGCCGTCACCGTCAAGCGCAAGGGCAAGACAGTCACGGTGATGCGCAGCTTCACGAAGCTGGTCGATCAGGATTTCGGCTGGAAGGATCCGAAGGCGGCCGAGCGCGCTGGCATGTCGATGATGGATTATGTCATCGGCGGCATGGACAAGAGCTTCAAGCGAAAGCTGTTTCGCACGCTGCTCGCCGCGGAAGCCGCCGGCCTCTCACCCGGCATCACCAGCGCGTTCCGCGACGACTATCGCCAGTCGATCGCGAGCGGCCTGAAGGCCGCCTCCGACCGTTCCTATCATGGCGGCAGCACGCGCGGCGGCTACGGCCACGGCATGGCGGCCGACATCGTCAGCACCCAGGGCAGCAACCGCGCGCAGCGCTGGGTCTCGACCGAAATCCTGTGGAAGTGGGTCGACGCCAACGGCAAGACGTACGGCATCGGCCGGCCCTATCTCGGCCGTGATCCGCCGCATGTCGGCCCCGTCGACGGCCAGGAGTACATGTCGCGCCGTGGCACGGGCGACGGGAAGCAGATCGCCAGCGCGAAGTCCAGGAAGGTGGTGCGCGCCGCGGCCCATGCGAAACCGCCGAAGGCCCAGGCCGTGCACGAGCAGAAGGGTGCCGCGAAGCCGCAGAAATCGGCGCAATCGACCGGCAAGCGCGCGACCTGAGACTTACGGCGCGCGGCCCGGCGTTGGCAGCGGCACGAGCCGCATCTCCGCCGTGCCGGCCTCCTGCGTACGCACCAGCACCGCAAAAACCGTGTCGACCGCAAGCCGCACCGCGGCCTCGATCGCTTGGCCCCTGGCCAGACGGGCCGCGATCAGACCGGTGAGGAGATCGCCGGTGCCGTAGGGTCGGATCGGCAGGCGCGGCGTCGCGAAGCGCGACAACCGGCCGTCGGCGCACAGGATCGTCTCCACCTGTCCCGCCGCCGTGTCGTTGAGCGTACAGCCGGTTGCCACGACGTCGATCTGGCCGGTTGCAGCCAGTGCCGCACACGCGGCCCGCAAGCCCTGCGCATCCGCAATCGTGAGGCCCGAGAGCAGCTCAAGTTCGAACTGGTTCGGCGTCGTCAGGTTTGCTGCCGGCAGCAGCCGGTGGCGGACCACGTCCAAAATGCCGTCGGCGACATAGACGCGGCCGTCATCGCCAATCACGGGATCGCAGAGATAGACGAGCTTCGCATTCCGCGTGAGCGCCCGCTCGACGAAATCGGCGATCACGGCGGCATTGCCGGGCGAGCCGAGATAGCCGGTCACCAGCACGGCGGCCTCGTCGACGAGCCCGCGCTCTTCCACACCCTTCAGGAGATCGGCGACGAGCTCGGTCTCCAGCACCCGCCCGCGCAGGCTCGGGTAGCGCGGATGGTTGGACAGCAGCGTCGTCGGCACCGCCGCAACGTTCACGCCCTCCGCCTGCATGGCATAGGCGGCCGCGCTGTTGCCGACATGGCCGTGGACTACCTGGCTTTGAATCGAGATGACGAGCATGAAGGAGGTCCGTAGGGTCTATTGTCGAGCGACACAAGCACGCATCGTAGCTCGTATGGCGCGCAGCGTAATCCGAGAATCGCGCGGCGGCGTCATGCCGCGTTTCCGCCAACGTCGCAGGCCCGTCACTCACATGTGATACCTGCTGCCGGCCAAAGCCGAGCGCCGCATGCTAAACATACCGTGCGGTATCTTTCTTTCGCACTAGGCCGACCATGACCTCCGCCTTCAATGCCTACGCAGCGCTCGCCCTCGCCATCGTTTTCGAGGTCACCGCATCGGCCTTCCTGCAGCAATCCGCGCAGTTCACCCGGCCGTGGCCGACACTGGCCATGGTGCTGTTCTATGTCGCCTCCTTCTACGCGCTGTCGGTCGCGATCCGCGTCATCCCCTTGAGCATCGCCTATGCGATCTGGGGCGGGGTCGGCATCATCCTGACCGCCACCGTGTCCTTCGTGCTGTTCCGCCAGATGCTGGACGCTGCGGCCTTCGTCGGCATCGCGCTGATCGTGTCAGGGGTCGTGATCATCAACCTGTTCTCGCAGACCACGGCGCATTGATGCCGGAAAACCGCTACACCCGCGCCAAGCAGCCCGAGCAGGTCCGGCGCGCCCTGCTCGACCACGCCGCGGCAATCGCCATGGACCATGGCGTCGCCGGTGTCACGGTGCAGGCGGTCGCAGCGGCGGCCGGCGTCACCAAGGGCGGGCTATTTCACCATTTTGGCAGCAAGCAGGCGCTGATCGAGGGCCTGTTTGCCGACCTCCTCGCTCGCGTCGATGCCGAGATTGACGCCGCAGTCGGATCCGATCCGAAGCCACGCGGCAGCTTCACGCGGGCCTATGTGAATGCGGTGTTCACCGGCAAGGCGTTCGGATTCGCGACCCCGTGGGCGGCATTGAGCATGGTCGTCGTCACCGATCCGCCGCTGCGCCGGCTCTGGAACGACTGGATCAAGGCGCGCCTGAAGCGTCATCGCACGACCGACGGCGCACCCGATCTGCACATCGTGCGCCTGGCCGCCGACGGCGCCTGGCTCTCCTATGTCACGACGGGACAAACGCGCATGAGCGCCGAGCTTCGCGCCGTGCACGCAAGGCTGCTTGCACAGACCTATCGACGCGGACAGTGGGGCCCGGCAGCCTAGCGGCCCTGCTCCGGCCTGGGCAGACGCGGTCGAAATAGCGATCTCAAATGTCGTCCGCTCGCCCAGCCCGCGGTCAGGCCGCCGACAGCTGATCGAACTCGGGCGGTGCGTAGGCCTTGCCGTCCTGATCGGTGATAACGACCCGCCACCCCTCGCTGGCCCACACTTTCGCCTTCGCCACGATGAGCAGCCGGCTCTCGCGGGCGAAACTGTACTTTTCGTTGTCGCGTTCTGCGATCATCTTGTAGGCCAATTCGCGTCCCCTTGCGTCGCCCTGCACCCAGCCTCCTCGTGGCAGCGGGCTTTGGCGGCAATTCGCCGGGAGCGTGGCAATTTGGTGCCATCCGCACAGCATGGCGGTGGCGGGCGGCAAAGCGTGCCCCGCAGGAATCCGATTCCATCCCTCGCAGGCTTGCCCGCCTGCGACGGCACGGGGCCGTCTTGATGTCGTCCTCGATCAGCCGCCGGGCGGTTCGTCCCGTCACATCAGCAATGAAACCGATCGTCCCACGCCCGAACTCCGCTAGTGCACGCGGATGATGTGGGGGCGGCCCAGATCGATCAGCCCCTGCACCGCCGAGAGGCGATCGTCGAGGGCTGCGATGGTGAGCAGCAGATTGTTGCGGCGCTCGTCGAGCATGCCCATCTCGGCGCCGGTGAGCTTCATGCTCGTCCGTTCCTTTTGAATCCCTTCGAGGGACTCGCGCAATCCGGCAATCAGGCCGGTCAGCTGTTTGGCCTCTTTCGTCATCGAACGCTTCGCGACATTCTGGCGGCGCGAGTCCGCCTGGCTCTGTCTCATGTCATCCTCCCGTGCCCCGCTGCCCCGAGTGGATACTTACAGCTTTGGATAGACATGTTACGATCGATGAAATCTGCCCGCGAAAAACCGACTTAAATTGTCGCGACCTCGACCTGGCGAAGAAAAGCCCGGCGCGGTGGCCGGGCTTTCCTTGGCGACGCTAGTGCTTCTGATGGCCACCGCCGGGGCCGCCGGCCGGTGCACCGCCGCCACGAGGGGCGGCATTGATGTGGGCAGCACCGCCGCCGCCGCCATGCGGCATTGCAGGTGCCGCCGCGCGCGGCGCCGGCATCTGCGCACGGGCATTCATCGGCGAACCGTGGCTGACACTCGGCTGGGCGACGCGGGGCGTCGCAGGCCGAGCCGCAGGCGTGGCCGAGACGCGCGGTGCCTCATGCCCACGCGTCATCGGCTGCGTGCGCACGGCGGTGCGGCCTGCAGCATGGTCGTGCATCATGCGCCCCTGCGCCTCACGTGGACCGCGGGTCTGCACGGCAGTGCGCTCGTTCACGATACGCTCGCTGCGTCCGGCGCGAGTCCGGTCGACCGTCACCGCAGCATCGCGCTTGGAGATGGCAGCATCCGGCCGCGCCGTCGCGGCATCACGTCCGGAGATCGCCGCCCCGGCCTTGCCGCGCACGCCGCTGCGTTCGAGCGCTATCGCCGCGTCGCGCGTTGCCGCGCGACCGATGCGAGCCGCGCGCGGATCGATCGTCATCCGCGTCGCGACGCTCCGATGCGAGCTCCAGTAATTATTCCAATAAGCGTGGCGGCGATACCAGGGACGTCCGCCATAGTGGCTCGACCAGTACGACGTCAGCACGAAGGGGACGACAGGAACGTCGATCACATCGACATAGTCGGGGAGATAGACGTAATGGTTGCGATAGAGATATTCGAGATATTGCGACGACACCCAGCCGCGATCGTCTGAGAAGCTGACGTCGCACCAGGCATTGCCGCGCAGGCAGCCATGGATGTTGACGCGGGCGCCGCCGGGGATGCGATCGACCAGCGGAAAGCCCGTGCCCGGCCCGGCCCTCAAGCCGGTCGAGACGGTGACGATGCCCGGCGCGGCCAGTGCGGCTGTTGGCGCGAGCAGCAATGCGGCAAGTAAAACACTCTTGAATTTCATGGCGTGTTCCTCCTCTTTTGAATCGGAACGCGCAAGCGGAACGGGCGTTCCGTTTCCGTAGGTCTCATCCGTCGAAAGACGAAGCACAGGCTCCGCGCGGTTCAATATTCATCCGCCGTTCATCGGCCCGGCGCCGGCAATGGTGCTGCCGGATCTCAGCTCACCTGCAGCATGAACCCGTCGAAATACGATGCAAGCCCGGCAAAATCATCGAGCGGCAGCACGGTCGCAACATACTGGTCGGGCCGCACCACGATCATGCAGCCGGCTGTCCGATCGATGCCCCGCATTGCGAAAACGTCGTGGCCGCTCTTGAGGTCAGGACAGAACATTTTCTCGTAGTCGCGCAAACCATAGCGCCCCTTGCGCGGGAGCAGCAATGGCGGCATTGCCTCGATGGCGAGTTCGCGATGGCCCTGCTGGAATATCGCGCGCAGATCGATCACGCTGTCGATGTCGGCGCCGCCAGGCGTATATCGCCGGACCGGCGACTTCGGGGACTCCGCGAGGAAATTGCACAGCGCGCGAATGGCCGAGCCTGCGGCGGCAGGATCTTCGGCGGGCGAGAACGCGTAGATGCGGAAGCGGCCGTCGGCGTGCGCGGCGTGACCGAGATGGACCGGCTTTGCATCGGCAAGCCGGATCACCGGGGCGGAATGGAAGCGCTTGCCGATCACGAAGCCTTGCGCGAGGTGCTGATGCGACCCGGCGCCGGTGAGAAGCGACGGCTTGTAATGCGTGGCCGTGCCGGCGGTGTAGCGGCCGTGCCTGACGAAATAGTCCTGCGTCCTGGCGGCATCGGCGCCGCCGGCCTTGGCGGCGGAGGCGAGAATTCCTGCCCACTCGCGGTCGAAGTCGATCAGCTCCTTGGCAACCGCCTGGCGCTCCTCCGAATAGGAATGCATCAGGTGTGGCGCGCACTGCTTCCGCATGACGGCGGCGAGCTTCCAGCCGAGATTGAAGGCATCCTGCATCGAGACGTTCATGCCCTGCCCCGCCTTCGGACTGTGGGTATGGCAGGCATCGCCGGCGATGAAGATGCGCGGTAGACGCGTCTCGATCGCGGCCTCCGGCACGTCGTCGAACTTGTCGGTCAGGCGCTGGCCGATCTCGTAGACCGACCACCAGGCGATCTCCTTCACCTCGAGCGTATGCGGCTTCAGGATTCGCTGCGCCTTGGCGATCACGTCATCGGCCGTGATATTGCGGTTGGCGACGCGTTCACCGGCCTCGAGCTTGGCGAGCTCGACATAGATGCGGACCATGTAGCCGCCTTCCCGCGGGATGATCAGCAGGCTGCCATCCTTCGCCGACTGGACGAGCGACTTGAAGCGGATGTCCGGAAAATCGGTCACGGCCAGCACGTCCATCACGCCCCAGGCGTGGTTGGCGGAATCGCCGTGCAGCTCGCGGCCGATCGACCTGCGCACGGTGCTGCGGGCGCCATCGCAGCCGACGACATAGCGCGCTCTGATCGTCTCGATCTCTCCTTCATGCGCGGTATCGATCCGCTCGAGCCGCACGGTCACGGCATGATCGTCGACAGCCGCGAACTGGTCGACCTCGAGGTTGATGAGGCGGCGGCTGTAAAAGGGCTCCAGCTTGGCCGGCGATTTGCGCATGACGTCGAGAAAGCCGTCATGGATGCGTGCCTGGTTGAGGATGACGTGCGGAAATTCAGATAGCCCGTCCTCGACGTCCTGCACACGGCCGCTGCGGATGACGGTCTCGGGCGAACGTTCGTCCGGCTTCCAGAACGTCGTTTCGTTGACCCAATAGGCCTCCTTCAGCACGCGCTCGCTGAAGCCGTAGGCGTGAAACATTTCCATGGTGCGGCAAGCGATGCCGTCGGCCTGCCCGACCAGCAGCCGATCGGGCTTCTGCTCGATGATGCAGGTCTTGATATCGGGGAACTGCGCAAGCTGGGCGGCGAGTGTGAGGCCCGCAGGGCCACAGCCGACGATGAGGACATCGACTTCGTCGGGCACGGCGCCCGTGGCGCCCGAGGCCTGAACGCGCTCGGCGGGATCGGCGAATTCAGGATCGCCCGGCTGAAATCCATTCAGATGGAATTGCATGAGCTCTCCCGTCAAACATTCTTGATATTGATCAGTATGCTGATGATCAGTATACTTGTCAACGATCGTACACGTCGCGCCCGGTCTGAGGAGAATGCGGTGAAAGACAACAACGACATGCCCGGGCATCTGGCGCGCCGGTTCCAGCAGATCGCGGTTGCCGTGTTTCTGGCCGAGGTCGAGGATGCCGGCTTCGACCTGACGCCGGTGCAATACGCCGCGCTGGCGACCATCAAGGCCAATCCGGGGCTCGACCAGGTGACGCTCGCAGGATTGATCGCCTACGACCGCACCACCATCACCGGCGTGATTGATCGCCTGGTGCAGAAGGGGCTGATCGAGCGCCGCGCCTCAAGCCGCGACCGCCGCGCCCGCGAGCTCGGGATTACCGACGAGGGTCGGCGTACCCTGCGCAAGGTCACGCCGGCCGTGGAATCGGCCCAGCGCATCATCCTGCGCGGCCTCAGCGCAAAGGAGGGCGAGGAATTGATGCGGCTGCTGCACAAGGCGATTGCCGCCGGCAATGAGCTCAGTCGCGCGCCGCTGCGCGAAGTGCAGGTCTGATTTCAGACGCGTCCGCAATTGTCGCGGCGGGCTAAACCAGGAACTAACTTTCAGCTGCTAACGTCGGCCGCATTGCACGCTTAACGCGCGATTAACTTTTGCGGGACGGAGTTCCGGATGTTCAGGTTCCTCGTTATGGCCGCAGCCATGACGCTCTCGGCCAGTCATGCTGTGGCGGGCGGCCATGGCGGCGGAGACCCTCCTCCGCCGAAGGTCGAGGCACCGGTGGCTCCAGCCAAAGTCATCCTGACCAAGCAGGGTCCCAAGCTCGTCAATCTCAACGGAATGACGCTCTATACCTATGAGCGCGACACTACCGGAAAGACGTCGAGCTGCAACGGCAAGTGCACCGAGAGCTGGGTGCCGCTCGCCGCTACGGCCGACGCCAAAGCCGTCGGCGACTTCACCGTGATCAGCCGCGACGACGGCAGCAGGATGTGGGCGTACCGCTACCGTCCGCTCTACACTTCACCGGCCGACAAGGCGCCGGGCGATGCCAACGGCAACGCCATGACGCTGCAATGGCGGGTCGCTCGGCCTGAGAACTAGCGCAAGATCGTCGCGCGAGAGTCGCAGCGCGCACGAATTTCCTTAGCCTCGCCAGCCTCCGCCGGCCTCCGCTCGCGCGCTCTGTCCGGGCGGCAGCACGACGACCATCGAATTGAGCTTCACCCGATCGTACAGATCGATCACGTCCTCGTTTCGCATCCGGATGCAGCCTGACGAGATTGCCTGCCCGATATATTCCGGCTGGTTGGTGCCGTGGATGCGGTAGAGCGTGTCCTTGTTGCCGGTATAGAGATAGATGCCGCGCGCACCCAGCGGATTGGCCGGACCGCCGGGAACGCGCGCCGGATAAGGTCCGAGCCGCGCCTGGATGTCTGCCGTCGGAACCCAGTCGGGCCATTCCGCCAGACGGCCAACCCGCGCAACGCCGGAGAACGCCATGGCTTCCTCGCCGACCGCAACGCCGTAGCGGATCGCCTTGCCTTCAGGCAGCACGTAATAGAGGTAGCGCGCGTCGGTATCGACGAGGATAGTGCCTGGCTGCTCCTTGCGGTGGTAATCGACGACGTGGCGGAGATATTGCTCGGGCACGTTCGCCTTCGCGTAAGGCGTATGCGCGAGCAACTGCCGGTCGCGCGGCGTCATGCTCGCGTCGCTCGACGGCGAAAGCGTTGCCTGCATGCAGCCGCCCAGCGGCAGCAAGGCAACAACGAACAAAGCGAGTATGGATCTTGGCACCCCCGGCCCCCGAATAGCGATAGCAACGCCCCCAGCCTCCCCAGATGCTGACAAAATCGTGCTGAAAACAAGGCGGCGCGGAACACATGCGCGTGTTCGACAAATTGGGTTCCATCACCACAAACGGCGGAAGAGCGTCGCATCATCTCCATCCCCTCGCCTTGCTTTGGTCAAACCCGGCTGGACTCGTGCGTCATCGGGCCGGGCTGATCGGATTTGCCCGGCTCGCCGCACCAGATCGGCTCGCGCCAATGCGACCAGGACTTAACACCCGGGCTTCAAGCACCCGGGCTTCAAAGGAGCTGCGATGCTCGCGACGCTGAACCCTAAGCAAATCGTCGATGAGATCGTGAAGGACACGGTCAAGGACAACGATCCGCACGACGCGATTCAGATTTCACCCGACATCGTGCGGGCTTCGCGTCCCATCAGCGTTGCGCCCGCGCTGGCACCTGACGTCACGACGCGTCCGGAACCGAAATTCGCGCCGGAGCCCAGGTTCTCGCTTGAGCGCAAAATCTCTCTGGAGCCCCGGTTCAGTCCTGTCTCGGAGCCGCCGGCGGCACCCCCACCCTCGGTTGATACTGCCGTACGCGTCGCAGCGAACGACGGTCATGGCCCGCGGAAGCGATCTGCCGTAGGCAACTGGATGCGCGGTGCATTCGTCACGTTCCTGTTTGCCGGAGGAAGCGTAGCCGCCACCATCGCGTGGGAGAAGCACGGCGATACCGCCAAACAAATGCTCGCCGAATGGACCCCGGTCTTGGCGTCGCTGCTGCCTCTGACATCGCAGTCCGCCACATCGCAGACCGCGCCGGTCGCCGCCGCCCAAGCCGCGCCGGCCGCGGAGCAAGCTGCCCCGCCTGCGGCACAAGCGGCGGTCGATCAAACGGCCGTTCAACCCATAGCGCCGCCTGCGACCCAGGTTGCAGCCGCCGCGCCTGCGGCAACACCATCCGATGCCGCGCAGTCGGTGCAATCGATGACGCGCGACCTCGCCGCGATGGCGCAGCAGATCGAGCAGCTCAAGGCCAACATCGCCGAGTTGAAGGCCGGACAGGAGCAGATGGCCCGCGAGATGGCAAAGCCGCCCGCGCCGAAGCCGACAGCGGAGGTCAAGCCTCTCGATCCGCGCGCACGCGCAGCTGCGCTGCCGTCACCGCCGCCGGTTCGCAAACCGAAACCGGTCGTGTCGCACACTTACATGCCGGCCTCTTCGCCTGCGCCGCTCGCGCCTCCGCCGCCGCCCTCGCGAGCTGCCGCGATTCCGCCGCCATCGGCCGCACCTGTCACCACGACTGAAGCCGTTGCCGATGACGACGGACCAATCGTGCGTCCGCCGATGCCGTTGCGCTAGAGGCACGCAACAGCACGGCGCCGCTACGACGTCGCGTAAGCTGTCCGAGTCGATGTCGTGCGTTGAGTCCGGGCAATTACGGAAAGCGACGCGCAGGTCATCTTTCGCTCAAGAGAAAAGGCCGTCGGGAGCTATGCCGGCGGCCTTCTCTTGCAGCTGCCGGTTCCCGGAGCCCGGTTCTGCTGCAATTCCATGCTTCATGATCACGCCACGTATTTAATAAATTCTTAATGGACCAACATGCTGCACATCATTTCTGCGCCATAAGCACAGAGATTGCGCGGCCTGTTCATCCGCTGGATATCGACTCAGTGGTACCATCCGACATGTGTTGAGACTTCCACCGAAGCTCAGCTCCTCACACCGGGGGAATTCTGATGCCTTACTACTCCTTCGATCTTGTGGTTGGTGAAGAGTTCAGGAACCAGGGCGGAATCATTCTCGAAGACATCGAGGTTGCCTCCGATCGAGCCGATCAACTGGCGACCGAGCTGTCGCAGGTGAAGCCGGAGCTGCAGCAGAAGGGCTGCGCGGTGCGAGTCACCGATCGCGATCACAACGAGCTCTATCGGACACCGCTCGATCCGGTGCCGGCCTGGCGACGCTGACTATTCAGCAAAGGACGGCGGCTCGAACCAGTTCGTCAGCGACAATCCGCCGTCGACGACGAAAGCCGCGCCGGTGACGTAACCGGAGAGCTTGTTCGACAGCACCGCGAGCGCCATCGGTGCGAGGTCATTGGCCTCACCGAGGCGCCCGAGCGGAATGTGCCGTGCCAGCGCGGGATCCGCAACGAACCCGCCGGCCGCGATCGCGCCGGGCACCAGCGCGTTGACGCGGATGCCGTAGCGGCCAAACGATTTGGCCAGCTCCTTCACCAGCATCGCCAGCCCCGCCTTCGCCGTTGAATAGTGCGGCAGGTTGCGCGGCGTGCCCGCATGCAGCGAGGTGAGAAACAGGAACGAGCCCGGCCGCTTCGCCGCGATCAGCCGCTTTGCGAGTTCGCGCGCCAGGTGAAAGCCGGCATCGAGATTGACGGCATGCATCTGCTGCCAGATCCTGCGATCGACCGCGAACACATGATCGGCCTCCCGCCGCGGTGGCGACGCGCTGTGGACCAAATGCGTGATCTCGCCCAATGCTGCGTTCGCGGCGGCAAGCAGCGCGTCGCACGCATCCAACTCGGCGAGATCGCCGACCCAGGGCACCGCCAATTCAGGCCGCCGGCTGGCGCCGATCGCGGCCGTCACCCGCTCGGCGTTCACATCGGCGAACACGGTCCGGACGCCCTCGCCGACCAAGGCCTGCGCGATCGCGCGGCCGATGCCGTTGCCCGCGCCGGTGACGAGTGCGGTGTCACGGGCAGGATCGAACGGGGTGCTGAACAGGCTCATGTCACTCTCCGCGGCCGGATTTCGGGCCACGATAGCGCACCGCAGGGGGAAGCGACAAATTCGCCCCGGCACCATTGCCGAGCGGCCCGCCGGACGCTAGCCTCTCAAAAAACGGAGGAGATACCTGAGGATGCGCTACGGTTTGCTGATCGCTGGCCTGTTGCTGATCGCCGCTCCGGCCCAAGCCGATGACCACACACGCTCGACCTATGTCACACTGGTCTTGCAGGCCTTCGCCGCCAAGGTCGAATGCCCGGGCACGGACGTGGCCTACCAGGACCTGGTGCAGAAGGCGGAGCAGATGCACCTGCCCCAAGGCACCACCGAGAAGGTGCGCAAGGCGATTGCATGGATGCACACCGGCGGCAAGATGGGAGAGAAGCAGGACGACGATTTGATGGCCGAGGTCGCCGTGGCGACCCAGGCGACCGATCTCAACCAGCGCCGCCTCGGCATGCCCAATTGGTGCGAGACTCAGAAGAGCAACCTCGCCGGCCTGATCCGCGCCAAAGGCGGCTAGCAGGCAGCTTTCGCGGCGTTAAGCACGCCGCAGGGAGATTTTGCGCCGGCCAAAAATTGTTCACAATTCTGGAAAGCATGCGGGCCTCTTCGAATTCGAACAGGAATCTCTCATGCGGATGATCCATGTCGTTTTCGCCGGCACGCTCGCGGCCGCCACGGTGCTGACGGGCCCTGTGCTGGCGAAGAATTCAGACAGCCAAAAAGCCGAGGGCAATTCGCCCTCCTCGAGCTGCAGCGCCTATCAGCAGGCGCCTGACGGGACTTGGGAGCAGCTTCCCTGCAAGGAGGCAGGGGACCGCAGCCAGCCGCAAACCCGCAGATCCTCATCGCAGGGAACCGAGCACGACGGCCGTTGAGGCGCCTGCCCCTGCAGGTGGTTCAGCTCTGGTGAGGCCCGCGTATGATCTTCATGGCATCGGCGATGTGACGCCACTCTCTGGCCTCTTCGCCCTCGCCGCGGCCCTCGCAGGCCTGGGCCTGCTCGGCGGCCTTGGCGATCGCAGCAAAACCGTGCTGTTCGAGCATCTGCCGCGCAACGGTATGGACCTGAACCTCGGACATCATGGGCGCTCTCCGTCTGATGAGGCCGCGGGGTCTGGCTCGACTCTCCCGCGGTCTCAGATAATGATCTTGCCGCAGGTCCCGTTCCGCCCGCCGTCGATCACATCGGCAGGCCGGGGAACGTAAGCGACACGAACGACAAAGGCGGCCCGCCATGCCCGGCGGACCGCCTTCTCACCCACCCCAAATGGGCCGCCGTCAGTCGCGCCCCCTACGCGACCGCCGCTTTCTTGCGCTCGAAATCATTGGGCACCTCGATATCGACCTCCAGGGTCGACACATCGTCGCCGCGCTCGAGCCGCACGATGACCTTGGTCGGATCCAGCGTCACATGCTTGGAGACGACAGCGAGAATTTCCTCACGCAGCACGCCGAGCAGATCGGGCTGGCCACGCATTCCGCGTTCATGGGCAAGCAGGATCTGCAGCCGTTCGCGCGCGACGGGTGCAGAGGCCTTGTTCCCGCGGAGAAGTCGGAGCAGACCCATGCTCATGCCGCCCTCCGTCGCAGCAGACGATCCATGAAGCCCTTGCGCTCGGTCGGCACCTGCATCGGAACGGTGTCGCCGCACAGCCGGCGCGCCGCGTCGATATAGGCCCGCGCCGGTGCGCCGTCCGCGTTCGACAGCGTGACCGGCGTGCCGACGTTGGAGGCGCGCAGCACGTCCTGGCTCTCGGGGATGATGCCGAGCAAGGGTGTCGCGAGGATCTCGAGGATGTCCTCGATCGTCAGCATCTCGCCGCGCGCGGCGCGTGAGGGATCGTAGCGGGTGATGAGAATGTGCTTCTCGACCCGCTCGCCCTTCTCGGCTCGCACGGTCTTGGAATCGAGCATGCCGATGATGCGGTCGGAATCGCGCACCGACGACACTTCCGGATTGGTGACGATCACGGCCTCGTCGGCGAAGCGCATCGCCATGGAGGCGCCGCGCTCGATGCCGGCCGGGCTGTCGCAGATCACCCAGTCGAAGCGGCCGCGCAAATCCTCGATGACCTTGCCGACACCCTCTTCCGTCAGCGCGTCCTTGTCGCGGGTCTGCGAGGCCGGCAGCAGCCACAAATTCTCCAGACGCTTGTCCTTGATCAGCGCCTGCGGGAGTTTGGCAACGCCCTGCACCACGTTGATGAGGTCGAACACGACGCGGCGTTCGGCCCCCATCACGAGGTCGAGGTTCCGCAGGCCGACGTCGAAATCGACGACGACGACCTTGTCGCCGCGCTGCGCGAGCGCGGCCCCCAGCGCGGCGGTGGTCGTGGTCTTGCCGACCCCGCCCTTGCCTGATGTCACGACCAGTACCTTGGCCATCTCGAAAATCTCCTTCTGGTCAGTTCAGCGCGGTAATTCGCATGGTGTTGCCTTGCAGGAAGGCTTGGGCCGGCCGCCCGCGAAGAGCGGCGTCGATATCGTCGGCGGTCTGATAAAATCCATCGATTGCAAGCAGTTCGGCCTCGATCTTCTGACAATAGATGCGCGCACTCGTGTGCCCGTTCACGCCCGCCATGGCGCGGCCGCGCAGGGCGCCGTAGACGTGGATCGAGCCGCCGGCGACGACTTCCGCGCCGGAACCGACCGAGCCGAGGATGGTGACGTCGCCTTCGGGGAAGATCACGGTCTGGCCCGATCGCACCGGGTTTTCGAGCAGCAGTGAGGTCGGCTTGGCCTCGGTCTTCGCCTCAGCCTTTTTGGGCGCGTTTGGCTCGACCACGCAGCTGCGTCCGCCCGACAGCAGCGGCGGCATCATCGGGGTCAACCTGGCCTCCTCCACGCCCTCGATCCCGAGCACGCGGATGTTGCGGTCCTGCAGGCTGGTGAGCAGATGGCCGATGCCGGACTGGCTGAGGTCGACCGAGGACAGGTCGATCACCACGGGCCGGCCGGCAAAGAAGCCCGGTGAGCGGGCGATGGTCGCGTCGATCTCGTGCAGCCAGTCCAGAACCGGAACCGTCGGCGTGAACACGAAGGCCACGTAGGAGCGCCCGCGCAGGCGCACCATTTGGCGTTGAGGTTTGACTGCAGCCTCCATAGCGGCCGACTCGTTCCCTGTTATTGAATGGTTAACGATGCGGCGGATATGGTTAATGGCCGGTTAATTCTCCGTGGGAATACCTGGGGGATGGGCAGGCTGGAGCCGCTTTCGTGTCCCGGACGGGCTGCAGCGTGCAACGCTGCTGCGCAGAGCCGGGACCCACGCCTCCCGGATCATGCTCTCGGTAAAATGGGCCCCGGCTCTGCAGCGCACCGTCTAAGGGACGCTGCGCTACGTCCGGGGCAGGTGCGGAGAACGGGGCAACGGCTGCCCCTTACCTCTTCACCTTGCTCGCGTCCATCTTGATGCTCGGATCCAGCATCTTCGTCGTGAACGCCGTCGTCACGTCGAATGGCTTCTCCATGCCGAGATAGGTGTGGACCAGATCGTAGTCCTTCTTCATCCGCTCGCCGTCGATCCAGCCGAGACCCTTGGTGGTGGTGAACTCGTCCGTCATCAGGAACTTGATGCGCTCCCACTGGCGCTCCTGGTTCTCCTTGTCGAGACCGGAGACCTGGTCGAGCAGCGCCTTCAGGCACGGCGTGGCGTCGGCGACGCAGGCGGCAAAGGCCTTCTGCGTGACACGCACGAAGTCTTCGACGACCTTCGGATTCTTCTGCAGGTAAGCGCCGTTGACGATCAGCGAGTTGCCGTAAGGATTGAGCCCGATGTCCTTCCAGTTGACGTAGCCGAGGTCCTGTCCGAACTCGATCACCTTCAGATCGTGCTCGTTGTAGAAGTCACTGATGATGTCGACGGTGTGGCTCTTCAACGCCGCGATCTTCGCGGTCGGCCCGACATTGACGAAGCCGACGGCATCGGGTGCAAGGCCTGCGGCCTTGGCGAAGGCCGGCCACATCACGCGCGAGGCATCGCCGGGCGGATTGCCGATCTTGTGGCCGGCAAAATCCTTCACCCCGTTCACGCCGTAGCTCTTCAGCCAGTAGAAGGTCTGTCCGGTATTGGCGTAGACGCTCATCACGGCAACGGTGTCGGCGCCCTTGCTCTTGGCCACCAGCATGGTGGCGAGATCGGCGACGCCGAAGGGCGAGCCGCCGGAGCCGACCTTGGCGGCGGAGACGCCGGAGCCCTTGCCGACCTCGATGGAGAGGTCGATGCCCGCCTTCTCGTACCAGCCCTGCGCCTTGGCGTAATAATACGGCGAGTGGTCGGCCGTCGGCGTCCAGTTGAGGATCAGGTTCACAGCCTCGCCCGCGCTCGCCGGCACCGCCGGCAAACCGAGCGCCAGCGCCAATACCAGGGCAGAGCCCGCCGCTTGCAAATGCTTCATCGCACCTCTCCTCATTGCCGCGACCCGGCTTGTCGCTCTCCCCATGGAAGGATACCAATGCAACAAGCCCGCCCTCAACTTGTCAACTGTTTGGTTGGAAATGACCGCAAAACGATCTGGCGACACCGTGCCGCAGCGGCGCGACCCCGTCGCCACCCGCAAGAAACTGCTCACCGCGGCGCGGCTGGAATTCGCCCGGCATGGCCTTGCGGGGGCCCGCGTCGACGAGATCGCCGAGCGCGCCGGCGTCAACAAGCAGCTCGTCTATCATTACTTCGGCGACAAGGACGCGCTCTACCTCGCCGTACTCGAATGGGTCTATGAGGACATCCGCGAGCAGGAGCGCCGGCTCAATCTCGAAGGCCTGCCACCGGAGAAGGCGATCCGCAGGCTGATCGAAGCCTCGTTCGACCATCTGGCCGCAAACCCCGATTTCATCGTGCTTTTGAACGACGAGAACCGCAGCGGCGCCCGCCACGTCCGCGGCTCGACCCGGCTGGAGGCGATGCATTCCCCGCTGGTCAAGAGCGTCTCGCACATCCTCAACGAAGGCGTGCGCGCGGGCGTGTTCCGCAAGGGGATCGATCCGGTCCAACTCTATATCTCCATTGCCGGCCTCAGCTATTTCTTCTTCTCCAACACGCCGACGCTGTCGGCGATTTTCGGCAAGGACCTGTCGAGCCGCGCCCAGCGCCGCGCCCGTCGCAGGCACGTCGCCGACCTCGTGCTCCACTCGCTCCGGCCATAATCAACCAACTGGTTGAAACTTTCCTCAAGGGCGGTTAGGCTTGCGGCTGCTTAGGCTGAAGATTTGCGGCATCGCCGCCGCGCCAACAGGGAGCAACCGGTGGCAGGAGACAGCGCACGCGCCTCGCGCAGGTTTGCGATCATCCTGATCGTGCACCTCGCCGTGCTCGTGCTCTGGCAGGTCCTGGTCGACGCCTTCCACGTGCCGAAATTCATCCTGCCCTCCCCGCTCGCGACCGTGCAGACGCTGGGAACCGCGAGCTATGCCTGGGGCGCCAACACGCTGGTGACGGCGATCGAGATCCTCGGCGGCTTCGCGCTCGGCGCCTTCGTCGGCGTCGCGCTCGCGGTGATCTTCAGTTGGGCGCCGCTGCTGAGCCTCGTGCTGCTGCCGCTGTTCGTGACACTGAACATGATCCCGAAGGTCGCGCTCGGCCCGCTCTTCATCGTCTGGTTCTCCTACGGCATCGTGCCGAACATCCTGATCGCCTTCAGCATCTGCTTCTTTCCGATCCTGCTCACCACCGCGCGGGGCCTGCGCGAGGTCGAGCCGGACCTGCTCGACCTCGTGAAATCGCTGCGCGGCTCGCGCTGGACGTTGTTTCGCAAGATCCAGCTGCCGGGATCGCTGCCTTACATATTCTCCGGCATGAAGGTCGGCGCCATCCTCGCGGTCGCCGGCGCCATCGTCGGGGAATTCATCGCCTCCGAGCGCGGGCTCGGCTACCTCATGATCCAGGTGCAGTCCTCGCTCGACACGCCCGCGATGGTGATGGCGGTCGTGCTGCTGACACTGCTCGGGGTCGCGCTCTACGGCCTGGTGCTCGCCCTCGAACGCATGTTCGTGGTCGGCGACGCAAGACAGACCTGACAACGACAGAACTAGGACCGGGGACCAGATCCATGCTGCTCACACGCCAGACGCTGCCCAAGACCATCCCCGATATCGCTGCCCTCGACGATCTCCTGTGCCGGCCGAGCCAGGCGCTGATCGACGACCTCAAGAAAGTCGAGGGCGACATCATGATCCTCGGCGTCGGCGGCAAGATGGGGCCGACGCTGGCGGGGCTCGCAAAAGCCGCCGTCCCGGATCGCCGCGTGATCGGCGTCGCCCGCTTCAGCGAAGCCGGTGTTGAGGAGTGGCTGCAGGCGCGCGGCGTGGAGACCATCAGTTGCGACCTGATGGACGAGCGCGCGATCCAGGCGCTGCCGAAGACACCCAACATCATTTTCATGGCCGGTAGAAAATTCGGCGCCGAGGGCGATCTGTCGCTGACTTGGGCCATGAACGCGCACGTGCCGGCGCTGGTCGCGCAGGCCTTCCCGTCCTCGCGCATCGTCGCGTTCTCGACCGGCTGCATCTATCCGTTCGTGCCGGTCGACGGCAAAGGCTCGACCGAGGACATGGCGCCGAACCCGCCCGGCGAATACGCGCAATCCTGCGTCGGCCGGGAGCGGATGTTCGAGTATTTCTCGCATAAGTTCGCAACGCCGGGACGGCTGTTCCGCCTCAATTACGCAATCGACATGCGCTACGGCGTCCTGCACGACATCGCGACGAAAGTGCTCGCGGGTACACCGATCGACGTCAGCCTCGGCCATGTCAATTTCATCTGGCAGGGCGACGCCTCGGCGCAGGCACTGCGCTGCCTCGCGCATTGCACGACGCCGACCTCGCCGATCAACGTCAGCGGCCACGAGATTTTGGCGGTGCGCGATCTCGCCCAAAAATTCGGCGCAAGGTTCGGCCGCGCACCGGTGCTGACAGGCAAGGAGGAGCCGACGGCGTGGCTGACCGACACGTCAAGGGCGGTCGAACTGTTCGGCCTGCCTGTCGTCGACACCGAGCAACTGATCGCCTGGACCGCGGATTGGGTCTCGCGCGCCATGCCGAGCCTCGGCAAGCCCACCAAATACGAGGTGCGCGATGGCCGTTACTGACGCCCCGCCCATCCTCAAGCTTGGCGTCGACGACGCGCTGGCAGGGCTCGCGCTATCGACGGAGGCGCACTGGAACCAGATCGAGGACGATTGGCGCATCTTCCTGCGTGAAGGCGTCGTGTTCGGCATTCGTGACGGTGCGCGACTGGTCGCGACCGCAGCCCTGCTGCCCTATTCCGGCAACAACGCCTGGATCAGCATGGTGCTGGTATCAGGCACGCATCGCCGCCGTGGCCTTGCCACCCGTCTCGTCGACGCCTGCCTGGAAACCGCGCGCCAGAACGGCCTGACCAGCTGGCTCGACGCCACGCCCGACGGCGCCGAGGTGTACGGACCGCTGGGGTTTACACCGACGCTGCAATTGCGCCGCCTGAAGCTGATGAAACCCGCGCGAGCCGAAGCGCCGCCCCCGTCATCCGCAACACTCGATGCGCTTCGTATGCGGGACCGGCGGGCCACAGGTTTCGACCGGTCTGCCCTGCTCTCCGCCTTCGCACAGCGCACCGGCTCGCGGATCGTGTCCGCGAACGGCGCCATCGCGCTGGTTCGCGACGGCAGAACCGCCCGCCATATCGGCCCGTTGTTCGCGGACGACGCCGCGGCAGCTCTGGCCTTGGTTGACGCGATCGTGCGCTCCGAGACCAGTCCGATGCTGCTCGACGCCGTCGCCGCGCAAGGCGTACTCCTGGATGGATTGCTGGCTGCCGGCTGGACCATCGAGCGTCCGTTCCAGCGCATGCGGTTCGGCGCCGCCACCATCGCCGCCGAAGAAATGCCATTCGCCGTCGCCGGCCCCGAATTCGGATAGGACATCATGCATCACAGCCAGATCCACAGCGACATCCGCAAGCTGATCGCCGACGGCACCGTGATGCCGGCGCATCCCCTCGCCCTCACCGCCGAGCGCCAGCTCGACAAGACGCATCAGCGCGCGCTGACGCGCTATTACATCGACGCGGGCTCAGGCGGCCTTGCGGTCGGCGTGCACACCACCCAATTCGCGATCCGCGACGTCGGCCTCTACCGCCCCGTGCTCGAGCTCGCCGCCGAGACGGCAGCACACTGGACCAAGCGTGCGCTGGCAATGGTCGCAGGCCTTGCCGGCCCAACCAGCCAGGCAACCGCCGAAGCCCGCACCGCGCGCGACATCGGCTATCACGCCGGCCTGCTCAGCCTCGCCGCGATGAAGAGCGCCTCCGAGGACGAGATCATCGCCCACTGCACGGCGGTCGCCGCCGAAATCCCGCTGATCGGCTTCTATCTTCAGCCGGCCGTCGGCGGGGTTGTCCTGTCGAGCCGTTTCTGGCAGCGCTTCGCCTCGATCGACAATGTCATCGCCATCAAGATCGCGCCTTTCAACCGTTACCGGACCCTCGATGTGCTGCGCGGCGTCGCGGCGGCCGGCGCGCTCGACCGCGTCGCGCTCTACACCGGCAATGACGATCACATCCTGCTCGACCTGATGCTGCCGTTCGACCTTCGCGAGAACGGCAGCACCACGCGGACCTATTTCAAAGGCGGCCTGCTCGGCCATTGGTCGGTTTGGACCGCGAGCGCGATCAAGCAGTTCGAGCGTTGCAAGGCAACGCGGCACAAGGACAGCGTACCCGCGGACCTGCTCGCGCTTGATGCCCGCGTCACCGACTGCAACAGCGCTTTCTTCGACGTCGCCAATGATTTTCACGGCTGCATCGCAGGCTGCCATGAAGTTCTGAGGCGCCAGGGCCTGATGAAAGGTCTGTGGTGCCTCGATCCGAACGAAGGCCTCAGCCCCGGCCAGAAGGAGGAGATCGATCGCGTCACCCGTGAGCACGCCGACCTCAGCGACGATGCCTTCGTCGCCGCCAACCTGAATAAATGGCTGGCATGAGCTCGGCCCCCTTCATCAGCCTGCAAGGCGTCCGCAAGGTCTATCGCAGCGGCGGCGCCGAGTTTCTCGCGGTGTCCGACGTCACCATGGACGTGCAGGAGGGTGAGCTGGTCTCACTGGTCGGCCCGTCCGGCTGCGGCAAGACCACGGTGATGAAGATCCTGGCCGGCCTGCACGACGCCGACGGCGGCACCGTGACGATCGGCAACGCGAAGAGCCCGTTCGACCCGACCCGCGACGTCGGCATGGTGTTTCAGCAGGCGCTGCTCCTGAAGTGGCGCACCATCCTGGACAACGTGCTATTGCCGGCCGAGATCGTCGGCCTGCCCATGAAGGCCGCGCGCGAGCGGGCGCGCGATCTGCTCAACCTGGTCGGGCTCGCCGGCTATGAGCAGAAATATCCGCAGCAGCTCTCCGGCGGCATGCAGCAGCGCACCGCGATCGCGCGCGCCTTCGTCCACGATCCCAAGCTGATCCTGATGGACGAGCCGTTCGGCGCGCTGGATGCGCTGACGCGAGAGCAGATGAATCTGGAAATGCTGCGGATCTGGCGCCAGAGCGGCAAGACCATCATCTTCGTCACGCATTCGATCCAGGAGGCCGTGTTCCTGTCCTCGCATTGCGCCGTGCTGACCGCAGGACCTGCGAAGATGGCCGACTATTTCCCGATCGACCTGCCCTTCCCCCGCGACCTGCCGCTCAAGACCACCGACGCATTCGGTGCCTATGCGCGAAGGATCTATGCGAAGCTTGGATTGGGAGCGGTGTAAGCTGCTCCCTCCGCCGTCATTCCGGGGCGCGACGAAGTCGCGAGCTATGATGCGCAATTGCGCATCTGAGAATCCACCGGGCAACACAACGCGCGGTGAAATGGATTCCGGGCTCGCGCCAAGCGGCGCGCCCCGGAATGACAGTGTCCTTTTGGATCACGCCCGAGAACACCGCGCCCCTGTGCCTGTGCTCAGCTCTTGTTGCGCATCTTGCTGAGCAGGTAATTGTCGTAAAAATTCTCCGCGATCTGCGTATAGAACAGCAGCTCCTTCATATACGCGTCGTGGCTGTCCTTGGTCCGCTTGAACAGCTCGCTCTTGGCGGCGAGCTCGTTCAAATGCTCCTGGGTCGCGTTATAGCAGGCCTCCAGCACCGGTTGCGGGAACGCTTTCAGCTCCGCGCCGTTGGCGAGCAGCCGCTTCAGCGCCGCCGGATTCACGCTGTCGTATTTCTCGAGCATCCAGGCGCCGGCCGCCGCGCCCGCCTGGTTGACGATCGCCTGGTACTGCTTGGGCAGCGAGGCCCATTTCTCGTCGTTGACGATCATGTGCAGCATGGCGCCGCCTTCCCACCAGCCGGGGAAGTAGTAGTACTTGGCGACCTTCTGGAATCCGAGCTTCTCGTCGTCATAGGGACCGACGAACTCGACCGCGTCGATCGTGCCCTTCTCCAGCGCCGGATAGATGTCACCGCCTGCGATCTGCTGCGGAACGACCCCGAGCTTTGCCAGCACATGGCCGCCCATGCCGGCGATGCGGAATTTGAGACCCTTCAGGTCGTCGACGGTCTTGATCTCCTTGCGGAACCAGCCGCCCATCTGGGTGCCGGAATTGCCGCAGAGAATCGCGTGCGCCTTGAACGGTTTCAGCGCCTCATTGGTGAGGTCGGCGCCACCGCCGAAGTGCCACCACGATTCCTGATGGCGATGGTTCATGCCGAAGGGCGCGCCGGTGGCATAGGCCAGCGCAGGCTCCTTGCCGATGTAGAAATAGAGCGGGGTCTGCGCCATCTCCACCGAGGACGTGCTGACGGCATCGAGCGCCTGCAAGCCCGGAACGATCTCGCCGGCGCCAAAGGTCTGGATCTGAAATTTGTTGTCCGTGGCCTCGGCGATATATTTCGCGAAGGTCTGCGCCGTGCCGTAGATGGTGTCGAGCGATTTGGGGAAGCTCGAGGTCAGGCGCCATTTGATCTCGGGCATGCTCTGCGCGATCGCAGGTGCAGCAACCAGCGTCGTCGCGCCGGCGGCCGCGCCGCCCGTGAGAAATGTACGGCGTTTCATGGTGGGTTCTCCCTGAAAGCAAGTTTGAAACTTATGGGCTTGCGGCAACGGTCTTTGCCGACCGTTTGCCCGTTCCTGGAACGGAGTTCAAGTTGTGAAAGCCTAGCCTATAGCTCCGATGGAGCGCCGCTAGAGCAGCTTCGCGCTCACGAACAGCGCGCGCACGGCGTTGGTCGCCTGCACCGCCAGCATCGCGTTACCGGCCGCGCCTTCGAGGGCCGCGACGGCGTCCTCATGCAGGGAACGGAATTCCATCCACTCGACCGACTTGAAGTTGGTGAGGAATTGATAGGCCTGGCCGACGGTCGCGATCGCCAGCGTGTCACCGTTCAACTTGATCTTGAACGTCGTACGCAGCGGGGTCTCGGAATTCGTTGGATCACTCATGGGCTGCTTCTGGACGATGACGGCTTAACGAACGGGAAACGGCAGCCCCGCCGCAGCAGGCAAATATCAGGAGTTGGTGCTCGCGCGCTGCGAGGCGGTCGCCGATCCGCTCAGGCTCGGCACCACGACGAGGCGATTGAACTCGCCATTGTCGTAAGCTTTGAGGAAACGATCATAGTCCTTGATCGAGACGCAGCCGTTGGAATCGCCGCGCGGTCCCAGCAAGTAGTTGTGCGTGAGCAGACCGACACGGCCAAGCGCGCTGGTGCCTTCGACCGGGGTCATACGCAGCGCACGGACGCCGTGAAAAAGCTTTTCACGCGGCTTCAGGTCGTAGATCGCGGGCGGGGTCGCCCCCACCATCCGCCGGTCGACATGGTCGGGATCGTCCATCAGCGCGCCCAAGCCTGAATGGGCTTCCAGCGCCACGCCGCTCGGCAGGTAAAGCGCCTTGGCCTTGATGTCGTAGACCGCCGTTCGCGAATCGTAGCCGAGGGCGGCGAGATCCGGAGCCCTGCCGAGCAGGCCATCGCCGGGGGTCAGCGAGGCCAGCTTGATCTTGTCGGTGAATTTTTCGAAGAAATTGCGATTATCGGCCCTGGGACCGGTATCGGCATAGGCTTGGCTGGAGGCGATCTGGGCGGCGAGGTCCGCCTGGACCGGCCTCGAGCGCGGCATCGGGACGACGTCGGCGCGATGCGAGGGCCTCCTCTCGTCGACCGCGGTCCGATCGTCATCGGTCAGCATCGAGCGCCAGTCGTCGCCCTGAAGCTTCTGCGCGAGCATCGCCTTGGCATCGCGAAGCTTGAGCTGGACCGCATTCAGGGCGGAACGCTCCAGTGTCCGGAGGCCGAGGTCCCGAGCCGGCGGATTGCCGGATGCCGAAGCGAAACGATCTTCGAAAGACGGCGTATTGCCAGGCGGCAACGCGGCGGAGACCAGCGGGCTCGAAGCGCCCAGATTCGAATCCCCGACGATGTCCACGACCCAGGCGGCGGCGCCCAGTGCCAGCGCGACGGCGGCAAGAGACAGCAAAACGCGCTCGGCCCGCCCGATTCGGCGGCGCGACAACAGCCTCTCGGCGTGTCCTGCGTCGGAAACCATCAGATCCCCAAATAACCCCCCGGGGGACCCAACCCCCACCCGGAGACTCTATATCAGCTACCACATTGGGAGCCAAAAGTTAGGCATAATCGCGGCCGGTAAGGGTCCGGAGTGGACATTCCGAGGTATCCAATGACCGATCCTTTCGATCTAGACCGGTTTGTCCGGGCCCAAGACCCGGTCTATCGGGACGTTCAGGGGGAGCTGATCCGAGGGCGGAAGCAGAGCCACTGGATGTGGTTCGTCTTCCCCCAAATCGCAGGCCTCGGCTTCAGCCCCATGTCGCAGCGCTACGCCATCGGCTCCCCCGAGGAGGCGAAGGCCTATCTCGCCCATCCCGTGCTCGGCGCGCGGCTGATCCAATGCACCCGCCTCGTCCTCACCGTTCAGGGGCGGAGCATCAACGCGATCCTCGGCGCGCCCGACGACGCCAAATTCCGCTCGTCGATGACGTTGTTCGGCGCGGTGTCCGATGAGCCCATTTTCGACGAGGCGCTCGCCCGCTATTTCGCAGGCGAGCGCGACACCGCGACGCTGGAGATCCTGTCGAGGCTGGATCGGAATGCCTAGCGCCTGCGATCAACGCCCCTGGAAGACGGCCGCACGACGCTCGATGAAGGATTGAATTCCCTCCTTCGCGTCCGCGCTGCCGAGCACACGGGCGCGCATCTCGGGGATGTAGGCGATCGCCGCCGCCTCGCCGCCTTCGACGTACTTGGCCGCCGCTTCCTTGGTGACCTGGATGCCGAGCGGCGCATTGCGCGCGATGATGTCGGCGAGCGCCATCGCACGCACGATCTGCTCTCCCGGCGGCACGATCTCCTGGACGAGGCCGATCGCATGAGCGCGGTCGGCCGAAAATTCGTCGCACAGGAACAGATGATACATCGCGTCGCCCCAGCCGGCGCGCGACAGGAAACGGAAATGCGCGCCGCCGAGTGGCGCAATGCCGCGCCTGGATTCCATTTGGCAGAAGCGTGAATCCGCTGCGGCCACCACGATATCGCCGGCGAGCATCAGCTCGATGCCGACGGTGAAGACGATGCCCTGCACGGCGGTGATAACAGGCTTGCGGCAGCGCTTGGCTAGGCCGAACGGATCGACGTTACCTTCCCTGACGTTGCGCTTCTCCGCTGCAGGCCCGAAGAATTTCGGCATGTCGAGACCAGCGGTGAAATCCCTGCCCTCGGCGCAGATCACGCCGACGCGGTAGGCCTCCTTGTCGTGCAGCTCGGTCAGCGCATCGGACAATTGCTCCATCATCACCGGCGTGAACGCGTTCTTCTTCGCGGCATTGTCGATGATGATCTTGAGAACGTGGCCGTGCACCTCGGTACGAATTTGTCCTTCGCTCATGCGCTTCTCTCCGTGATCGTCATTTGGGTTTTGGTGAACGTCAGGCCGGCAGCTGAACCGCCGCGCGGATTGCCTTGATTCGCTCCGGCGTGAACACGCCGGATTCGAGCAGCTGAAGGATCGAGAGCACGCCGCCCCGCGACCCCCAGCTTCCTTCCTCGATGATCTCGAAATTGACCCACCAGGTCGGCGCCGGTTTCTGCATTCCGCAGGCCTCCGCGAGCCGCGCGAGCACGTTGCGGATCACCTCGGCGCGCACCTCGGCCGGCCAGGCCGCGTTCATCACCGCGATCCTGACGGTGATGATGTCGCGCGGGGTGTCCTGATCGGACAGGAGCTGGCCGCCGACCGCCATGCGGTCGGCTGGAAGTTCATGGAAATGGACCTGGAAGCCCATCCGCGCAGCCGGCACGTGCTGGCCGATCTCGGGCTCGAGCACGGCATCGGTCAGGGTTTCCGCGAGGCAGCGGCGCTGCGTCAGGCTGAGCCGGCCCGGGGGGGCGGTCACGGTGATGATGGTCAAGGTCGCCTCTGGAAAATCTATGACACTCGTCATATTTCAGCACGGCTTGCCTATGTCAAGCGTCATAGTCTAGATGGGGCGCCAACCATGGGACTTCCGATGACCTCCAGCACGCGCGACAAGATGATCGCCGGCGCCGCCGATCTGATGAGCCGCCGCGGCTTGAATGCCACCAGCATGCGCGACGTCGTTCGCCACACGTCGACGCCCCGCGGCTCGATCGGTCACCACTTTCCGGAGGGCAAGCAGCAATTGATCGCCGAAGCCGTGACCTTCGCCGGCAAGGAGGTGTCCATTCCCCTGGAGAAGGTCATGAGCGACCGCGGCGCGATCGGCGGCTTGCGGGCCTTCGTTGCGTCCTGGCGCCGCCGGCTGGAGGCAACCGGCTTCGAGGCCGGGTGTCCGGTGCTCGCCGTTGCCGTCGACCGCTATGTCGGCGAGGCGTCCGACAAGGACGATGAGGCGGCGCAGCAGCACCTGCTCGACCTCGCCGACGGCGTGTTCGCCGAATGGCGGCGGATCATGCGTGCGGCCCTGCTGCGCGAAGGGCTGGCTGCGGAACGCGCGGAACGGCTGGCAACGCTCGTCGTCGCCTCGATCGAAGGCACGGTCGCGATGTGCCGGGCAAACCGTAGCGCAGACGCGCTCGATCAGGTCCAAGAAGAGCTGGAGGCGGTGCTGTTCGCCGCCCTCGCCCCCACCCGCAGATAGATTGGAGACGCATCGTGGACCTTTCCCGACAGCGCGAGCTCGCCCGTCATCTCGCCAAATTGCGCCGCGAGGGCCGGCAACAAAGCGGCCTCGAAGAACGGCTGGTCCCGCCGGATGCAGATACGGCGTACCATGTTGCCAGGATGGTGGAAGAGGAGTTGGGCTGGGTTGTCGTCGGATGGAAGATCGCAGGCATGAAGTCCGGACTCCAGCGCCAGCTTCGCATCTCCTCGCCGATTTATGGGCGGGTGTTCGCGCCCCTGATCAAGAGCTCGCCCGCCAGCGTCGAGCACGCCAGGCAATGCAGCCCGATACCGGAAGTCGAGTACCAGGCGCGCCTCGGCGCCGACCTGCCACCGCGCGCGAAGCCCTATACGGCGGACGAGGTCGGGGACGCCGTCGCCTCGTTGCATCCCGGCATCGAGCTAGCGGAGTGCCGCTTCGTTCACGATGCGGCATTTCCGCCAATGCCGGCGATCATGGCGGACGGCTCTGGATCGGGAACGATCGTGCTCGGGGAGCCTATCGCCGACTGGCGCAACCGCGACATCGCCAATCAGAACGTCGTCCTCAATTGCAATGGCATCGAGAGGCGCCGCGGCTCCGCTGCGGAGGCGATTGACCACCCGCTGGTGCCGCTGGCCTGGCTTGCCAACGAGCTGTCGCGGACAGGCATCGGTCTCAAGGCCGGCCAGACGATCAGGACGGGCACGCTGACCGGCATGCTGCGGCCGAAGGCCGGAGAAACCTACGTTGCCGATTTCGGTGCGCTGGGATCGGTGAGCGCGACCTACGGTTGAGAGGGCGCCATCGCGCCGAGAGCGTAAACCCAAGATTAACACGGGCAAACTATGGTCCGGGCAAGATAATTCCCCGTTATTTGCCGGACAGATCATGAAAATCGGTACACTGCTGACCTCTGCCATCGTCTCGCTCTCGACCGTGGGCGGCGGCCTTGCCGTGTACGTCGCCGTGACCAAGTACCAGACGATGGAGCGGATCACCGAAGCCCAGGGCCGGCTCGCGATCGCCCGCGCCGTCAGCGACATCCCGCGCTATCTCAATCCCGAGCGCGGCTTCTCCACCAACATCCTCTTTGGGCCTGCGGCCATCGACCCTGCGCTGCTTGTCGAGCAGGACAAGCTGCGCAAGCAGACCGACGGCGCCCGCGACAAGATGAACGCACTGCGCAAGGAGCTGCCCGGCCCGTTTGACGACGGCACCACCATCGGCAACAGCATCGACGGCATCAATGCGAAGTTCACGGCGTTGCGCGAGGCCATCAACAAGGCAATGGTTGGGCCGGCCGAGGCGCGCAAGGACGCCGCCAGGAAGATCGTCGCCGACAATGCGGTGCTCAACGGTGGCGTGACCGCGCTGCTCAACGAGCAGGTCCGCCGCATGGCGATCCTGAACGGTGACGCCTACCGGCAGGCCAGCTACGCCAACACCGCGATGACGTTGCGCGACGTCGGCGGTTTCAACTCCAGCCTGCACAAGAATCTCGTCGGCGGCAAGAAGCCGGCGACCGACGCCGAGAAGGCCGACATCGGACGCTCGCAGGGCCGCAACGACCAGCTGGTGATGGCGCTGCTGGAACTGCGAGGCAATCCGGCAACTCCGGCCAACGTCGCCGCAGCGCTGGAGAAGTTCAACTCGATCTATGTCGAGGAGTTCGGCCGCGAGCTCAAGCTCGTCAAGGACGGGGCGATCAGCGGCAAGTACGAACACGACATGGATACCTATTATGCCGCCACGCAGCGCGGGCTCAGCACCATCATCGAGGTTCGCGACGCCTTCTACGACAACGCCGAACAGATCCTCTCCGGTGCTTCTTCGTCCGCGCGGACCAGCTTCACCGTCGCGCTTGCAGGCCTTGCCGCCGTGTTGATCGCGAGCGTCGGGCTCATCGTGATGGTTCGCCGCCGCGTCTGCGCTCCGATCGTCAAGCTGACGACGCGGATGTCGCGGCTTGCGGAGGGCGAGGTTGCGGACAGCATCCCCGGCGCCGAGCGCTCCGACGAGATCGGGGCAATGGCCGCGGCCGTGCAGGTCTTCAAGGACAACATGATCCGGGCCGACCGGCTCGCGGCCGAGAAGCAGGCCGAGAGCGACGGCAAGATGCGGCGCGCGCAGGCGCTCGACGAGCTGACCCGCGCATTCGAAGCCAAGGTCACCGAGCTCGTCGGCGGCCTGTCTCGCGCCTCCTCGACCATGGAAAGCACCGCTCAATCGATGACTTCGACGGCGGCCCAGACCAACAGCCAGGCCGCGGTCGTCGCCGCCGCCTCCGAGCAGACCTCGACCAATGTACAGACCGTCGCCAGCGCCACCGAAGAGCTGACCTCCTCCATCTCCGAGATCGGCCGTCAGGTCGCACAGAGCACCGAGATTGCCGCCCGCGCGGTCGACAACGCGCGCCGCACCGGCGATACCGCCCGTACGCTCGCGGAGGGCGCCCAGAAGATCGGCGACGTCGTCACGCTGATCCAGAGCATCGCCGAGCAGACCAACCTGCTCGCGCTGAACGCGACCATCGAGGCCGCCCGTGCCGGCGATGCCGGCCGCGGCTTTGCGGTGGTTGCTTCCGAAGTGAAGTCGCTGGCGGGCCAGACCGCAAAGGCGACGACCGAAATCTCCGAGCAGATCACGGCGATCCAAACCGCGAGCGACGAAACCGTGGCCGCGATCCGCAACGTCGCCGACGTCATCGGCGAAATCGACCAGATCGGCACCGCGATCGCGGCGGCGATCGAGGAACAGGGCTCGGCCACCAAGGAGATCGCCCGCAGCGTCCAGGAGGCCGCCCGCGGCACCCAGGAGGTCAACACCAACATATCAGGCGTGCAACGCGCGGCCGACGATACGGGCGCCGCCGCGAGGGAAGTTCTGGTCGCCGCCGAGCAGCTCTCGACCCAGTCGCGCGATCTCGCCGGACAGTTCGACCGCTTCCTCGGCGAGGTCAGGGCGGCGTAGCGCGATTCAATACGGCGGCGCCTTGCGCGCCCGCTGGGCTTTCGCCGCTTCGATCCACCACGTCAGGTCATCAGCAAAGCGCGGGAACGAGCGTTCCAGTGCCTTGCCGCCCTCGCCGATCGGCTCGCCGTCCGCGGACAGGGTCTGCGCGATCGGGCCGACGCCGATGGTGCTCGACACCACCACCATGCCCATCTCCGAGAGCGTGCCGTGCCAGGCGGTAGCGGCGCGTGCGCCGGACAGGCGGCCGGCCGAATAGCTCACGATCGCCGCCGGACGCCAGAACCACTCTTCGAGGAAATGGTCGGTGAGATTCTTCAGGCCGGGCTGGATGCCCCAATTGTATTCGCCGGTGACGAAGACGAAGCCGTCGGCGCCGCGGATCTGTCCGGCGAGCTTTTCCAGCGCCTCGGGCGCCGAACCCTGAGGATATTCCTTGTACATGCGATCGAGCATCGGCAGGCCGATCGCCTTTGCGTCGATGAACTCGACGTCCTCGCCGCGGCGGCGCAGACGATCGATGACGAAGTTCGCAAGGCGGATGCCCATGCGATCGGAACGGTAGGAACCGTAGAGGACGAGGATGCGATTGCTCATGATGGTCGCATGCTACCACGTAACCGGCGCGCGCGGCGATTTCCTTTGTCGTGGCGTTTCGTGCGTGGGCGGTTCAGTGCGTCGCGCGATAGCTGGCCCGGCGCGGTATCGACCGGCATGCCAATCCTTCGGCCAGCACCTTCATGTCCTCATGCCGGCCGCTGCGAATCAGCCGCCCGAACTCGTCGGGTGAGAAAGGAAGACTTGGATCATCATCAATCGGGCGCCGCATTCGTGGACCGAAGAACCGCCGAACCAGGCTAGCCAGCCGCCGCATGTCAATTCCCTCGCGCCAGCAACAAACCTCTCAGTCTGCACATTGTTCCTCCCGCACCTCTGAGATTGCAAGAGGTCGCTGAGGACTCCGCACCAAAAAAAATCTCGGAGAATAATCTCCTCTTCGTCGTGCTCGTCGGCAAAACGACGTAGCGTACAAACTCCTGATTGTGCTCGCGGTCCGAGCGCACCGCGTTCGCGGCGAAGCCGTGGTCGGGCTAGCCCATCGCGACGCAGGTCACGATGACTTCGTCCTCCGGAATTCTCCGCGACCTCGCACACGACGTGAACATGCCAGGGCTCGATCTTCATCGACGACGGCGCGCGCTTGGCGCTCTCGATGATGACCTCGATCACCGCACGACCGGTTGCCGAGGCGGCGGGCAAAACCTATGCTAACCCGCAAGCAAGACCAAGAACCCTGGAGGAGCCGCCATGGCCGCGCCACTCGACCCCGTCATCGCCCAGATCATTCCGCTCATGCCGATGCGCGATCTCGCGGTCATGACACCGCAGAGCGCCCGTGATTCCTTGCGCCAGCTGGCTGCCTCGCGCGCCGCCATCCCGCCACCGCCGGTCGATCACGTGCAGGATATCAAGGTGAAAGGCGGCGTCGGCCCGCTCGACGCGCGTGTCTACCGGGTCGGCACCACGCCCGCGCCGACCGTGGTGTTCTTCCATGGCGGCGGGTGGGTTGCTGGCGATCTCGAAACCCACGACCGGCAGGCGCGCAATCTTGCGATCGAGACCGGCGCGGTCGTCGTCTCCGTTGACTATCGACGCCCGCCCGAGACGCGCTTTCCGGGCGCGTTCGAGGATGCCTTCGCTGCTGCAAGCGACATCTTCAACCGTGTTGCGGAATTTGGTGGCGATGCAAAACGCCTCGGCGTTTCCGGCGACAGCGCCGGCGGCAATCTCGCGGCGACCACCGCGATCGCCTGCCGGGACGCCGGCATCAAGCTCGCCGCGCAATTGCTGGTCTATCCCGTGACCGACGTCGTCGGCGCTTATGCCGATGCCCACGAGAACGCACGCTACCCCTCGCGCGCCGAGAATGCCGAGGGCTACTTCCTGACGCGCGCCACGATGGAATGGTTTTGCGGCCATTATCTCGCCGATCCCGCTCACGCCAGCGACTGGCGCGTCTCGCCGCTGCGGACGGCATCCCTCGCCGGTGTCGCCCCTGCGATCGTCACCACCGCCTGGTTCGATCCCCTGCGCGACGAGGGCGCGGCCTATGCGCGGGCACTGGAGGCGGCCGGCGTCCGCGTCAAGCACCACGAGGGCCCCGGCCTGATCCACGGTTATTTCGGCATGGGCGATGCCTCGGACGTCGCGCGCGCCGAGGCACAACGCGCACGCGCCGACTTCAAGGCGCTGCTCACGCGGGGGGTCTGATCTGCTAGGGCCCGTGCGTCCGCTGCGCGCCAGTGTGCCCCCAAGTCTCGTCCCAATCCTGGCCGGCGGCGTCGACGACGCGGCCGTCGGCTTCGAAGAACTTGTTCGGCACCTGGAAGATTGCCAGGATCAGGGCCCCGTCCGGACACCAGGCGGCATGCCGGCTGCCTGCCTCGCGCCAGATGAATTCGCCGGCTTTGCAGGCGATGCCCCGAGCGGGCCCCTCCTTGTCGACGAGCGCGCCTTCGATGACGTAACTCTGCTCGATGCCGACATGCTCGTGGTCGGGCAGCACCGATCCCGGCGCAAAGCGCATCAAGGCGGTCATCAGCCCCGTGCCGCGGTCGAACAGCAGCGTCTTGGCCTCGCAGCCGGGAAAGCGCGTCTTCTGCCAGTCCATGTTTTGCGGCTGAACCAGATGAGAATGCCGGTCGGTGGCTTCCTGGTCCTTCGGGATCGCGGCGTCCATCACGATACTCCTTCCATCTCGACCGCCGGAAGCTAGCAGGATCGTCCGGCTGGGTCAGCGAGCGGTGCAACACGCCGGACGAACGCCGATCGCGCGAAAATCGGCAGGCAAACCGGACGACCGGGCGCCATCCTGCTTGATTGCGCCACGATTCCCGGCTCCAATCCGCCCCGCCATTTCTGGTTCTGGGAGACACTCATGATGAAACGGATTTTCCTCGCTGCGGTCGTCGCCACCTTCGCGGCAGGCTCGGCCTTCGCGCAAGAAACCTGCGAGAGCAAGGCCGTCGGCAAGGACGGCAAGCCGCTGGCCGGCGCCGCCAAGACTTCGTTCCTGAAGAAGTGCAAAGCCGACGCCTGCACGCCCAAGGCCGTCAGCGCCGACGGCAAGCCGCTCGCTGGCGCCGCCAAGAACAGCTTCATGAAGAAGTGCGAAGTCAGCGCGTAAGGCGCTCCTTCCTTAGCGAACAAGACCGCCACGAACTCGTCATGCCCGGGCTTGTCCCCGGGCATCACGGAGGGAGTTAGTCCCGCCTGAACCGATAGTCGAACGCCCCATCCAGCGGCTTGATCCATCCCGCCGTCGGCGCCGGAAAATGCACCGGCAGGATCAACGTGTCGGTGTCCGCAACGGACGCGAAGAATTTTCGCCGTGAGGCCGCCGACTGCTTCGGATCCCAATCGGGCTTCGCCGACCAATCCGGCTCGCGGCACTGGATCTGGTGGTGCATCAGATCGCCGGCGACCACGGCGCGCTGGCCCTTCGACAGAATGTTCACGCAGCAATGGCAGGGCGAATGCCCCGGCGTCGGCGTCAGCGTCACGGTATCGTCGAGCGCGTAATCGTCATCCACCAGCAGCGCCTGCCCCGCTTCGACGATCGGCAGGCAATTGTCGCGAAACACGGTGCCGGGCGGATTGTTGCCCCTGGCATGCTCGGCCTCCCAGGCCGCATACTCGCCCTTGTGGAAGACGTATTTCGCGTTCGGGAACGTCGGCACCCAGCGGCCGTCGCGCAAGGTCGTATTCCAGCCGGTGTGGTCGATATGCAGATGCGTGCAGAACACGTAGTCGATCTGCTCGAAGGCGATGCCGAGCGCGAACAACTCGTTGCGCCAGCGTTCCTTGCCGGGGAAGTCGAACGGCGGCGGATGGCCCTTGTCCTCACCGGTGCAGGTGTCGACCAGAATGGTGTAGCGCGGCGTGCGCACCACGAAGGTCTGATAGGTGATCACCATCAAGCCGCGCGCGGCGTCGAACACCTCCGGCTCCATCGTCGGCAGATGGCGTTTGAACACGCCCTCGTCATAGGCGGGGAAAAAATCCTGCGGCCGCCGCCATGGCCCTTCCCGCTCGATCACCGCGTCGATGGTGATGTCGCCGATTCGGAGTTGTTTCATGGGTGTTCGCTCCCTTTTTTGTGAAAGCGTAGCGAACGGGCTCAGGGCATTCAAGGCGCCGAACGCAAAGAGCTTCGGCGGGCGTGCCGCAAATCAACCTCAAATAGCGGAGAAAATGACGGTGGAATGAGGAATGTCCGGTGGGCAGGAAATTGAAAATAACCGCGGCAATCATGGTTGCCGTCGCAGCTGGCATCTACGTCAACAACGCCAGCCTTCTGGCGCCGCATCCAGACGGCACGCCGGTGCTGCTCGCCCATCGCGGCATCGCGCAGCGTTTCGACGAGCGGGACCTGAAGAACGACACCTGCACGGCCGCGCGGATGTTGCCGCCGGCGCACGATTACCTCGAGAACACGCTGCGCTCGATGCGCGCGAGCTTCGAGGCCGGTGCGGATGTCGTCGAGCTCGACGTGCACCCGACCACCGACGGCGAGTTCGCCGTCTTCCACGACTGGACGCTCGACTGCCGGACCGACGGCAACGGCGTCACACGCGCGCAGAGCATGGCGAAGCTGAAGACGCTCGACATCGGCTACGGCTACACTGCCGACGGTGGCAAGTCCTTCCCGTTCCGCGGCAAGGGTGTTGGCATGATGCCGTCATTGTCGGAGGTGTTCGCCGCCTTCCCCGGCAAGCAACTGCTCATCAACGTGAAGAGCCGGGACCCCGACGAAGGCGACAGACTTGCCGCCGTGCTGAATACGCTGCCGGCCGAGCGGCGCCGGACCATCATGGTCTATGGCGGCAACGAGCCGATCGAGGCGATCCGTCGCCTCACCCCCGATGTCCGCACGATCTCGCGCGGGGCAATCAAGAGCTGCCTGACCCGCTATATCGGCTATGGCTGGACCGGCCTGGTCCCGGCAGCCTGCCGCAATGCGATGGTGCTGGTGCCGATCAACGCCGCTCCCTGGCTATGGGGCTGGCCCGATCGTTTCCTCGCACGCATGAACGGCGTCAACAGCGCGGTCTTCGCGCTCGGTCCCTACAGCGGCGGCGAGTTCTCTACCGGCATTGATACGCCGGAAATATTCGCGCGGTTGCCGCAAGGCTATTCCGGCGGCATCTGGACCAACGAGATCGAGGCAATCGCCAAGCTCGCAGGCGGGAGCCGAGATTAGCTCCGCAACCCCGGCGCCTCCTGCCCGGTCCGCGCGACATATTCCGTATAGCCGCCACCGAACTGGTGGATACCCTCCGGCGTCAGCTCCAGCACGCGGTTCGACAGCGTCGCCAGGAAATGACGGTCATGCGAGACGAACAGCATGGTGCCCTCGAAATCCGATAGCGCGTTGATCAGCATCTCCTTGGTGGCGAGGTCGAGATGGTTGGTCGGCTCGTCCAGCACCAGGAAGTTCGGCGGGTCGAACAGCATCTTGGCCATCACCAGCCGCGCCTTCTCGCCGCCCGACAGCACCCGGCAGCGCTTCTCGACGTCGTCGCCGGAGAAGCCGAAGCAGCCGGCGAGCGCGCGCAAGGAGCCCTGCCCCGCGGTCGGAAACGCGTATTCGAGCGACTGAAACACCGTCTGCTCGCCGTCGAGCAGATCCATCGCGTGCTGGGCGAAATAGCCCATCTTGACGCTGCCGCCGACCGCCACCGTGCCCTCATCAGGCTCGCTCGCGCCCGCAACGAGCTTGAGCAGCGTCGACTTGCCGGCGCCGTTGACGCCCATCACGCACCAGCGCTCCCGACGGCGGATCATGAAATCGAGCCCGTCATAGATGCGCTTCGATCCGTAACCCTTGTGCACGTTCTTGAGCGCGACGACGTCCTCGCCCGAACGCGGCGCCGGCGGAAAGTCGAACGCGACGCTCTGGCGCCGGCGCGGCGGCTCCACCCGCTCGATCTTGTCGAGCTTCTTGACCCGGCTCTGCACCTGGGCGGCGTGCGAGGCGCGCGCCTTGAAGCGTTCGATGAACTTGATCTCCTTGGCGAGCATCGCCTGCTGGCGCTCGAACTGGGCCTGCTGCTGCTTCTCGTTCTGCGCCCGCTGCTGCTCGTAGAATTCGTAATCGCCGGTGTAGGTCGTGAGCGATCCGGAATCGATCTCGATCACCTTCGAGATCACGCGGTTGATGAACTCGCGGTCATGCGAGGTCATCAGCAGCGTGCCTTCGTAATCGTGCAGGAATTTTTCCAGCCAGATCAGGCTCTCGATATCGAGATGGTTGCTCGGCTCGTCGAGCAACATCACGTCGGGACGCATCAGAAGGATGCGCGCCAGCGCCACGCGCATCTTCCAGCCGCCGGAGAGCTTGCCGACGTCACCGTCCATCATCTCCTGGCTGAAGCCCAGGCCGGACAGCGCCTCGCGCGCGCGGCCGTCGAGCGCATAGCCGTCGAGCTCCTCGAAGCGATGCTGCACCTCGCCATAGCGGGCGATGATCTCCTCCATCTGGTCGGCCTTGTCAGGGTCGGCCATCGCAGCCTCGAGCTCGCGCAGCTCGGCCGCGACCTCGCTGACGGGACCCGCGCCATTCATCACCTCGGCGACGGCGCTGCGGCCGCTCATCTCGCCGACATCCTGGTTGAAATAGCCGATGGTGATGCCGCGATCGGTCGAGACCTGCCCCTCGTCGGGCAACTCCTCGCCGGCGATCATCCGGAACAATGTGGTCTTGCCCGCACCGTTCGGGCCGACAAGGCCGATCTTCTCGCCCTTGTTGAGGGCGGCGGAGGCTTCGATGAACAGGATCTGGTGGCCGGCTTGCTTGCTGACGTTGTCGAGGCGGATCATGGGGTCTTTATGGGGGGATTTTTGCGTTGCAGCGTCATAGGCCATGGCGGGCGCCAGGGGAAGCCCGGCGGGGCACGGATTCCGGCTCGGCAGATGGCCGCGTCGGTCATACTGCGCTGCGACAGGCGCGTGAGTATCCGGCCATGTCGAGCGCGAACGGGACCGCCTGAGACCAAC
Organism: Bradyrhizobium sp. NDS-1; assembly: GCF_032918005.1. Taxonomy (NCBI): domain Bacteria; kingdom Pseudomonadati; phylum Pseudomonadota; class Alphaproteobacteria; order Hyphomicrobiales; family Nitrobacteraceae; genus Bradyrhizobium; species Bradyrhizobium sp. NDS-1. The sequence continues at coordinate 4,546,708 of NZ_CP136628.1, forward strand.
AATGCGACACCGGGGCGCTTGCCGGATGGCGGCAATGTGTCCAAACTCCGATCGAAGTCGCTGGAATGCGGCATACCTCCAGCGGTGATCAACGAAAAGCGCAGGCAAAGCGCGTTCGAACAACAACGCCGCCAGGGAGGACGTCCATGACTGCAAAGTCTGACAAGACCAGAACTACGCGTCGGAAGTTCCTGCTGACCGCCGGCGCGGCCGGCGCTGCCACCATCGCCATGCCGCAAGTCAGCCGGGCGCAAACGGCGACCCTGAAGATGCAGGGTTCATGGGGCAAGGCCGATGTCTTCAACGAGATGGCCGAAGATTATGTGAAGCGCGTCAACGAGATGGCCGGAGGCCGGTTGCGCATCGACTATCTCGTCGGCGGTTCGGTCGTGCACCCGTTCCAGGTCTTCGATGGCGTTCATGGCGGCCAGCTCGACGCTGCACACACGGTCACGGTCTACTGGTACGGCAAGCACAAGGCCGCCTCGCTGTTCGGGACCGGCCCGGTGTTCGGCTTCAACGCCAACGAAGGCCTCGGCTGGATCCACAACGGCGGCGGCAAGGAGCTGTTCGAGGAGCTCCAGACCAAGATCATGAACGTCAACATCAAGAGCTTCTTCGCCATGCCGATGCCGACCCAGCCGCTCGGCTGGTTCAAGAAGCCGATCACCAGCGACGCCGATCTCAAGGGCTTGAAGTATCGCACGGTGGGCCTGGCCGCCGACCTCTTCCAGGCGATGGGCGCATCCGTCGCCCAGCTACCCGGTGGCGAGATCGTGCCCGCCATGGAGCGCGGCGTGATCGACGGGTTCGAGTTCAACAATCCGACCTCGGACCGGCGTTTCGGCGCGCAGGATGTCGCCAAGAACTACATGATGGGCAGCCATCATCAGGCGACGGAATATTTCGAGATCATGTTCAACCGGACGAAATTCAACGCGCTGCCGAAGGAACAGCAGGCGATCCTGCAATACGCAGCCGAAGCCGTGTCCTCCGCCAACGAATGGAAGGCCATGGATTATTATTCGAAGGACCTGCAGGAGCTGATCAACAAGGACAAGGTCAACGTCCAGCGGACACCGAAGTCGGTGTTCGACGCGCAGATCAAGGCGTGGGACGGTCTGATCGCCCAGCTCGGCTCGGATCCGTTCATGAAGAAGGTCATGGATTCGCAGAAGGACTGGGTGCGCCGCGTGGTTTACTACAACATGAACAACGCGACGGACTACCGCGGCGCCTTCGAGCATCACTTCCCAGGGGTACTCAAGGTCTGAGCGCTATCGCTTCATTCGCGTGAGGCCGTACAGACGGGCGGCGTAGTCGAAGCGCCGCCCACGAATGGAGGGGGACGTCCGGATGTGTCGCTCGCAGCGAGCTCGGCTCGCATGACCAAATTTCTGTTCTTCATCGACGAGCTCAGCACGTGGGTCGGCAAGGCGTTCGCATGGCTGATTCTCGTCCTTACGCTGGCTGTCAGCTACGAGGTGTTCGTGCGCTACGTGCTGCGTGCGCCGACCACCTGGGCCTTCGACATCAGCTACATCACCTATGGCGCGATGTTCCTGATGGCGGGCGCATATACGCTCTCGCGCAACGGCCATGTGCGCGCAGACGTGGTGTACCGCCTCTGGTCACCGCGCACCCAGGCGACGATGGACCTCGTCCTGTACATCCTGTTCTTCCTGCCGGCGATCGCGGCGCTGATGTATTCAGGCTGGAACTACGCCCAGATGTCCGTGCGCTTCCGCGAAGTCAGCATCTTCAGCCCGGCTGGCGTGCCGGTGTTTCCGCTGAAGGCGCTGATCCCGCTCACCGGTTTCCTTCTGTTTCTGCAAGGGTTCGCTGAAATCATTCGCTGTGTGCTGTGCATCCGCACCGGCCGATGGCCGCAGCGCCTGCACGACGTGGAAGAGACCGAGAGCCTCATCATCCGCGAACATCAGCAGCATGCGGCTGAGCCGCAGAGCGATAAGGGGCCAGGCGCATGACCGATCCACAACTCGGCATGCTGATGTTGGGACTGTTCATCTTCATCATCATGCTCGGCTTCCCGATCGCGTTCACGCTGATGGCGATGGGCGTCTCGTTCGGCTACTACGCCTATTACACCCCCGGTCAGGACTTCTTCCAGAACCGCATCTTCACGCTTCTGGTGCAGAAGACATTCGAGGTCACAACCAGCGATGTGCTGGTCGCGGTTCCGCTGTTCCTGTTCATGGGTTATTTGATCGAGCGCGCAAACATACTCGACCGCCTGTTCTACTCGCTCCAATTGTCGATGAAGAACGTGCCGGGCGCACTCGCAGTGGCCACCCTGATCACCTGCGCGATGTTCGCCACCGCCACCGGCATTGTCGGCGCGGTCGTCACGCTGATGGGCCTGCTGGCCCTGCCGGCAATGCTGCGCGCAGGTTACGACGTCAAGCTGTCGGCCGGCGTGGTCTGTGCCGGCGGCTGCCTCGGCATTCTGATCCCGCCGAGCATCCTCCTGATCGTCTATGCGGCCACCGCCGGTGTTTCGGCGGTCAAGCTTTATGCGGCTGCTTTCTTTCCGGGGTTCCTGCTGGCCGGGCTCTACGTCCTCTATGCGATGGGGCGCGCGATGATCAATCCAGCGCTCGCGCCGAAGCTGCCGCCCGAGCAGACCAATGTGCCGCTCAGGACGGTGATCTGGGCACTCGCCACATCGTTCCTTCCGCTGGCGGTGCTGATCGTTTCGGTGCTCGGCGCGATCCTGCTCGGGCTGGCGACGCCATCCGAGGCCGCCGCGGTCGGCGCACTCATGAGCATCGTTCTGGCCGCCGCCTATCGTTCGCTCAATTTCACGATGATGCGTGAATCGGTCTATCTGACGGTGCGTGCCACCGCGATGGTCTGTTACCTGTTCATCGGATCGTGGACGTTCTCCGCGGTGTTTGCCGTCCTCGGCGGACAGTCGGTGGTCGAACAGTTTTTCGCCTCAATGAACCTGTCGCCGATCCAGTTCCTGCTGCTGACCCAGGTGATCATCTTCCTGCTCGGCTGGCCGCTGGAATGGACCGAGATCATCATCATCTTCGTGCCGATCTTCCTGCCACTGCTGCCCCAGTACGGCATCGATCCGATCTTCTTCGGCATCCTTGTGGCGCTGAACACGCAAACGGCGTTCAATACGCCGCCGGTCGCGATGGCCGCGTTCTATCTAAAGGGCGTGGCGCCGCCTCAGGTGAAGCTGACCGATATCTTCTCCGGCGCGCTTCCCTTTGTCGGCCTGGTCTTCCTCACCATGGCACTGGTCTACATCTTCCCGGGGATCGCATTGTGGCTGCCTAATGCTCTCTATGGATCGCGATGAGCGGCCGCGGCAAACCGCAGAAAGACGGCGCATGAGTCTCAACACGCTCGGACTTACCGAAGCTGCAGCCGGCATCCGCGACGGCCGGTTCAGCTCGGTGGAGCTTGTCGCCGACTGCCTCAGGCGGATCGATGAGGTCGACGGCGATATCCGAGCGTGGGCGTTCCTCGATCGCGACCACGCGATGCGCCAGGCCCAGGCCGCTGACGATCATCGCAAGCATGGCAAGGCCGTGGGCCCGCTGCATGGCGTGCCCGTGGGCATCAAGGATATCTTCGACACCGGCGACATGCCGACGGAATTCGGATCGGAGCTGTGGGCCGGACGCACGCCGCGCTCCGACGCAGCAGCGGTGGCGCGTCTGCGAGCGGCCGGAGCCGTGATCCTCGGCAAGACGGTGACCACCGAGTATGCCTACTACAATCCCGGCAAGACCCGAAATCCGCACAACACCGATCACACGCCCGGCGGATCGTCCTCCGGCTCCGCCGCGGCCGTCGCGGCGCTGATGGCGCCGGGTGCCATCGGCTCGCAGACCAACGGTTCGGTGATCCGTCCTGCCGCTTTCTGCGGCGTGGTCGGCTTCAAGCCCACGCATGGCCTCATTCCACGCAGCGGTGCGCTCGAATTGTCGCGCACGCTCGATCATGTCGGCGTGTTTGGGCGCAGCGTCGCGGACGTCGCCCTGCTCGCCGAGGTCCTGGTCGGCTTCGACCAGGAGGATCCGGACACAAGACCTGTCGCGAGCCCGCCATTCTCCGCGATTGCGGCGAGCGAGCCGCCGTTACCGCCGCGATTTGCCTTCGTGCGATCTCCGGTCTGGGATCAGGCCGAACCGGTGACGCGAGCGGCCTTCCCTGAACTTGTCGAGGCTTTGGGCGAGGCTTGCAGCGAGGTCGAGCTTGGCCCGAGCTTCGACCGGGCCATCGATATGCACCGCATCATCATGGAAGTCGACATGGCGCACAATCTGCGGCGCGACTACCAGCGAGGCGGCGACAGACTGAGCACGCGGCTGCGCCAGGCGATCGAGCGCGGCCGCGCGCATCTCGCGCTGGATTACCGCGACGCCCTGTCCGCGATTGCGCCGCTCAACCAGACGCTGGATCATATCTTTGACGAATACGACGCCATCCTGACGCCCGCTGCTCCCGGCGCGGCGCCGGCAGTCGAGACGACCGGCAATCCGAGCTTCTGCACGCTTTGGACCTATCTCGGCGTGCCCGCCATCAGCCTGCCATTGATGAGCTCCGAAACCGGCCTTCCGCTGGGCCTTCAGCTTGTCGGCCGCCGCGGCAACGACGCCCGCCTCCTGCGCACGGCGCACTGGCTTGTCAGAACAATCGGACACACCGGTCGCGGCGCTCGGCGCAAGGTACCGGGCACCGGAGCGAAATCGGCTGCCGCTGCGGAACAAAGGAACATGCGATGACCAATGTGATCACCGGACTCATCGGCCTCGCGCTTGTGATGACATTCCTTGGAATTCTGGTGTTTTGGATCAAGGCCATTCCACTCATCATCATTGTTGTGGGCGTCATGATTCTGGCAGTGATCGATTTCGTGCGATCGCTGCGGGCCAACGGCGAGCTCCGCTGACTGCCGGCTTGGCCGGAGCAGCCAACAAAATCAGGGACATGAAGAAAGTCGCTCGTCACTTCGCGGAGCTTAATATCAATCCATGGCCGCCGTAGTTGGCTGCCCTCTGCGATATGAGGCCCAACCCACAATGTCGCCTTTTCGGTCCAAGTCGGACATCCAGATGCTCGACTTGAATGTCGCCTTCCGAGAGCAGACGCGACGGAACTAGCAGTAACCTACGCCCTTCGCATCAGCTTGAGCGACGCCGCAAGCCGCAAGCTGCGCTTGCCGGCGAGCGCGATGCCTTCGAGTTCGCCGCTGTCGGCCGTGCAGGTCCCGGAGAACCCGATCCCGACCTCGAAGCCGCCAAAGACGGGGTTTTCCCCTTTCGCAGGCGTGTGCTCCTGGTTCAGCATTTCGCCCTTCCAACGGCCGTCCGCCGAGGAATAGGAGCCGAGATAATAGAAGAACGCATCGCCCCCGAGGATGCGGCCGTCGATCAGCAGCATCACGCCGGAGAGGCTGGCCTGGACACCATCGAGCGCGCGCAGGCCCATTCCGTAGAGTCCATTGGCGATGCCGCCCTGCCCGATCGTGCCGCGCGGCGGCAGCGCCCCGTCGTCGAGCCGCGTGAGATTGGCCCAGAAAGGGGCACCCGGCATCGTGTTCGCACCGCCCTGAAGACGGATCTCGTTGCCGATCAGCCGGCCCCGCGCGCCGATCGTGGCGACATCGGCTCCCATCAGCGGCTTGTAGTTGGGATCGAGGTTATGCCGCTCGGTGATGACCTCGGCGACGATCTCGCCGCCCTGCTCGGCATAGGTGCCGAGATGCGCGAAGCCCGAATTGCCGCCGAGCATCTTGCCGTCATGCAGGCACATGATGCTGCGCCCGAACGCATCGTTGACGCCGTATTCAACTTTATAGAGCCCGTCCAGCAACGTCTTGAACCCGCAAAATCGGAAAACAATCGCGGCTAACTAGCATCGACACCGCGCTGAAGCCACCCTGCTTTTCCGCGCAGGACCACTCGCGGGATGCTTGCTGCCACGAGGCCTCCTGCCCCTGTTTTGCCCGGCGCGTCAAGAATAGTTCGACAAATCCGCAATCCGAAGCAGGTCCAGGCAGCCGTGTAGGCAGCTTTACTCCCGTGGGATTTCAACCACTTGGCTACTGTGCATGGGGTTGTTTTTCGACTTTTTGTGTCCGGCTCGGCGGAAGGGACGCTGACCATCAGCGCCAGCTCGAACCCGCCGAGGCCGCGGCGCGACCAAGCGGCATGAATGAGCCGCAGCCATCTGCCGAAGACGAACTCAGCGCAATCATCGCCAGGGCCGCGAAGCAGCCGCTGCTCGATGCCGCCTACGAGCTCTGGCGTCAGCGCAATCGCCTGGAGGCGATCGCAGACCCTCCCACCGACGAAGAGGTCCGCGTCAACCGCACCCTCTCGATGGAGACGTTCGGCGTCCGGTACCGTTACAAGCGCGAGCACGCCCATGAAGGACCGATGTTCCGCTATGTGAAGCGCGCCCATCCCGGCGCCGACGATCAGGCTATCAGGCAGGCCATCATCACCGCCGTCAAATTCGAAGATGCCTACAACAAGCACTTCGACTGGAACGGCGATTTTGGGAATTGCGTGGCGCGCGCGGTGGCACAGGCCGCACGAAAATATCCGCACTATCTCGAGACCACCTATCGCGACGCCCGCAACGATCTCGCCTATTACATGAAGTGATCAGAAGCACAGTGTGGTGACGAGCTTGCCCTGCTTGTCCTTGATCGCGTAGGGACAGCGAATACGCTCCAGCGCCTTCTTGGCGTCGTCGTCGCCGAGCGCCGCGGCCCGCTCGTAATAGGCCTTCGCGGCATCCTTGTCCTTCGGTCCGCCGCGGCCTTCCTGGGCGAAGGCACCCATCCGCTCCAGCGCACCGGGGTGGTTCTGCGCGGCCGCCTTCTCGAACAGCGCGCGCGCCGTGGCGTCGTCCTTCGCACCGCCTGCACCTTCGGAGAGCATCAGGCCGAGCTGGTACTGCGCCTCCGCATTGGTCTCGGCAGCCTTGCCGAGCAGCGCGCGCGCCTGGGCAGGATCGGCCGGCGCAGCGCCGCCTGCGCCGCCGAGCGCAGCGAGATTGCTGATGCCGCGGGGGTTGCCTGATTGCGCGGCCTTCTCGAACAGCTTCCGCGCTTGCGCCTCGTCCTTGGCGATACCGGAGCCCGTGCCATAGGCAACGCCGAGCTCGACCATGGCCGCACTCGATCCCTTGTCGGCCGCCTTGCGCCAGGCGGCGATCGCCTCTGCCGTCTGCCGGTTGGCCGCATAGGCGCGGCCAAGCGCGAACATCGCTCGGCGCGATGACGGCGCGGCCTGTCTGCAGAACTTGATCGCGGTCGCAACGTCGGAGGATGCGATCTCGCTCACGCCCCTCACGTCGGCCGGCTTGTCGGGATCGCTGGGATCGGCCGCCACGCGATCGCACAGAACGAGATCGGCCGATTGCGCCTGCGCAGTCAGGGGCGCGGCGAGCACAAAGAGGATGGCAAGCAGATAAGTCCGCATGGACATGACGTTGCGTCTCCACTCCGGAAAATTCAAGGCTCGAGTCCCGATCGGCGCAGGACGGGCACGACCTCCGGCGATGCCAAATAGCGCAGCAGGCGGTCGGCGCCGGCGGCATTTAGTGGGTTCGCCGTGCGGCCGGCGGAGAACACGGCCGGTGTCTGCAAGTCATGCGGAACCGGTCCAACCACATCGATGCCTTCGACCTGCTTCAGCTCACTGATCTGCTGCACGGCGAGATCGGCCTGGCCGCTGACGAGGCACAGCGCCGTAAAGCCCTGCTCCACGATGGTGGCCTTGGCGTTGATCTCGGCGGCGATCCCCATCCGCACGATCAGCTTTGCGAAATACACGCCGCTTGCGCCGAGCCGCGAATAGGCAACCGACCGCGCAGTGAGCAGCGTCTTGCGCAGCGCGGCTTCGCTTGTGATGTCCGGATGCGCCTGCCCTGCCCGCACTGCGATGCCGACGAAGGAGCGCGCGAGATCAACCGCGCTCGCGGCGACCACGCGGCCTTCATCGATCATCTCGTCGAGCCCCTCGCGCGTGAGGATGACGAGGTCGGCCGCCTCGCCGCCGCGCAACCGCTCGAGCAGCGCCAGGGTCGGCGCGAAATCGCTGTCCACGTGAACGCCGCTGGCGGCCTCGAACGCGGAGGACAGGCTGCCCATCGCCCCCATCAGACCGAGCGTCGAGAGCATGCGAACGTTGTCCATGAGCCATTCCCGTCGCGATCAGGCGCGGTGCATCAGCTTGAGCGCCGCGGTCAGGCGCAGGCTGCGCTTGCCGGCGAGCGCGGTCGCCTCCAGCACCGCCTCTTCCGCGTCGTAGCTGCCGGAGAAGCCGATGCCGACCTCGTGGCCGCCGAAGATCGGGTCGTCCTTGGCCGGCGTGTGTTCCTGGTTGAGGATCTGCCCCTTCCAGCGGCCCTTCGCGGCGGTGTAGCTGCCGAGATAGTAGAACGCGGCATCGCCGCCGAGGATGCGCCCCTGATTGAGCAGCATCACGCCGGTGAGCCCGCCGTCGAGACCGTCGAGCATACGCAGGTGAATCGAGTAGAGACCATCGGCAATGCCGGCTTCGCCGACGCCGCCGGCGATCGGCGCTTCGTCTTCCATGATCGGCGTCATCAGCGACTGGAAGGGCACGCCAGGCACCTCCTTGAGCTCGCCCTTGAAGCGATAGAGATCGCCGTCGGCCCAGCCCTTCGCGATCAAGGTCGCATCGTCGGTGCCGGCCATGGCGCGGTAGTTCGGATCCGGGTTGTGGCGGACGGTCTTGATCACGACGTCGACGCCGCTTTCGGTCTTGTCGTAGGTGCCGATATGGGCGAAGGCCGAATTGCCGCCGAGCATCTTGCCGTTGGCGGCATGCATCACGCTCCGGCCGACCGTGTCGCCGAGCTGAAATCTGACCTTGTAGAAACCTTCAATCACCAGCCGTGTCCCCGGCCCAGCGCGCATCCGAGTCCACTCTATCCCGCATTCAGACGCGATGGACAAGCTTCGCGCCGGCCGAGATCGGCGGGCCGCACGACCGGCTATCATCCAGACGCAAAAATCCGCCGGAGCCTTGCGGCTCCGGCGGATTGAAACCAACCCGGGCCAGCCCCCCAGCCCGGGCCGGGAGGATCCTAGGCCGCGGCCTTCTTGTCTGCCGGCACGGACGCGATCGTCTTCAGGATCTGCGAAGCGATCTGGTATGGGTCGCCCTGCGAGTTCGGACGGCGGTCTTCCAGATAGCCCTTGTAGCCGTTGTTGACGAAGGAGTGCGGAACGCGGATCGAGGCACCGCGGTCGGCCACGCCGTAGCTGAACTTGTTCCACGGCGCGGTCTCGTGCTTGCCGGTCAGACGCTTGTCGTTGTCCGGGCCGTAGACGGCGATGTGGTCCATCAGGTTCTTGTCGAAGGCGGCCATCAGGGCTTCGAAATATTCCTTGCCGCCGACGGTGCGCATGTACTCGGTCGAGAAGTTGGCGTGCATGCCCGAGCCGTTCCAGTCGGTGTCGCCGAGCGGCTTACAGTGGAACTCGATATCGATGCCGTACTTCTCGGTGAGGCGCAGCATCAGGTAGCGGGCCATCCACATTTCGTCGGCGGCCTTCTTGGAGCCCTTGCCGAAGATCTGGAATTCCCACTGGCCCTTGGCGACTTCCGCGTTGATGCCTTCATGGTTGATGCCGGCAGCCAGGCAGAGGTCGAGATGCTCTTCGACGATCTTGCGGGCGACGTCGCCGACGTTCGAGTAGCCGACGCCCGTGTAGTACGGGCCCTGCGGCGCCGGATAGCCGGAGGACGGGAAGCCGAGCGGGCGGCCGTCCTTGTAGAAGAAGTATTCCTGCTCGAAGCCGAACCAGGCGCCCGCGTCGTCGAGAATGGTGGCGCGCTTGTTGGAGGGGTGCGGGGTCTTGCCGTCCGGCATCATGACTTCGCACATCACGAGCACGCCGTTGGTGCGCGCGGCGTCCGGGAAGACGGCGACAGGCTTCAGCACGCAATCGGAGCTGTGGCCTTCGGCCTGCTGGGTGGAGGAGCCATCGAAGCCCCAGAGCGGAAGCTGCTCGAGCGTCGGGAACGACGCGAATTCCTTGATCTGAGTTTTGCCGCGCAAGTTCGGGGTCGGCGTATATCCGTCGAGCCAGATGTACTCGAGCTTATACTTGGTCATTGAGCCTCTCTGTAGATGATGCGAAAGGTCGGGGGGCCCGAGGGCCCCCGAACGTTTTGTACCCGGCCACCATCGGCCGGCCCTTTACAAGCATTTGTCGTGCCAAAAGGACGCAGTACGGCAGGTTTGCCACCGTCGCCGCCGTCTCCTTGCGACGAGCAGACCACCTCCCGCGATATGCGTCATAGCCGCGCACCTTCGCGTGTCGCTGCAACGCGAAAATCCCGGCGAAATCGCCCGATTCTGCAGCAGACGGCACGGTCCTGGAAGTTGCCGATGAAACGCGCATCAACGTCCAGCAATTTTCGCAAAGCGAACCACCCCTGCCTAGCAACCTTTGCAACGGCCTAGGCATTAGCCACCGACAGCGTGCCTTAGGGGATGCAGACCCAGACCTGCCTTCAAATTAGGCGGCAACTGATTTCCTTTTCAGCACTTTCCAATCCGGGGGGCACGGCCGATATGGGGATTCCGGTAACCACAATCGAACGAGTCGGGCGCACCATGGAGGCTGAGGCGCTTCGACCAAGGAGAATCGCAATGATGAACAATGGTCTGAGTCACGGATCGGCAACGATCTATCAATTCCCGGTCGGGGGCCGCGCAGCTCTCGCCGGACGCCGCTATGGCGAGACTCGCCTTCCTGCCGATCACGCCTCGCTTCCGGCGAACTCGATCTGCAGCGACAGCTGGTACCACCAGGACGCGGTCGACGAAGCCAAGCCGAAATGGGATCGCTGATGCCCGTGCTTGGTCTGAAACCGCCGCGCCGGCGGAAGCCTCCGGCGGCAGTTCAAAAAGGGTCGAAACAACGATGTTTCGGCCCTTTTTGATTCTCGCGTGAATGACGCCGTACAGATCACCGCGCAGGCCGTCGCCGGCCGCTTCAGATACTCGACCGTGGTGGTCCCGGACTTGATCGCCCCCTGAAATTAGGCCTCAACTAGACCTCAAGGACGCCACCTCGTGCGCCCAATGGAACCATAACCGAAGCCGATCCCATGCAAGCCTCTTCCCTGAGAGACTCCCCTGCCCGCCACCTCGCCCTGCAAGGCGCCAGCAATTTTCGCGATCTCGGCGGCTATCCGACGTCCGACGGCCGCACCACGCGCTGGCGGCACATCTTCCGCTCCAACCATCTCGGCCAGCTCACCGCCGCCGATGTCGAGATCGTCCGCGCGCTGGGCGTGCGAAGCGCGTTCGATTTCCGCGGGGTTGAGGAGCGCGCGGCCGGCGTCTGCGTCGTCGACGACATCACGGTGCATTCGCTGCCGATCGAGCCGAGCGTAGTCGCCGCGCTGCGCGCCGAACTCGCCAGGGGTACGCTGACGGGGCCGGTCGCCCTCGAGCTCATGCGCGAATCCTATCGCAACTACGTTCGCCACCACACGCACAGCTTTCGCAACCTGTTCGCCCATCTCCTGGAGGACCGTGCGCCGCTGGTGATCCACTGCACCGCCGGCAAGGACCGCACCGGCTTTGCGAGCGCGCTGATCCTGCATGTGCTCGGCGTGCCCGATGAAATCATCGCCGAGGACTATTTGCTCACCAACCAGCACTACAAGCGCGATGCGACGGCGGCCATCGACCTGCCGGACGACGTGCGCAATGCCATCGGCAGCGTCGAAGCCTCTTACCTTGCCGCGGCTTTCGAGGCGGTCGGCAAGGAGTACGGCGATCTCGAAAGCTATTTGCGCGACGGACTCAAGCTCGGCACGGCGGAGCGAGCCGCGCTGAAGGCGCGCTATCTGCAATCATAGGCCGCCGCGCCGGGAGAACGATGATGCAAGACAAGGTCCTGATCGTGACAGGGGCACGCGGCGCGCTCGGCAAGGTGGTTGCGGAGGTCGCGCAGTCGCGCGGCGCGCGCGTCGCCGGCATCGATCACGCACCTTCGCAAGTGCCCGCGACGCCTGAAAGCATCGAGATCGGAGGCGTCGACCTGTCCGATGCAATCCAGGCGAAGGCAGCAGTCGATGCGGCAGCAGAGCATTTCGGCCGTCTCGATGCGCTGATCAACATCGCCGGCGGCTTCGCGTTCGAGACCGTCGGCGACGGCGACCTCAAGTCCTGGCAGCGCATGTACACGCTCAATGTCCTGACCGCGCTCAACGCGTCACGCGCGACGCTGCCGCACCTCGCCGCGTCCAAAGCCGGCCGCATCGTGAATATCGGCGCCATGGGCGCGCTCCAGGCCGGCAGCGGCATGGGGCCTTATGCGGCCTCGAAGGCAGGCGTGCATCGCCTTACCGAGGCGCTCGCCAACGAGTGGAAGGGCAAGGTCACGGTGAACGCGGTGCTGCCGTCGATCATCGACACCAAGGCCAACCGCACCGACATGCCGAAAGCTGACTTCTCCAAATGGGTGACGCCGCAGGAACTCGCCGAGGTCATCCTGTTCCTGGCCAGCGACGCCGCGAGCGGCATCACCGGCGCGCTGATCCCGGTGGGCGGGCGGGTGTGATCAGTCCGGCACCAGCAGCCGCAGATGGCCTTTGAAGCGGATGCTCTGCTTGCCGGCGAGCGCGATGCCTTCGCCATAGGCGGTCTCGTCGGTGTAGGTGCCGCTGAAGCCGATGGTCACGATCTTGCGGCCCCACACCGGACGTTCGTCGAATGAGGGCGAGTGCTCCTCATTGGTCAGTTCGCCCTTCCACTTGCCGCCAGCCGAGGTGTAGCTGCCGTAGGCAAAGAAGAATGAATCGCCACCCCGCATCGTACCGTCGCGCAGGACCATGACGCCCTGATTGCCGCCCTGCACAGCATCGAGCATTTCGATACGGATATGATAGAGCCCGTTCCTGATTGTCATCTTCGTCACGCCCGGCGGTCCCCGCCCGCAGGATAACTGGACCATCCGGCTCCGATCAAATGGTGCAGATCCCCGCGTCCGATCCCGGCTAAACTGCCGACAACTGATTCTCCGATCGGATGTCACCCGGAACTTTTCCCTTGGAAACCGCACTCTACCTGCCCGTCAAACGCTTCCTCGAAGAGCTTGGCTTCACCGTGAAGGGCGAGATCGGTGGCTGCGATCTCGTGGGCCTCAGCGCCGGCGATCCGCCCGTGGTGGTGATCGGCGAGCTCAAGCTCGCCTTCAATCTCGAGCTGATCCTGCAGGCGGTCGATCGCGCATCGGCTGCCGACGAAGTCTGGATCGCGGCGAAGATGTCGATCCGCGGCAAGGGGCGCGAGAGCGATGCGCGTTACCGCAACCTCTGCCGCCGCCTTGGCTTCGGCATGCTGGGTGTCACCGATCGCGGCCAGGTCGAGGTGCTGGTGAAGCCGCCGACTTCTGCGCCGCGCCGCGAGCCGAAGGTACGTTCGCGCCTCGTCGCCGAGCACCAGCGCCGCCAGGGCGATCCCGTGCTTGGCGGCGGCACCCGCGCGCCGATCATGACGGCCTACCGGCAGCAGGCGCTGGTCTGCGCCTCGGCGCTCGCCGAGGGGCCGCGGCGGGTGGGCGAATTGCGCGAACGCTGTCCCGATGCCGGCAAGATCTTGCTTAACAATGTGTATGGCTGGTTCGAACGGGCCGACCGGGGGATTTACGGACTCACCGAAGCCGGACACGCGGCCCTGAAACGCTGGCCACAGCACCGGGTTGAGGTCGATGCCGGCGTTGCGTCGCTTCCATGACACCCGACCGGTGCATAGCTGAGATGCCACACCAATTTCATATTGCAATGCAACATTAGCAGCACTAGGTATCCCGGCATCAAACGAGGCCGTTATGAACGCAGACTGGAATACCAAATATGGCACGCGGCGCGTCCGCCATGATCCGCCCACCCTGGATGAGGCGATCTTCGCCGCCATCGGCATCACCGATGATCAGGAGCAGCAGGCCGAGATCGCCGCAGCCTTGATGGGGATGCCGCTCGATGTCGTGCAGGCCGAGGTGAAGAAGCAGGCGCGCACCAACAGCCGCGTCACTGCGACCCGCGTGATCGCCGGTGAACAGGGTGCACAGCGCTCCGTCGTGGTCGAACGCCGCGTCGTCCGCCGCTTCGGCAACGACAAGCGCACGGGCACCTGAGCGCCTGGTTGTCCACCTAATATAAAAGCGGACCGGTTTTCCCGGTCCGCTTTTTTGATTCCGGCCCTGCTCTGTTAAGTCAGGCGGCGCGATTGCCGTACATGCTGGAGATGATCTTCCAGCAAGTCGAGTTGAAGCTGAGAAGAGCGCGCCCGGCCACAAAGGGCGACGCCGCGAGATCGGCGAACTCGGCCTCAGGCGACTTGGCCAGATCAATGGTGCCGGTCGATTCCCCGTGGCGGAAAGCCAGATGCGCGCCGAACTTCCTGGCGAGCGCCCGCATGGCGTGGTTCTCGGCGCCCGTGGTGATGCGCAGGCGCTTATAGCCCTTCCAGCGCGCCTCGGCGACCAGGCGGCGGAACAGCACGGTGCCGACACCCTGGCGGCGCGCAGAGGCTTCCACGCTGAAGGCGACTTCGGGCAAAGAACCGTCTTCCTCCGGATGCAGTTCGGCCGCACCGCGGACAACGCCGTCGACGATGTAGGCGACGATCACCGTGCCATCCTCGGCACAGCGTGCGGCGTATCGCTCGATGAAGCTGTCGTCGAGAAAACCGTTGAAGCGATCATGCCTGCTTTCGGCATCGAGTCTCAGCAGGTGATCGCGCAGAAGCGGCAATTCTTCCTGCTGGCTCAAGGTCCGCACATAGCCCGGAACGGACGTCATGCGGGTCGTGTCTTCAAGTGCCACGTCAAAAACTCCTCTTGGTGTCCCTCGAGGAGGCGTTCGAATCCCTAGGCCCCCAATATTGTGCATCGCAACATACATTTCAAGTCGGGAACCTGCCCAAGTTTCGGGCATGAGGGGCGACCAATTCGTTAATGAGATCAAGGCCCCGTAGTCATACGAGGACCAGCTGGGTCTGGGTCACCACCGCGACCAGCTTGCCGTCTTCGGTCTCCAGCCGGGTGGTCCAGACCTGGGTCCGGCGGCCACGATGGACCGGGGTTGCAGTCGCAATAACCGTGGTTCCCTCCTTGGCCCCACCAATGAAATTGGTCTTGCTCTCGAGCGTGGTCGTGCCCTTGGCATCGTCAGGCAGGTTGATCACGGTCGCGGCCGCGCCAACGGAATCGGCCAGCGCCATCACGGCCCCGCCATGGATGGTGTGGTGAAGCGTGCAGAGATCGGGCCGGACCGTCATCCGCGCCACCACGCGGTCTTTCTCGGCCTCGACGAACTCGACGCCCTTGAGCTCGGCGAACGGCATCTTCATCGCTTTGAGTTTCTCGAGCTGCGTCATCAGATGTCCTCCCAAAACCTTGTCGTTTCAGCGTGAATTGTTCCGGGCGGCAAGGCAATGACGTCTGAGGTAAAGGCCGTGCTGACATCGGCGCTACAGTGCATGGGCCCTCCCGGTTCCGTCATCCTGAGGCGCGAGCTGCGCGATGCGCACGCCGTACAGAAGGCCTCGAAGGATGAACGGCCGCGATGCAGCCGGGCCGTCGCCCGTCGAGCTCCTCAGCGGCGCATCGGCGCCACCGGGCTCACGCCTCAGGGTGACGGTGATGGATTTTCACGTCACCGCATTCACGACCTGATATTCCGGCCGTCGCCACACCTCGCCGGCGATCACGTCCTCGATGATCTCGGCGGCACGGATGATCTCGCTCTCACCGATATACAGCGGCGTGATCCCGAATCTCATGATGTCGGGCGCGCGAAAATCGCCGATGAGGCCGCGGGCGATCAGCGCCTGCATGGCGGCGTAGCCGCCGCCGAAGGCGAAGGAGACCTGCGAGCCGCGGCGATCGTGCGCGCGCGGGGTGACGAGCTCGAGTTGCGGGCAACGGCGTTCGACCTCCGCAATGAGAAGATCGCCGAGCGCCAGCGAGCGCGCACGCACCTCCGCGATGTCGACACGGTCCCAGATGTCGAGCGAGGCCTCCAGCGCCGCCATCGCCAGCACCGGCGGCGTGCCGACCCGCATTCGCTCGACGCCACCTGCGGCCGCATAGGCAAGCTCGAATGCGAAGGGTTTGGCGTGGCCCATCCACCCCGACAGCGCAGCGCGCGCGCTGTCGGCGTGTCGCGGTGCGACGTAGAGGAAGGCCGGCGAGCCCGGGCCGGCATTGATGTATTTGTAGGTGCACCCCGCAGCGAAATCGGCGCCGCTCCCGGCGAGATCGACCGGCAACGCGCCGGCCGAATGCGCGAGATCCCAGACCGTAACGATGCCGAGTGCATGCGCTTTCGCAGTCAGATGCGCCATGTCGTGGCGGCGGCCGGTGCGGTAGTCGACCTCGGTGATGTAGAGCACCGCCACCTCCTCCGACAGCGCGGATTCGATCTCCTCCGGCGCGACCAGACGCAATTCATGGCCGCGCCCGAGCGTGGCGATCAGGCCTTCGGCCATGTAGAGGTCGGTCGGGAAGTTGCCCGTGTCCGACAGGACGATCTTGCGCGACGCATTCATGTCGAGCGCGGCGGCGAGCGCCTGATAGACCTTGAGCGACAACGTGTCTCCGACCATCACCGAGCCGGCTTCCGCGCCGATCAGCCGCGCGATGCGATCGCCGACATGGCGCGGCTGGGCGTACCAGCCTGCGGTGTTCCAGGCGCGGATCAGCTCATCGCCCCACTCCGTCGTAATGACGCGGTTGACGCGCTCGGCAACGCCGGATGGCAGCGCGCCAAGCGAGTTGCCGTCGAGATAGATCACGCCATCCGGCAAGTGGAACAGAGCCTTGGTGTCGTCATAGACGCGATATTTGGTCATGGATATTTCTTGGGCATTTCTACAGAATTGTCCGCACGCGCCAGAGCTCGGGGAACAGCTCCACCTCCAGCATGCGTTTGAGATAGCTGACGCCGCCGGTGCCGCCGGTTCCGCGCTTGAAGCCGATGACGCGCTCGACCGTCGTCACGTGATTGAAGCGCCAGCGGCGGAAGTAATCCTCGAAGTCGACCAGTTTTTCGGCGAGCTCGTAGAGCATCCAATGCTTCTCCGGTGCCTCGTAGACGACGCGCCAGGCCTGCAGAACGCCTTCGTTGAAGCTGTGGGTCTCGCGGACATCGCGCGCCAACACCGCGGCCGGCATCTCGAGTCCGTTGCGGTCGGCGAGCCGCAGCACTTCGTCATAGAGGCTGGGCGTCGCGAGCTCGGCTTCGAGCAGCTTCGTCGTCTCCGCATCGTGCGCGTGCGGCTTGAGCATGGCGCTGTTGCGGTTGCCGAGCAGGAATTCGATCAGCCGGTATTGCCGCGACTGAAAGCCCGAGGATTGTCCGAGCTGCGAGCGGAAGCGCGTATACTCGCTCGGCGTCATCGTGCGCAGCACGTCCCAGGCATTGTTGAGCTGCTCGAAGATCCGCGACATCCGCGCTAGCATCTTCATGGCAGGCTGCACCTCGTCGCTGGCGATGGCGCGGCGCGCGGCGCTGAGCTCGTGGATGGCGAGGCGCATCCACAGCTCCGTGGTCTGATGCTGGATGATGAACAGCATCTCGTCATGCGCTTCGGAGAGCGGATGCTGCGCGCCGAGGATCGCATCCAGCGCCAAATAGTCGCCATAGGACATGCGCCGGGCGAAATCGGTCTCGGCGCCTTCGCTCGTGGGATCGTAATCGCTGGACGTCATGGGCAGGCCCTTTCGAATGATCGTCCCCGGCTTTGCTCAGTCGAGGCCGATCAGGCGCGCGGTGATCGGCGACGACGGATCCTTCAGTCCGTCGATCACGGTAAAATGGTTCAGCCCGGGATCGACGACGAGGCGGGTCGGCACGTCAAACCCGGTCCAGACATTGGCCATCAGATCGGACTGGCGGATGAATTCGGGCCGCTCGCCGCCACCGACCCAGGCGGTGACAGGCGAATGCCCGCGCGGCAGATGCAGCGCTGCGCTTTCCAGCGTCGCCTCCTCCATCGTCATGCCGAGCGTCTCGTTCATCTTCGTCTTGAGCAGCGGACGAAGGTCGTGCAGGCCGCTGATCGAGAGCGTGCCTGCGATACGGTTGAAGACGGCAGGCTCGAGCCGGCTGTCGTCGCACAGCATGCGCGTGACGAGGTGGCCGCCGGCGGAATGGCCGGCGAGCCGGATCGGCCCTGCGACGAGCGAAGCCGCCTTGCCGATCGCGCCGGTGATCTCGACGGTGATGGCGCAGATGCTCGCAGCCGGCGTCAACGTGTAACTCGGCAACGCCACCGTCCAGCCGTGGTGGCGCGCACCTTCGGCAAGATCGGTCCATGTCGACTTGTCGAACCGCATCCAATAGCCGCCATGCACGAAGACGACGAGACCCTTGCTGTCACCGTCAGGCAGGATCAGGTCGAGGCGCTGGCGTTCGCCCGGGCCATAGGCGATGTCGGCCCGAAAATCCTTCAGCCCGGCACGATAGGCCGCGGCTCGCTCCGTCCACAGTCCTGGCATCTTGTCCGAGCCCGGGATGTGGGCCGAATTGGCATAAGCATCATCCCAATCGCGCATTGTGACTCCACTCGTCCACCGAACCGGCCGCCAGTCTGCCACCGGCGCGGGCGGCATCCTAGTCTTTATTTTAAGCTTAAAGGATTTGGAGAGGCCGATGATTTGCGCACCGGGCGCTTCGGCCGAGGTGCCGCAGGGTGGGCAAAACGGAGCGTGCCCACGCATTTGGCCATGGCGGAGAAAATGGGTGGGCGTGTTGCTTCGCGCCTTTGCCCACCCTGGGGCACCGCGAGATTTCGCTCGCTACGCCTTCTCCACGCCGCACCATTCCGCGATGAACAGCGCCATCGCCTTGGACGTCTTCTTGAGCGACTCCAGCTCGACGAATTCGTTGAAGCCGTGCATTTCGCCGCCGCTGGCGCCGAAGCACAAGCTTGGGATGCCCTCGTTGAGGCCGTAGAAACGGGTGTCGGTGAGCGCGGTGAAGACGAGATCCTCCGGCACGCCGCCGTAGACCTTGCCGAACGCGCTGGCGAACGCGGCCTCCGGCGCGGCAGCGTCGGTCAGCTCATAGCCTTCCGACAGGAAGCCCGACCACACGATCTCGGGCGGATTGTTGGCGAGGAAGCGGTGGTTGCGCGCCGCAGCCGCGACGCAGGCCGTGATCTCCTTCTGGTGATCGGCGATCGACCATCCCGGTAGCACCGCGATCCGGCAATCGACGTCGCACCAGGCCGGC
The DNA here is from genome assembly GCF_032918005.1 of Bradyrhizobium sp. NDS-1. Taxonomy (NCBI): domain Bacteria; kingdom Pseudomonadati; phylum Pseudomonadota; class Alphaproteobacteria; order Hyphomicrobiales; family Nitrobacteraceae; genus Bradyrhizobium; species Bradyrhizobium sp. NDS-1. Next base: position 4,565,994 of record NZ_CP136628.1, read on the forward strand.
ACGCTGGAAGCCCAGTCGCCCCCCTTGATGATGCCGGGGTTGAAGTTGATCGGATGGTTCAACGTCTTGAAGTGCCGATCGGCTTTCGCACGCTCGTTCCACTCGATCTCGAGTTTTTGCAGCGCCTGGATCAAGTGGTACGCCGCCATGATCGCATTTGCCCCGGAGCCGGCGAAGGCCACGTGAGTCGGATGGCCCTTCACGCGCAGGCGGAACCAGATCACGCCGACCTGCGAGCGCACCATCTTGCCGCCGGTCGGCTCCGGAATGAAGCAGGCCTCGGCACGGTAGCCGCGCTGCAGCGTCGAAAGCGCACCGACGCCGGTGCTCTCTTCCTCGATCACGGATTGAAAATGGATCCGCGCCGTCGGCTTGAAGCCCGCGGCCTTGATTGCGTCCAGCGCATAGAGCGCGCCGATGGTCCCCGACTTCATGTCGCACGCGCCGCGGCCGAACATCTTGCCGTCCTTGACGACGGGCGAAAACGGCGGCGTGTCCCATAATTCCAGCGGCCCGGCCGGCACTACATCGCAGTGCCCCTGGAGGATCAGCGATTTGCCGCCGTTCGTTTGCGGGCGGTAGGTCCCCACCACCGAGCGCGCCCTGGAGAAATCATGCTCGATCGGGCCGAAGCCGCGCAGATCCTTGAGGTCGTCGACGTTGATGTGCCAATCGTCGACCTCATAGCCACGCTCGCGCAGGAGGTCGCCGATCATGTCCTGGCACGGCCCCTCCGCCCCTCGTGTCGAAGGGATCGCGACGAAATCGCGTGTGGTGGCAAGCTGGGCTTCGAAGCCGGCGTCGACGGCGTCGAGAATCCTCTGCTGCATTTCGGCATTCATCAGGCAACTCCAGGCATTCCAATGGTCCCAAGGAGTGCGCAAACTAGCCGATTTCAGCCGTTCGGGTACTCCACAAAATAAGCATCCCGCAATGCATCTTCGAGCAGCCGGCCCTCGGAATAGCCACTCAATGTCGCCGGGCGCGTGACGCCGTCGAGCAGGCGCGGGCACGGTTCCGGCGTGCCGATCACGGTGCGCACCGGGATGCGCTCGGCATAGATCGGCAAGGCATAGTCCTCGTCGTCGTCAGCGACGCCCTTGGCGCGGATCTTGGCCGAAGCTTCCTCGATCTCCATGGCGATGAAGGACGTCGCCTTGATCTCCTGCGTGGTACTTGCCCTGAGGCTGGCGGTGCGGTCCGGGAAGAAGCGGTCGACCATCGCGATGACCGCGCGTGCCTTCTCCGCGGGATCGGTGACGAGATAGGCGGTGCCGAACGCCATCACCGCCCGGTAGTCGGCGGAGTGGTTGAATCCGCAGCGCGCCAGCACGAGGCTGTCGAGATGGGCGACCGTGAGACACACGCGCTCGCCCCTGGTCTGATTGCGCAGCATCCGGCTGGCGCTCGAGCCGTGCCAGTACAGCTTCGTACCCTCGCGCCAGAAGAAGGTCGGCGTGCAATAGGGCTGGCCGTCAATGGCGTAGGAGACGTGGCAGAGCATCGAGGAATCCAGGATGCGATGGACCGTCTCGTGATCATAGAAGCCGCGGTCGTGACGGCGCTTCACCTGGTTGCGCGCCGATGTCGGATAGGAATTCGGGGTCTCGGTCTGGCTCACGACGGCTCCTGCTCGGATTGAAAGACTCTGGGAGCAGTTGTAGCGGAGCATTTGGTCTGCGATAGTTCCAATTCCATGCAAAAAATTCCGACCAATTCGCTCCCCTCTCCGGCCAGGACCGAGCTGCCGCTCGACCTCGCCGGCCCGCACGTCACGCCGGGCGCCTCCGCCGCGCACCGGCTCTATCAGGCGCTGTGCGAGATGATCGTCTCCGGCCTCGTCAAGCCCGGCGAGGCGCTGCCGCCGTCACGCACGCTGGCCAGGCAGACCGGCTTTCGGCGCAATGCCGTCGTCGCCGCCTATGAGCGCCTGATCGCCGATGGCTTTGCCGAGGCCACCGTTGGCTCCGGAACGTTCGTCGCCGCGCGCATCCCCGCGCGTGCGGCCGAACCGACGAGGCCGAGGGCGGCTGTCGCAACGCCCGGGCAAGGCGCGTTCGCACTCGGCTGCACGCATGTCGACGAACGCGCGGTGCAGCGCTTTCGCGCCTTCGTCGGCCGCCGCATGCGCGCCTTCGGCCCCGAGCACCTTCACTATGGCGATCCGCGCGGCAGCCGTGAGCTGCGCGAGGCAATCGCCGATCATTTGTTGTCGGCGCGCGGGCTGCGCTGCGATCCCGACCAGATCATGCTGACGTCGGGCACCCTGCACGCCCTGCGCATCGTGCTGAGCGCGATCCTCAAAGCGGACGACCAGGTCTGGTGCGAGGATCCCGGCTATCCCGCCGCGCGCAACACTGTCGCGCATTGCGGCTATCGCGCCGTGCCCATTCCCGTCGATGTGCACGGCATGCGCGTCGCCAAGGGCCGCGCCGCAGCGCCGTCGGCGCGAGCAGCCTATGTCACGCCGTCGCACCAGTTTCCGCTGGGCGTGCAGATGTCGATGCCGCGGCGGCTCGAGCTGCTGGATTGGGCCAAGCAAGCCGGTGCTTTCGTGCTGGAGGACGACTACGACAGCGAGTTTCGCTACGACGGCGCACCGCTGATGTCGCTCGCCGGCATTGATCGTCTCCAGCGCGTGATCTACCTGGGCACCTTTGCCAAGACGCTGTTTCCAGGTCTGCGCATCGGTTATTGCGCTCTGCCCGAACGCCTGATCACGGACGTAACGGCCGCGCGCGCGGCGCTCGACCGCTTCCCCGGGACGCTGATGGAAGGCGCGGTGGCCGACATGCTCAATTCGGGCGCGTTCGCCGCAAACCTCAGGCGCGTCCGCAAGCTCTACCGAGAGGCGCGGGACGTGCTGGCCGAAACGCTGGAAGCCGCATCCGATGGCGCGCTATCGGTGCCGGTGCCGTCACAAGGCCTGCACCTGGTCGCCCGGTTCGATCCCTCGATCGACCTGTCGGTGGCCGCGCGGGCCAAGCAGGCGGCCGGCGCGGAAGGCTGGCTGTTGGCGGACACCTATTCGCGCGCGCGCCCTCTGCCAGGCTTCGTGCTGGGATTTTCAGGGCATGCAGTTCCACAGCTCGTGGCATCTGCCGAACGGCTCGCGCGGGAATCACGGTCGGCCCTGCGCGCGAAAAGCAGGTCGGTTCGGCCGGCATAATCAAGCTTCACTATCAGAATCGCTGACCGCTCCCTACATTGCGTCGCAGCTTTCGGGAGCCTTCATGATGTCACTCCGCCACGCGACCTGCCTCTCGCTCCTGGTTTCCCTCGCGCTTGCCTCGACCGCGCGCGCTGCCACCATCGGGCGTGAGCAGGACATCGTGGATCTGAAGCTCGGCCAGCGCGTGCTGGTGGATGACGGAACCTGCCCCGCGGGACAAGTCAGGGAAGTGCGCGGCGCAAGGATGACCGACAAGGGCGTCTCGCGCACGAGCTCCTGCGTGCCGCGGCACGGGCCGAAAATAAAATGATGGCCTGAGAAGCTACTTCGCCGGATCGAACATGCACTGCAAGGTCGGCTTGGCGATCTTTGTGAAGGTCGGGCCAATCTCACCCTGCTTGGAGACCGGAACCCAGTCGGTTTCGATGGTGGGCACACCGGTCTCGCTGATGCCACGCAACAGCGCTTCGCGCAGGTCGCGGTCCTCGACGGCGGCCGCGGCGTGATCGTGCAAGCAGCCGCAGACTTGCTCCGGGTGCTCCCAGCGCCCGGTCATGTGCGGCGCGCACTGGCGCACGAATTCGCTGCGGGGATCCGGCAACCTCGTGGGCGCGCGCACCTGCGCCTGAGCGGCAGTGATCGTGAGAACAGAGACGAATACAGCGGCGCAAAATCGGACGATCATGAAGGCCTTTATCGGCTGAATCTCTTGTTGTCGATCAGAAGCGCGCTGCAACCACGATCGGCTGCGACGTCGTGGTGATGACCGGCGAGCCGCTGTACTGGAAGGTGCCGACGCCGGGCAGATTGCCGTCCGGCGAGCCCGCGAACGAGGAACCCGCAACCACGAAAGCGAAAGCAAGGATGAAGCTGAGCGTGCGCATGGTCTTGTCTCCGAATTCCGTGGCCGGCGGTGCGCCGTTCGTCGTTGTGAAGCTGATAACCATGGGCGGTTTCGCCCGTGATGCGCCAAACGCGCAAAATGGTTTCATCTTGCGTGAGAATTGTTTCGTCCGGTCCTAGCCGACGACACAATTCTCCGAAAATACCAATCATTTCAGGAAGGTCTCGCCGGAGATCAAGGTGGCCTGCCAAGTTCCGGCACCGGTACGCGAACACACCCGACGCAGCCGCCGTCATGCTCCCGCCTCACGCGCTTCACACGCATTTTACGTTTTTCTGCTGAAGAGGCTGGCAAACGAAGGCTGGGTCTTATCGAACCGGGGGCGCGTTCGCTGCGACCCAAGCCATCGAAACCTGGACGCCCGGAGCACCGGGCGCGTTGACTTGAGGATGGCCATTATGGTGGCGCAAGATCGCGCAACGCCGCGCGAGGCGGACCAACGGACGGAGAGCGGAGATCGACGACCCAGTCGCGTCGCCTCAGCCGGCGCGATGTCGCTGCAATCTGGCCGCGGCTTTGAGGCCGCTCCACAGGCATTCGTGCGGCTGACCGGCTCGCATCTTGTCAAACCCTAGGCCAGCCGCGCCTCTATCACTGGCGAAAGCGCGTCAGTGCGTGAAGAACTCGCCGCACTTCTGGACGTTTGCGTCCGCCGGTCCCCACGGCATGATCGGCACGGTCGAGGTCGAGTTCTTCGGCGAGCCTTCGATCAGCCTGTCCGAATAGACCATGTAGACCAGCACGTTGCGCTTGGCGTCGCAGCCGCGGACAATCTGCATCTTCTTGAAGAACAGCGAACGGCGCTGACGGAACATGTCGTCGCCCTGCTCCATCTTGTTCTTGAACTTGATCGGGCCGACCTGGCGGCAGGCCAGTGAGATGTCCGAGACCTCCTCGGCAAGGCCAAGCCAACCCTTGAAGCCTCCCTTCTCCGGCACCGTGAAATGACAGGCGACGCCCTCGACTTCGGGATCGTCGAGACCATAGGTCGCAAGCTTGTCGTTCGGGCTCATCCATTTGAACACGGTGGAGCGGCGGAAGATCAGATCGGGCTCGTCGGCAGCTTGGACGGACGCCGCCGGCACAGCCAAGGCCAGGAGGAATAAGGCAAGGCCTTTCAAGCGGATGCCGGCAAGACCAGGGAAACGAGATGACATGAAGTTCTCCGGTAACAAGTCCCTGCAATGTAGGAACGCGTCCGCCCGACAGGAAGACGACAGGCAGCCGGCGGTGGCCGCTGTTTACCGCTCTGTGAGGCTTTTTTGCTACGTCTTGAACAAAAGTAGCTAACGGCAGAACCGCGCTGCTGGTGAACGCGTATCCCCTTTGCGAGACTAACGTCTGATTTGGATTATGGATTCGAGGATGTTCAGCGTGAACGGGTCGGGTTTTTCTGCCAAGCCGGCGCGGCTTTGGCAGGTCGCCATCTTGACGGCGGCGGGTGCAATCGGCGCGACCAGCCAGGCAGACGCAGCCTATTATTATTGGACGGATTATTCCGACGGATCCTATTACGCTCGGCAGGGCCGGCATCCCGAGATACAGCGCCAGAAGCCCCAGAAGCGTGGCGCGGCCGGCAAGAAAGACGCTGTCGCCGAGAAGGAAGCCGGCACCAAGCCACAAGGGCCATTGGTCATCGTCGTCTCGATCGACCGACAGAAGGTGACGGTCTACGACACCAAAGGCCTGTTCGCGGAATCTCCGGTGTCAACAGGCATGAAGGGCCATTCGACGCCGATGGGTGTGTTCAGCGTCATCCAGAAGCACAAATTCCACCGCTCCAACATCTATAGCGGCGCGCCGATGCCGTACATGCAACGGATCACCTGGTCCGGGGTCGCCATGCATGCCGGCGCGTTGCCGGGCTATCCGGCCTCGCATGGCTGCATCCGCATGCCGATGGCGTTCGCGATGAAGATGTGGAATTGGACCAGGATGGGCGCGCGCGTCATCGTCGCGCCCGGCGAGGTGACGCCGCACAGCTTCTCCCATCCCCTGCTCGCCTCCGTGCGCGTGCCACCGCAGCCTGTTGCCAACCTCGAGCCGCAGACCAATGTGGGCGACAAGGCAGACAAGGGCGCCGCGCAAACCAAAGCCACCGAGATCAAGCCTGTCGAAACCAAGACCGCCAGCGCCGACAGCGGGGTCGAGCTACGCACCTCCGTCGGCCATGCCGTGATGTCGGATGTGACCACGGGGAATGCGGCCGCCCACGAGGAAGCCGCCGACAAGGCCAGGACGGCTGAGGCAACCGACGCGACCAAGCCGCAGTCGGCAGATGCCGCCAAGCCGGCCAACGAGGACAAGCCCGCCGACAAGGCCGAGCCGACCAGGACGCAAGCGGCGGGCTCCGCAAAGACGCCAGATGCACCGGCGCCTGCGCTCGCCGCCCCGCCCGATGCGAAGAAGGACGAGAGCCGCATGGCCGAGCCGGCGCCGGCCGCGAAGCCGGAGGCACCCAAGCGGGCCGGCCAGATCGCCGTCTTCATCAGCCGCAAGGATTCCAAGCTCTACGTGCGGCAGAATTTTGCGCCGCTGTTCGAGGTGCCGGTCACGATCGCCCCAAGCGACCGGCCGCTCGGCACGCATATCTTCACCGCTGAACTCGACAAGATCGATACCAATGCGCTGCGTTGGTCGGTGGTGTCTCTGCCCGTCTCCGCCCGTTCCGCGGCACGCGAGGACGATGGCCGCCTCACGCGCGGCCAGCGCGGCGCTGCCGTGATCCCCGTCGCCGCCAAGCCCGTGACTGCCAAGCCGGTGGTCACGCCGGACAGCCCGGCTGCAGCCCTCGACCGCATCTCGATCCCCGCCGACACCATGGCGAAGATCAACGAGATGCTGACCACTGGCGGCTCGATCATCATCTCCGACCAGGGCATCAACCAGGGCGAGACCGGCGAAGGCACCGACTTCATAGTCCGCCTCTATTAGGCATTAGGCCCGCTCGCCCCGCCAGATAACGCGGTGTTGACGAGGTGGATCGCACCGGCGGAGTAACATGTGCTCCGGATCATTTCGGGGGACGCCGTCATGATGAATCGCAGAACCATGCTCACCATGGCGTTTGCCGGCACGCTGGTGCCGGTCACGCGTGCTTTCGCCGAGGGCGGCATGAGCCGGATCTCGGCCTATGCCTTCTCATTCCCCGCCTTGTCGGGCGACGACATCCGTCTGGCCGCTTTCACCGGCAAGCCGCTGCTGGTGGTCAACACCGCCTCGCTTTGTGGCTACACGCCGCAATATGCCGGATTGCAGGAGGTCTGGACCGAGTTTCGCGCCCGCGGGCTCACCGTGATCGGCGTGCCGTCGAATGATTTCGGCGGTCAGGAGCCCGGCGGCCGCAGCGAAATCACTGAGACCGCGCACCACCAATATGGTGTTACGTTCCCGATCGCAGCGAAAGCCGTCGTCATCGGAGCGAAGGCGCATCCATTCTACAAATGGGCCGCCGAGGCGCGACCAAGGGAAGTTCCGCGCTGGAACTTCCACAAATACCTGATCGGCCGCGACGGTTATATCGCCGATGTCTTTCCGTCCGCGGTCGAACCGGCCGACACGCGGATCAAGACTGCCGTTGCCAGGGCGCTAGCAGACAGTTGACGCTGACGCCGCCCAATCCGGTTGGGCACAATTGGGGCGGGATGCCAAACAGCCGTTGCAATGGCGATGGCCCACCATCTAGGCTAGGATCGTTTGGGCAGGATGGGTTCTTGCCGGAGGCGAAAAGCCGCGGCAGAACAATGGGATCAATCTCGAGGACAACACCATGCGCGTGGCGGCAGGACTGATTTTGGCAAGCGCGGTATCTCTGGCGATGTCCGGCGCAGCATGGTCACAAACTCCGGCCGCAAAGCCCGCAGCCGCGACACAAGCTGCACCCGCGCCAGCACCAGCTGCGGCGACGCCCGCCCCGGTTCCGGCCGCCGCTCCCGCTGCAGCCGCCGCACCAGCCGGCTTCGTCAATCCGCCCCCGCCCAAGCAAGCGCCGCAGCCGGCCCGCGCAGCCTGCAACACGCCGGGCGCGCTCGGTGTCGCCCGCACCGTCGAGATCGACACCACGGGTGGTCCCGGCTTTGGCTTCGAGCATTTCAAGGAGCTCGACTTCCTGCGCGACAAGGAGGTGGTCCTGACCTTCGACGACGGCCCCTGGCCGCGCAACACGCCCGCGGTGCTCAAGGCGCTCGCGGACGAATGCACCACCGGCATCTTCTTCATCATCGGCAAGCACGCGACCTACGAGCCGGAGATCCTGAAGCAGGTCTACGCGGCCGGCCATACGGTCGGCGCCCACACTTGGTCGCACGCCAACCTCAACAACAAGAAGTTCACCGAGGCGCAGCGCAAGGAAGAGATCGAGAAGGGCTTTGCGGCAGTGAAGTGGGCGCTCGGCGGTGTCTCGCCGGCACCGTTCTTCCGCTTCCCCGCCCTCCAGCATCCGCCGGAGATGGTCACCTATCTCGGCAACCGCAACGTCGGGATCTTCTCCTGCGACATCGACTCCTTCGACTTCAAGGCCTCAAAACCCGAGAAGATCGTCGAGACCGTGATGAAGAAGCTCGACACCAAGGGCAAGGGTATCGTCCTGATGCACGACTTCCAGAAGCACACTGCGGAAGCCCTGCCCGAGCTGCTCAAGCGCCTGAAGGCTGGCGGCTACAAGGTGGTGGCGATGCGCGCGAAGTTCCCCGCCTCGACCCTGCCTGAGTACGACCAGGAGCTGGTCAAGGACCTCAAGCTGCCGACTGTGAGTCAGCGCCCGGTCAATTCCGTGGTGACGACCGTTTCCGAATAGACGGCCATTGTCTTTCCGCATCGAAGGCTACGTCATCGTCTCAGCGGACGGCATGCTCGCCGACGCCGGGCACGTCATGCCCGACAGGCTGAAGTTCGACGGTGACAAGCTGTTCTTCGAGCAGGCGCTCGATCGCGCCACGCTGATCGTGCATGGCCGCAACTCGCATGAGCAGCAGCCGAACTCGCCGAAGCGCAAGCGGCTGATCCTGACACGCAAGATCAAAGCGCTCACCGTCGATCCGGAGATGCCGAACGCGACACTGTGGAATCCGGAACACGCCAGCTTCGAGGAGGCCTGTGCCTTCGCCGATGTCGCCTCCGGCATGGTCGCCGTCATCGGCGGCCCCGTTGTGTTCGACATATTCATGGACCGTTACGACACGTTCTGGCTGTCGGAGGCCCCACATGTCCGCCTGCCCGGCGGCGAAGGCTGTTTCGTCGGCGTGCCCCAGCAGACTCCGCACGAGGTGCTTGCTTCACACGGGATGAAGCCGGATGCGCCCTACGTGCTCGACGCGGCGCATGACGTCACCGTCACGCCGTGGCGCAGGGCGTAGCGCTACACGTCCCCGTATGCCGCCTCGGCCGGACGCGTGGTGCGGCCGTACCCCATGATCATGAACAATGCGCCGATGATCGACAGGTTCTTGAGCGCGTCGACCAGCATCTTCGCGTTGTCGGGCGCCGCCATATTCCAGAAGTCGTAGAACAACACGGTCGCGACCGCGACGTAGATGATCATCAACAGCGCGAAAAAACGCGCGCCGAAATTCAGCGCGATCATCAAGCCAGCGATGATCTCGAGCCCGCCGACGGCAATTGCCAGCAGTTGCGGCGTGGTCATCGCGGTCGCGGCCTCGACCTGCTGGGCGTAAGGCGCGATCGCCTCGGGCACCACGACCTTGGTGGCGATGAAGTCGGCCGTCGCCTGGATGGCAAAGAGCTTGGTCGCGCCCGTGTAGATGAACAGCACGGCGAACAGGATTCGCCCGAAAGTCACGAACGCTGGCATGATCGGCCTCTTGGCAAGCTCGGAGCGTGGGGATGCTCGGCGCGATTATGAAGAGTCGCGCTCCGGTTTACAAACGGGGAAATGCAAACTGAAAGGAATTCAAGACACGTCCCACGTGGAACGCCCCCCTTTCCCCCTTGTGGAAGAAGGTGGCGCGAAGCGCCGGATGAGGGGTATCCATCCGCCAATCCAATTGTGAGAGGTGCTCGCGGAGAGAGACCCCTCACCCGTCTCGCCGCTTCGCGGCGAGCCACCCTCTCCCACAAGGGAAGAGGGCGAGCGCGACACCGCCCCTATGTAAACAACGTCGGCTGCTGCCGCGCCGCGCGCTCCTGCGCTTCCACCACGGCGACGGCCGTCATGTTGAGGATGCCGCGCGCCGTCACCGACGGCGTCAGGATATGCGCCGGGCGCGCAGGGCCGATCAGGATCGGCCCGACGGGAAGCGCGTCCGCCAACGACTTGATCATCTGATAGGCGACGTTGGCGGTGTCGAGCGTCGGCATGAGCAGGATGTTGGCCTCGCCCTCCAGCTGGGAGTGCGGCAGCACCATTTTTCGCGCAGCAGCGGAGAGCGCGGTGTCGCCCTGCATCTCGCCGTCCGCCTCGATCTCCGGATGCTTGTCCTTCAACAACTGCGTCGCTCGCCGCATCTTGAGCGACGATTCGGTGTCGTAGCTGCCGAAATCCGAGTGCGAGACGAAGGCGATCTTCGGCTTGATGTTGAAGCGCTGAACGTGGACCGCGGCGAGCGATGCGATCTCGGCGAGTTCCTCCGCGCTCGGATTGGGCCGAACCTGGGTGTCGGCGATGAAGAAGGCGCCCTTGCTGGTGATCAGCAGGGCCAGCGCCGCGTAATCGCTGATTCCCGGCGAGAAGCCGACGATCTCGCGCACATGGCGCAGATGGCTCATGTAGCGGCCCTCGACGCCGCAGAGCATGGCGTCCGCCTCGCCGCGCGTGACACCGAGCGCGGCGATCACCGTGTTGTTGGTGCGCACCACGGTGCGCGCCGCATCCGGCGTCACGCCGCGGCGGCCGGCGACCTCGACATAGGACTGCACGTAGGAGCGGTAGCGCGGATCATCCTCGGGATTGACGAGGTCGAAATCCTTGCCGGCCCGGATCGAGAGGCCGAAACGCTTGATGCGCGCCTCGACCACCGAGGGACGGCCGACCAGGATGGGCCGCGCCAGCTTCTCTTCCAGTACCACTTGCGTGGCGCGCAGCACGCGCTCGTCCTCGCCTTCGGCGTAGATCACGCGCACCGGCTGGGTCTTGGCCTTGGCGAACATCGGCTTCATGACGAGGCCGGAGCGGAAGGCGAAGCGCTCTAGCAGCGCGGTGTACTCGTCGAAATTGGTGATGGGCCGCGTCGCGACGCCGGATTCCATCGCCGCCTTCGCCACGGCAGGCGCGATGCGCAGGATCAGGCGCGGATCGAACGGGCTCGGGATCAGCGAGCCCGGACCGAAGCCTTGCGTCTCGCCGGTGTCGAAACCTTGTGCGACGGCATCCGACGGCGCCTCGCGCGCGAGCTGGGCGATCGCCTCGACGGCGGCGTGCTTCATCTCCTCGTTGATGGCGCTGGCGCCGACGTCGAGCGCACCGCGGAAGATGAAGGGAAAGCACAGGACGTTGTTGACCTGGTTCGGGTAATCGGAGCGCCCAGTGCAGATCATGGCGTCGGGGCGCACCTTGCGCGCTTCCTCCGGCATGATCTCGGGGGTCGGGTTCGCGAGCGCCATGATCAAGGGCTTGTCGCCCATCGCCTTGGCCATCTCCGGCTTGAGAACGCCCGGCGCCGAGAGGCCGATGAAAATGTCGGCGCCGCCGATGACGTCGCCGAGCGTACGCTTGTCGGTCTTCTGCGCATAGACCGCCTTCCAGCGGTCCATCGAGGTGTTGCGGCCCTCGTGCACGAGCCCGTCGATATCACAGACCCAGATGTTCTTGCGCTGCGCGCCCATCGACACCAGGAGATTGAGCGTCGCGATCGCGGCGGCCCCAGCCCCCGACGCCACGATCTTGACGTCCGACAGCTTCTTGCCGTTCAGCCTGAGACCATTGGTGATGGCGGCGGCGACGATGATCGCGGTGCCGTGCTGGTCGTCGTGGAAGACCGGGATCTTCATGCGCTCCTTCAAGCGCGTCTCGATCTCGAAGCACTCCGGTCCGCGGATGTCCTCCAGATTGATGCCGCCGAAAGTCGGCTCGAGCGCCGCCACGGTCTCGACCACGCGGTCGATCGTGTCGGCGGCGATCTCGATGTCGAACACGTCGATGCCGGCGAACTTCTTGAACAGGACGGCCTTGCCCTCCATCACCGGCTTCGAAGCCAACGGGCCGATATTGCCAAGGCCGAGCACGGCGGTACCGTTGGAGACCACGGCCACCAGATTGGCGCGGGTGGTCAGGGTGGCGGCTTCCGCCGGGTTCTTGGCGATCTCAGTGCAGGCGGCGGCGACACCCGGAGAATAGGCCAGCGCGAGGTCGCGCTGGTTGGCAAGCGGCTTGCTCGCCTGGATCTCGAGCTTTCCGGGGCGCGGCAGACGGTGATAGGCAAGCGCCGCCTGGTGGAGATCATCAGAATAGGACGACATGCGGTGTCTCGCCTCGCGTTACCCTCAAAATGCACGATCCAGAGCGGCTGTCCGAGCCGACCATATTTCCGGGTCATGGAAACGGGATGAAGCACGCCGGGCGCCCCGGTGGCAACATCCGATTGCGCGCCCATCAACAGGACGCGCGGTCAAATATTTGAAAACCATAGCTTTCTCTGGACCGCATGACGTTTCCCGAATATGGCAGGTTGCGCGGTGCAAAACGGGCAATCGGAGCAATGGAATGAAGCGAATCCTGATCGGCCTGATCGCACTCCTCGTGCTCGGCGCGGGCGGATGGTTCGGCTTCAACCTCTACGTTCAGCATCGCGCCACCGCCGAGGTCGAGGCGGCGTTCGAACGGATCCGTTCGAGCGGCGGCAAGGCGAGCCATGGCAAGATCGGGTTCGAGCTCGCGACCCGGACGCTGACGATCGAGGATATCGCGATCGCTCCCGGCGAGCAGCCGCAGGCCCAGATCAAGATCGCCGGCATCAAGGGCGTGGGCGTTCGCCTGATCGACAAGAGCAGCTTCTCGGCCGACAGCATCGACGTCACCGGTTTCGAAGTCGCGCTGGACCAGGTCGGCGCCGCGAAGCTGAAGGCGTCCTACAAGATCCCGCAACTCACCTTGCGTGACTATGCCGGCCCCGTTCGCGCCGGCAACGCGCCGATGGGCGGCGACCTGATCGAGATTTACCGCTATGTGCTCGATCAGTACGCCAGTGTCACGGCATCGTCCGTCACGGCAGCGACGCTGACGATGACCTTCGATGCGAGCGGCGCCGGCAGCGGCGAGGTCGCCTATTCCGGGCTGGCGATCCAGAATCTCAAGCACGGCAAGATCGACGCAATGAAGGCGGACCGCGCCGTGTTCACGATCGACGTGCCGCAGCCGGGCAGGCAGGACAAGCTGACCGGCGAGCTCTCCGACGTCATCGTCAACGATTTCGACGCGACCGCGATCGCCGCGGCGCTCGATCCGCAGAAGACCGGCGACGACAGCTACCATCGCGTCTACCGGCAGATCGCAACCGGCCCCTATGTGCTCAAATCGGCCCAGGGCATGCGGATGGACATCCACGGGATCACCTTCGAGGACATCGCGGTGCAGCCCTCGAAATTCCGGCCGGCCGAGATCATCGCGCTCATGCCGGCGGACAATTCGGTGCCGACGCCCGCACAATCGCGCGAGATGTTGGAAAAGCTCGCGGGATTCTATGAGGGCTTTCGCATCGGCAAGATCGAGGTCGGCAAGACCTCGATGGGCACGCCGCAGGGGACGGCCAGGATCAATGCCGTCAGATACCGGGAGGGCGAGTTCGCGGTCGAAGGCATCGACGCGCCGTCGCCGCAGGGGCAGTTCAAGATGGAGCGCATCGCGGTGAAATCGTTCAGCGCGGCAAACCTGATGCGCTGGGCGGCAGGGCTCAGCCCCCACGGACAACCGCCCTCGCCCGATCAGATGCTGGGCCTGTTCCGGGTGCTCGAAGGCGCCGAGATCAAGGGCGTGGTAGCGCCCTACAAGTCCACGCGGCAGTTCGTCACCATCGACACGATCAGCCTGAACTGGGGCCAATTGGTCGGATCGATTCCGAGCAAGGCCAATCTGGTCGTGAAGATGGTCACGCCCACCGATCCCGCCAACCCGGCGCAGCGGCCGCTGATCATGGCGGGCATCGACAAGCTCGCGATCAACCTCGATCTCGGTGCCGCCTGGACGGAGTCATCGGGTGCGTTCGCGCTCGCGCCAGCCATGATCGATGTCGGCAACCTCGCCACGGCGCAAGCCCGCCTCGCGCTCGCCAAAGTGCCGCGCGGTGTGTTCACGACCGATCCGGTGCAGGCCATGAGCGATGCCGGAAAGATCGAGACCGGGGCGATCGAGCTGTCCTTGCGCGACAGCGGCGCCGTCGACCTCATCGTGGCGCAGTTCTCGCGCATGCAAAATGTCAGCCGCGATGCCGCCCGCAGCGCCATCGTCGAGATGATCCGGGCGCAGGGAGAGAAGGTCACGGCCTCCAATCTTGATGCCAGGGCTGCGGTCGATGCGCTCGCCGGTTTCGTCGCGACGTCAGGACAGACGCTGACCATCAAGCTCGCGCCGCGCGCCAAGGTGCCGCTGATGCAATTGATGCAGCTGATCCAGACCGACCCGGAGAGCTCGCTGGCACAGTTCAGCATCGAGGCGTCGACGGGGTTGTAAAGACGCTCTCACCGCCGTCATGGCCGGGCTTGTCCCGGCCATCCACGTTCTTTCATGCAGCGGCAAAGGCGTGGATGCCCGGGACAAGCCCGGGCATGACGACTTAGAGCGTTGGATCCCCTCAAGAGAGGCAAAGAGCCTCACTTCTGCGGCAGGTTCACCCGCACATGTAGCTCGCGGAGCTGTTTCGTCGTGGCGTCCGAGGGCGCGCCCATCAGGAGGTCCATGGCCTGCTGGTTCATCGGGAACAGCGAGATCTCGCGCAGATTGTTGGTGCCACAGAGCAGCATTACGATGCGGTCGACGCCCGCGGCCATGCCGCCATGCGGCGGCGCGCCGTACTGGAAGGCGCGGTACATGCCGCCGAAGCGGTCGACCACTTCCTGCTCACCGTAGCCTGCGATTTCAAACGCCTTCACCATCGCTTCCGGCACGTGGTTGCGGATGCCGCCCGAGGCGATCTCGTAGCCGTTGCAGGTGATGTCGTACTGGAACGCCTTGATGGTCAGCGGATCCTGGCCCTTCAGCGCCTCGAGCCCGCCCTGCGGCATCGAGAACGGGTTGTGCGAGAAGTCGACCTTCTTGTCCTCCTCGTTGTACTCGTACATCGGGAAGTCGACGATCCAGGCGAGCTCGAACCGCTCCTTGTCGGTGAGGTTCAGTTCCTCGCCGACCTTGTTGCGGGCAAGGCCGGAGAACTTCCAGAACTTGTCGGGATCGCCGGCGACGAAGAAGGCAGCATCGCCCTCCTTCACGCCGATCTGCGCGCGGATCGCGGCGGTGCGCTCCGGCCCGATATTGTTCGCGAGCGGACCTGCACCCTCGCCGCCCTCGCGCCACATGATGTAGCCGAGACCGGGCTGGCCCTCGCCTTGCGCCCACGAGTTCATGCGGTCGCAGAATGCGCGGCTGCCGCCGCCCGGCGCCGGGATCGCCCAGACCTGGTTCTTGGGGTCTTCGAGCATGCGCGCGAACACCTTGAAGCCGCTTCCGCGGAAATGCTCGGAGACGTCCTGCATCTCGATGGGGTTGCGCAGATCCGGCTTGTCGCTGCCATACTTGCGCAGCGCCTCGGCGAACGGGATGCGGCGCCAGCCCTTCGTCACCGGCTTGCCCTTGGCGAACTCCTCGAACACGCCGGTGATGACAGGCTCCATCGCCGCGAACACGTCCTCCTGCGTGACGAAGCTCATCTCGACGTCGAGCTGGTAGAATTCGCCGGGCAGACGGTCGGCGCGCGGATCCTCGTCGCGGAAACATGGCGCGATCTGGAAGTAGCGGTCGAAGCCCGACATCATCAAGAGCTGCTTGTACTGCTGTGGCGCCTGCGGCAGCGCGTAGAACTTGCCGGGATGGATGCGCGAGGGCACCAGGAAGTCGCGCGCGCCTTCCGGCGAGGACGCGGTCAGGATCGGCGTGTTGAACTCGAAGAAGCCCTGCCCCTCCATCCGCCGGCGCATCGACTTGATGATCTCGACGCGCGTCATGATGTTCTGGTGCAGTTTTTCGCGGCGCAGATCCAGGAAGCGGTACTTCAGGCGGATGTCTTCAGGGTATTCCTGGTCGCCGAACACCGGCAGCGGCAAGTCGCCGGCCGGGCCCAGCACCTCGATCTCGGTGACATAGATCTCGATCTTGCCGGTCGGCAGATCGTCATTGTCGGTACCTTCGGGGCGGCGGCGGGCCTTGCCGTCCATCCGCACCACGAATTCCGAGCGCAGCTTCTCGGCCAGCGAGAACGCCGGCGAGTCCGGGTCGACCACGCATTGGGTCAGGCCGTAATGGTCGCGCAGGTCGATGAACAGCACGCCGCCATGGTCGCGAACGCGATGGACCCAGCCTGACAGGCGGACCGTCTCGCCGATGTTGCTCTCGCGGAGCGCGCCGCATGTATGTGACCGGTAGCGATGCATGGTCGTCCCAAAATCAATGTCGGAGGAAGCGAATCGAACCGCCTCTCATGGCGGGTCCGAGATTGCGGCAGGGTTTACCCGACGAGACCCAAGGCGGCAACCAAGGGAACGGCCTGTTTTGGGCCGGAAGCGTCCATTTTTGGCATATCGGGGGCCGAGCCTTTGCCATCCGGCGTTCCAACCCTATCTTGAGGCCATGACGGTCAATTTCCCCTTCCAGAACTCCTATTCGGCGCTGCCGGACAGCTTCTTCGCGCGCGTCGCGCCGACCCCGGTCGCGGCCCCCAGGCTGATCAAGCTGAACCGGCCGCTGGCGGTTCAGCTTGGGCTCGATCCCGACATGCTGGAGACGGCGGAAGGCGCGGCGATCCTGGCCGGCAAGACGGTTCCCGAGGGCGCCGACCCCATCGCCATGGCCTATGCCGGTCACCAGTTCGGGCAGTTCGTGCCGCAGCTCGGCGACGGTCGCGCCATCCTGCTCGGCGAGGTCATCGACAAGGACGGCATCCGCCGCGACATCCAGCTCAAGGGAAGCGGCCCCACCCCGTTCTCCCGCCGCGGCGACGGCCGCGCCGCGCTCGGGCCTGTGCTGCGCGAATACATCGTCAGCGAGGCGATGTATGCGCTGGGGATTCCGACCACGCGTTCGCTCGCTGCCGTTGTCACCGGCGAGCACGTCATTCGCGAGACCGCGCTGCCCGGCGCCGTGCTGACCCGCGTCGCCTCCAGCCACATCCGCGTCGGCACCTTCCAGTTCTTCGCCGTCCGCCGCGACACCGAGGCCATCCGCCGGCTCGCCGACCACGTCATCATCAGGCATTACCCGGACCTGCTTCAAGCGGAGCGGCCCTATCACGCTCTGCTCGCCGCCGTCGTCGCGCGCCAGGCCGAGTTGGTCGCGCGCTGGCTGCTGGTCGGCTTCATCCACGGCGTGATGAACACCGACAACAGCTCCATCTCCGGCGAGACCATCGACTACGGCCCCTGCGCCTTCATGGATGCCTACAATCCCGCGCAGGTGTTCTCCTCGATCGACGAGATGGGCCGCTACTCCTACGCCAACCAGCCGCGCATCGCGCTGTGGAATCTGACGCGGCTCGCCGAATGCCTGCTGCCCCTGTTCTCGGACGAGCAGGAGAAAGCGGTCGCGGAAGCCCAGGACATTCTCGGCGCTTTCTCGGATCAGTTCAGCGCCGCCTATCAGGCGGGCCTGCGCAGGAAGGTCGGCTTGTTCACGGAGCGCGACGGCGACGAGGCGCTGATCCAGGACCTGCTCGACGCCATGGCCAAGAACCAGGCCGACTTCACCCTCACCTTCCGCAAGCTGGGCGAGGCCGCAGCCGATGACGGCACCGATGTGCGCGCGCAGTTCATGGAGCCCGCAGCCTTCGACGAGTGGGCCGGCCGTTGGCGCGCGCGCATCGCGCTGGAGCCACCGACCGCAGCAGAACGGCAGGCCGCGATGCACGCCGTCAATCCCATGTTCATCCCGCGCAACCACCGCGTCGAAGCCGTGATCCGGGCTGCCGTCAACGACGACAATTACGCGCCGTTCGAGGAGCTGGTGCAGGTGCTGGCAAAACCGTTCGAGGACCAGCCGAATTACACCGCCTACGCCGATCCGCCGCTGCCGGACCAGCGCGTGCTGCAGACGTTCTGCGGGACGTGAATCTTTTCCGGATGGCCGAATGACCCAACTGCCCGCCCTGACTGAAGAAGAATTCAAAGCAATAAAGTCGCGTTGTGAACAGACGACGGCCGGTCCGTGGAAATCGTTCATCGAGAAGCGCGATAAATTCAGTGGCTCGGACTTCATCCAGACCGGCGGCGAGGACATTTATCTCACCGGTGCGACCGAGGCGGATCAGGACTTCGTCGCTCACGCGCGGCAGGATATTCCGAGGCTAATCGCCGAGATTGAGCGCCTGCGCGCGATTATTCGCTAACCCGGTCCCGCGTTGGCTGTACCCTGTGGACGCTTTGCGCCGCGGGAACCCCTGTCATCAAACTGAAACACACGCGCTCTAACCGCCTGTCAGGGTCGTCTTGCCGGAGACGTCCGTCCTCCAACCGTCCTGACAAGCGCCATGCCCTTCAAATTCATCCACCTCACCGACACGCATCTGGCCAACCCCGGCTTGAAGCTTTACGGGCTTGACCCGCGCGCCCGGCTGGATGCTGCGATTGCCGATATCAACAAGCACCAGTCCGACGCTGCATTTGCGGTCGTCACCGGCGATCTCACGCATTGGGGCGAGGCGGAATCCTACGCCAATTTCGCCGACGCGATGGCCGCGCTGAAGATCCCCTACATCGCCATGGTCGGCAATCACGACCGCCGCGTCACCTGCCTCGACGCGCTCAAGGCGGCGCCTCGAGATTCCAACGGCTTCGTGCAGGGCACTCGTACGACCGAGCACGGCCTGTTCGTTTTCCTGGACACGCTGGACGAGACCAGCCACGCCGGCGAGATGTGCTCAAAACGTCTCGGCTGGCTCGCGAACACGCTCGCAGCCGCACCGGCGGACATGCCGCTCGTCGTGTTCATGCATCATCCGCCCTTCCCGGTCGGCGTGCTCGCGATGGACGAGATCTCGCTCAAGCAGAGCGCGGAATTCACCGAGGTGATCGCGCCCTATCGCAGCCGCATCCGCCACCTCTTCTTCGGCCACGTGCATCGGCCGATCTTCGGCAGTTTTGGC
The DNA here is from genome assembly GCF_032918005.1 of Bradyrhizobium sp. NDS-1. Lineage (NCBI taxonomy): Bacteria > Pseudomonadati > Pseudomonadota > Alphaproteobacteria > Hyphomicrobiales > Nitrobacteraceae > Bradyrhizobium > Bradyrhizobium sp. NDS-1. Next base: position 4,585,303 of record NZ_CP136628.1, read on the forward strand.
AAGATTCCGTTCTCGACGCTGCGCGGCACCAATCACCAGGTCTGGTTCGAGCTCGATGCCGGCGCCCCGCATCTGGCCAGCCACGAACCGCCGGCCTATGGCGTGGTGCTGATCGACGACCAGAACATCGTCGTGCACAGCCACGACTTCCTCGACACCAGTCTGCGGTTCCCCTTCGAACCACCGGCGGGGGTGGACGGCCGCGACTATGCACTCAGCTTTCCGGCGCGGTGAGATGAGCCTCGCCGAACCCGCGGCTCTTCCGGTCGCGACATCGGCGGCGCCGCGCCCGGACGTGCTGAAGCGCCTCGTCACGCACTTCAAAGCTTCGCTGCCCGCCTATCTCCTGTTGTTGCCCTCGCTGGTCTTCCTCGCGCTGTTCACCTATGGCGCGATGGGCCGCGTGTTGATCGACGCGCTCTGCCAGCGCGCTACGCCGAAGGCCCCGGTCCGCTTCGTCGGTCTCGACAACATCGCAGCGGTGCTGGCCGACCCCGCCTTCTCCGGCGCGGTCGTCAACAATCTCGTCTATGCGGTCGGCACGGCGATTCCGAGCATCGGCCTCGCGCTTTTGTTCGCGCTGACGTTGTCGCGCACCCATGTCGTGAGCAGCGCGCTGCGCGCCGCGCTGTTCCTGCCGGTGCTGATCCCGATGGTCGCTGCCTCCGCGCTGTTCATGTTCATCTTCCTGCCCAATGTCGGTCTGCTCGATTACTATATCGGCCGCCTGCTTCCGGTGCTGCCGAACTGGCTCGGCGACCCTGACATCGCGCTTTACGCGATCATGATCATCACGATCTGGAAGAATGCCGGCTATTACATGCTGTTCTTCCTCGCCGGTCTCCAGGCCGTGCCCGAGGACGTGATGGAAGCAGCGCATCTCGACGGCGCCGGGCCCTACATGCGCCTGCGCCACATCATCCTGCCGGAGCTGAAGCCCACCTTCCTGTTCGTCACCGTCATCGCGATCCTCAACGCGGTGACGCAGGTCGACCACGTCTTCGTCATGACCCAGGGCGGCCCGTCGAATTCGACCAATCTCGTGCTGTTCTACATCTACCAGCAGGCGGTCGAGCATTACGACGTCGGCAAGGCCTCGGCGGCAACGCTGCTGACGCTGGCGGCATTGATGGGCCTGACCGCCCTCTCGTTCCGCACCATGGCGACCCGCGAGGGCGGGCCATGAAGCTGATCGACTGGCTCAGCAAGGACGTCCCGCTCGCCACAAGGGGCGAGATCACGCCAAAGCTCGGCTTTCTGCTGACCTTGCTGCTCGCGATCGTCTGGCTGATCCCGTTCCTGTGGATGGTCGTGGCGACGCTGCGCCCTGCATCCGACGGCATCAACACCATGGCTGAGTTGATACCGAGCCTGAAGCCGACGCTCGACAACGTCAGGGATGCCTGGGAGATCGGCGACTTCCCGCGCTACACGCTCAACACCACCATCATCTGCGCCGGCATTTTGCTGGTGCAGTTCGTCACGATCACGCTGGCGGGCTTTGCCTTTGCGCGCCTCGCCTTCGTCGGCAAGACCCTGATCTTCTACCTGTTCCTGATGCAGCTGATGCTGGTGCCGGTGCTGCTGATCGTGCCAAATCTGTCGCTGGTGGCGCAGCTCGGCCTCTACGACACGCTCACCGGCGTGATGATGCCGTTTTTCGCCTCGGCCTTCGGCACCTTCCTGATGCGCCAGGCTTTCGAGGCCATTCCGACCGAGCTGGAGGACGCGGCCCTGATCGATGGCGCGAGCCTCATCCAGCGCATCCGCCACATCTACGTGCCGCTGTCGATGCCGAGCTTCTCGGCCTTCGCCATCATCTCGGTCACCAGCCACTGGAACGACTTCCTGTGGCCGCTGATGGTGATCAACTCGCCGGACAAGCGGCCGCTCACGGTCGGCCTGTCCGTCTTCACCAAGACCGCCGAGGGCACGCAGGCCTGGGGCACCATCGCCGCGGGCACGCTGATGGTGATCGCGCCGCTGCTCGTCACCTTCCTGATCTTCCAGAAGCGCTTCATCAGTTCTTTCGTCACCTCAGGCATCAAATAGGAGATTTTCCGATGCTGTTTTCCCGCAGGCTCATGCTGGGACTTGCCATGGCAGGCTCCCTAGCTAGCACCCTCGCCTTCCCGGCGCAGGCCGAAGGTCCGACCGAGATCGATTTGTTCTTCCCGGTCCCCGTCGACGGCAAGCTCGCCCGCGACATGGGCACCTTGATCAAGGAATTCAACGAGGGTCATCCGAACATCAAGGCGACCGCGGTCTACACCGGCTCCTACGACGACACGCTGATCAAGACGCGCGCCGCGATCAAGGCCGGCAAGCCGCCCTCAGCCGTGATCATGTCGGCGAACTTCCTGCTCGACATGCAGATCGAGAACGAGCTCACCAATCTCGATGCGCTGATCAAGGCCGACGGCACCACCAAGGAGCAATTCCTCGGCCAGTTCTTCCCGGCGCTGCACGGCAATGCGGTGATCAGCCGCTCGGTCTACGGCGTGCCGTTCCACAATTCGACGCCGCTGCTCTACATCAACGCCGACAAGGCCAAGGAAGCCGGCCTCGATCCGAGCAAGCCGCCGCAGACCTGGGCCGAGCTCACCGACTGGGCCAAGAAGCTCACCAAGCGCGAGGGCGACAAGGTCACCCAATGGGGCATCGCGATCCCCTGCGCCTATGACTATTGCGGCTGGATGATGGAAACGCTCACCATGAGCAATGGCGGGCGCTACTACAACGAGGAGTTCGGCGGCGAGGTTTATTACGACACGCCATCGATGCTCGGCGCGCTGACCTGGTGGAACGATCTCGTCACCAAGCACAAGGTCCACGCCCCCGGCGCCACCGCCGGCCCGGCCGTCAGCACCTCCTTCATCTCGGGCAACGCCGCGATGATGATGCTGTCGACGGGCTCGCTGACCTATGTGCGCGACAACGCCAAGTTCAACTACAAGGTCGCTTTCATCCCACGCAACGTCCGCAACGCCGTGCCGATCGGCGGCGCCTCGCTGATCGTTCCGGCAGGCCTGGAGGCCGACAAGCAAAAGGCTGCCTGGACGCTGATCAAGTGGATGACCTCGCCCGAAAAGAGCGGCTGGTGGAGCCGCGCCACCGGCTATTTCGCGCCCAACATGGCCGCATACAAGACGCCTGACATGGTCGACTTCCTGAACAAGAACCCGGACGCCAAGACCGCCGTCGAGCAGCTCGACGTCGCAAAGCCCTGGTTCGCGACCTACAAGACCGTGCCCGTGCGCAAGAACCTCGAGGACGAGGTGATGCTGGTCCTCAACGGCAAGAAGCAGCCGAAGGAAGCGCTCGCCGCCGCCCAGAAGGCCGCCGACGAGACGCTGAAGCCGTACAATGCGGAGACGTCGCTGAAGCTGCCGTAAGCCTAAGATCTCGTCGTGCCCGGGCTTGTCCCGGGCATGACGAGCTTGCGCGCGGACGAAAAGAACGTGCCGGGACAAGCCCGGCCATGACGATTGAACGGAATGGAGCCATTAACTCCCCATCCACCAATCCGGCCCGCCCCGCCGCCGGTAACCATTGAAATTAACAGACCCTCAACGCGCCTCCGACAAATCTATCAATGTTTCTGGAGATTTCGCCGTGGATCTGTTGGTTATCGAGTTCCTGGGACTGGCACTGGTCGCCATGTGTGTGCTCGTGGTGGCGCTGCCCTGTGCGCGAAAATCGTCGCAGCGGGTCCGCTACGAATAGGAATTTCGTCGGAAAAAGCGATTCCGGCCCAAATGCAAGGCTCGAATTCGCATCGAGCCCCTTGACATCACAGCGCTTTCGGCAGAACGGCTGATACCAAGTGTCATGGGCCGTTCATGGATTTGATTACCACCACCGCTGACCTCGCGGCTGCCTGCAGCCGACTGGCCAAGCACCCCGTCATAACAGTCGATACCGAGTTCCTGCGCGAGACCACCTATTACCCGCTGCTGTGCGTGGTGCAGATGGCCAGCGCCGAAGAGGCCGTGGTCATCGACACCCTGGCCGAGGGCATCGATCTCAAGCCCTTCTTCGAACTGATGGGCAATGAGGGCGTGCTGAAGGTGTTTCACGCCGCCCGCCAGGACATCGAGATCATCTGGCACCAGGCGGGCATCATCCCGCATCCGGTGTTCGACACCCAGGTGGCGGCGATGGTGCTGGGGTATGGCGACAGCATCGCCTACGACGCCCTGGTCGAAAAGGTCACCGGTCACCGTCCTGACAAGACCCACCGCTTCACCGACTGGTCGCGCCGACCGCTGACCAAGGAGCAGATGCACTACGCGGTGTCCGACGTCACGCACCTGCGCGACGTGTTCGCCGCGCTCGACGCCGACCTCAAGAAGCGCCGCCGCAGCGAGTGGGTTTCCATCGAGATGGAGGTTCTCACCTCGCCCAGGACCTACGACTTTCACCCCGAGCGCGCCTGGGAGCGGCTGAAGACGCGGGTACGCAAGCCGAAGGACCTCGCGGTCCTCATGGAGGTCGCCGCCTGGCGTGAGCAGGAAGCCCAGAGCCGTGACGTCCCCCGCGGCCGCGTGCTGCGCGACGAGGCGATCACCGACATCGCAACGCATGCGCCGAACACGTTGGAGAAGCTCGCTAACTTGCGCTCCGTGCCGAAGGGGTTCGAGAAATCCAAATGGGGCGCGGATATCGTCGCTGCCGTCGAGCGCGGGCTGGCGCGGGACCACTCCACGCTGCCGAAGCTGGAAAAGCCGCGCAACAACAACAATGGCGCCGCCATCGTCGAGCTCTTGAAGGTGCTGCTGCGCATGACCGCCGAGCGCCACGCGGTCGCCAGCAAGGTGATCGCGACGGTCGACGATCTCGAAGAGATCGCAGCCGACGACGAGGCCGACGTCCCCGCCCTGCGCGGCTGGCGCCGCGAGCTGTTCGGCGAAGCCGCACTGAAGCTGAAGCGCGGCGAGCTGGCGCTGGCGGTCGAGAAGGGCCGCGTGATCGGGGTGCAGCGGTCGGAATAGTTCCCGCTCCCTCCCAGGGTGTCGTCCCGGCGAAGGCCGGGACCCATGACCCCAGGGAGGAGTTTGGCGAAGACTCTGCGTTCGGTACTCCGACCACCATAAATCGATAGATCACGCGGTATGGGTCCCGGCCTTCGCCGGGACCCATACCGCGAGTGTGGTGGGCCGCTCCGTTCGCGATGAACGCCAGCTTACGCCGGCGTCAGCTTGGCCACCTCCGCCTTCATGTCGTCCAGCACGCCCGAGATCGCACCGACCAGATCGTCGATCTGAGCCTTGGTGACGATCAGCGGCGGGCAGATGGCGATGGCGTCGAGCATGTTGCGCGAGATCACGCCGCGCTCCTGGAGCATGCGGCTGGCGATACCGCCGACCGCGCCGGGCGTCGCGGCCGCGCTCTTGCGGCCCTTGTCGAGCACGAGCTCGATCGCCGCGATCATGCCGACACCGCGGACCTCGCCGACCAGCGGATGGCTGGTGAGCTCGCGCAAGCGGCCCTGCATGTAGGCACCGAGCTCGGCGGCATGCGCGACCAGGCCGCGCTCCTCGATGATCTTGAGGTTTTCCAGCGCAATCGCCGAGCCGACGGGATGGCCGCCCGCGGTGAAACCGTGGCCGAGCACGCCGATCTTGTTGCTCTCGTCCGCGATCGGCTCGAACATGCGGTCGTTCATGATGATCGCCGAGAACGGAAAATAGCTCGAGGTGATCTGCTTGGAGACCACGAGCACGTCGGGCTTGATGCCGTAGGTCTCGCAGCCGAACATCTTGCCGGTGCGGCCGAAGCCGCAGATCACCTCGTCGGCGACCAGCAGGATGTCGTACTTCTTCAAGACCGCCTGGATCTTGTCCCAATAGGTCGCCGGCGGGACGATGACGCCGCCCGCGCCCATCACAGGCTCGCCGAAGAAGGCCGCGATCGTATCCGGTCCCTCCTTCTGGATCAGCGCGTCGAGTTCCTCGGCCCGGCGGGTCGCAAAGGCCTCCTCGCTCTCGCCGGGTGCGCCGTCCTTGTAGAAATGCGGTGAGCCCGTGTGCAGGATGTTCGGCAGCGGCAGGTCGAACGAGCGGTGATTGTTCGGCAGACCCGTGAGGCTGGCGGAGGCAATGGTGACGCCGTGATAGGCGCGCATCCGGCTGATCACCTTCTTACGCTGGGGCTGGCCGAGCGCGTTGGAGCGATAGGCGATCAGCTTCAACACGGTATCGTTGGCTTCCGAGCCGGAATTGGTGAAGAACACCTTGCTCATCGGCACAGGCGCGAGCGCGACCAGCTTCTCGGCAAGGTCGATCGAGGGCCCGTGCGATTTGGCGGAGAACGTGTGATAGAACGGCAGCGCCTGCATCTGCTTGTGCGCGGCCTCGACCAGCCGCTTCTCGTTGAAGCCGAGCCCGACGCTCCACAGCCCGGCCATCGCCTCAAAATAGCGCTTTCCCGACGCATCGAAGACGTAGGGACCATCACCGCGTTCGATCACCAGCGGACCTGCCTGCTGATGCGTGCGCGCGTTGGTATAGGGATGGAGCTGATAGGCCACATCCCGGGCCTCTTGCGAATTGGGCAGCATGGACATTTGCGAAGATCCTTGAAAGCGTCACGTCGCAGGCGGAGCCGGCGTCATCACTCGATGATCAAGCACCTTGGCTATTGCGACAGCGCGAAGCTTGCAACGCTAATTCGTCGGCAGCAAGCGCTCAGCAGCGTTGCACAAAGCCGCATGTCGGGGTTCGGCAGCGCTCACACCGCGTCGTCGTCATGCCCGTCGTCGGCACCGGCAGCGGCTTCCCTCACCTCCACCAGCGCCATCGAAAGCAGATAGACCGTCGTCGGCAGGCCAAGCCTGCGCGCCTTCTCGGCGGCATGCGACAGATCGCTCGCCAGCTCCTTGAGCTCGTCTCCCCGTGACAATCCCTCACCCCATCCACCGGTCGCGGTCGCCTAGACCGCAACGGCGCCGCTGGTTCTGATCAGTTCGGCGCTGGATTGGATTGTAGCAAAGTTCCCAATGACATTCACTACCGCATGCTTGTAAGCGGCGGCATCGCCCGTCCCCGGCTGCCGGCAAGCCACGGCGTCAGTGATCACGCTGTAGCGATGGCTGCGGTGAAACCCGTCCACGGCGGTGCCCAGAATGGTCTCGTCCAGGGAAAAACCGATCAGAATGCAGCGCATGGCGCGGATATTGGACATATGGTCCACAAACCGCGACGAGCTGTAGGCGGACGGCAGCGGGTGCTCGAACGTCATCTCGCCCGGCCTCGGCCTCGTCTCTTCGATCCAATCGGTCAGCCTGGATGCCGGATTGAACCAGGCGGCCTGCGCGATGCGCTTCAAATGCATCACCGGCCACAGATTGCCGCGCCACAGCGTCAGCAGTTCCAGGCAACGCGACGTGGCGGCATCACCGTCGAAGATGACGTGGCGGCGCCCGGGAGTCAGGTATTCGACCTGGAGATCCGCGCAAACCAGGATCGGCGGATCATCGTGGATGGAAGCCAGCATCGTGTTGCGCAGAGCTGCACCAATTTCAACGATCTGCGAGCGCGAGGTCCCGCAGCGGCGAGGTCACCGACCGCCCCGCCGAGGCGTCGAGCACGCCTGGCCGGTCCCAATCGCCCTCGGGACGGATGATGACATAGGGGTCGCTGTCGAGCGTGATCGCGTCCGGGCCCGGCTCGATCTCCAGCAGCATTTCCGTGTAGGAAAAATCCGAGAAGGTGATTTTGCGATTGTGGCCGAGCGGCTTGGCGCCGAAATGGGCCCAGAAGTCGACCAGCCTGTCCTGCGCCTGACCGTAGATCTTGCGAAAGCCCTTGCGTTTCACGTAGTCGACGCTGGCCTGCACCAGCTTGAACGAGACGCGCGAGCGCCGGTATTGGTGGCGCACCGCGAGCCGCTCCACCTTGGCGAAATCGCCGAAGAAGCGCACGCGCAGGCAGCCCGCAGGCTCGTTGCCGACGAAGCCGATGAAGTGTGCGGCGACCATGTCGTTACCGTCGAACTCCTCCTCGAACGGACAATCCTGCTCGGCGAGATAGACCGCGGAGCGGATGGCTGTGACCAGCATGAGATCGTTTGGATCGCGCGCGAGGCGGATGGTGATGGCGCGGGAACAGGGCTTGGCGACAGGAATCCTAGTACCGTGCATCTGCAAAACTCCTTGCTTGGATGATCGCGCCCGGCATGTGCATCGGCTGCCGATGCCAGGGCCGCTCGTAGCACCAGAGATCGGGCTGGAAGCTCGGGACCGGCGCAAAGCCGGTCGCCTTCATGATGTCGCGTCCGGCCACCGTTGACGGCTGCGCATAGCAATCCGCATTGTGAAACCTTAGCTGTCGCAGATGCGCCGCGGCCTTGCCGAGACCGGCGATGCCGCGCCCCGTCGCCGCGATCGCCCAGATGTAGATGGCGGCGACGTCTTCCTTCGCGGAAGCGAGATAGTGCGTCTCGGGCGCGGTGAGGCAGATCTCGTCGAGGAGCAGCGCATCGTGCCCGCGGTCATTGAGAAACAGGAAGGCCATGCCGCCGACGAGATTGCCCTTCCGGCTGAACGTCAGGATGCTCTGGGGATCGAACGTGTAGTATCGCGCAAGCGCGGCTGCCCCGATCTGGACGCCCGGCACCAGCCGGTGCGCCATCTGCGAAAGCGCGGCAATTTCGGAAAATTGCGCGCAGCGGACATCGACATCCGGGCTCAGCGGCAAAGCATCGAAATCATGCCTTGCGGCAAACGAGCCCCTTTCCATAGCCATTTCACGCCTCTATCGTCCGAGGCTTTCGTGCCCCGCTATGCCAATGAGCTTAGCGGCTGGGGATCAGGAGTATGCAACAGTTATTGCACCGGGGTGCTGCGATGATGCAGCACCGTGAAGAAGCCCTGGATGCGTCCTGGGACGATTTGAAGCTGTTTTTAGCGTGCGCAAAGTATAAAAGTTTTCGCAACGCCGCCGAGGAGCTCGGGCTCACCTCCACCACGTTGATGCGGCGGATCGACCGGCTGGAAGAGAGCATCGGCTGCAAGCTGTTCCTGCGCGACCAGAGCGGGCTCACGCTCAGCGATGAAGGCACCGCGATGATCGCGGACGTGACGCATATGGAGCGTCATGCCTTCAACGTCTTCCGCCGCGCCTCGCGATCGTCCAACGACACCTCGGGCACCGTGCGTGTCGCGGTGACGGAGGGCCCCGGCAATTTCTGGATCCTGCCGCGACTGATCGACTTCCAGAAAACCTACCGCAGGATCACCGTCGATTTGCGCTGTGCGATGGAGCAGGCCGACGTCGCACGGCTTGAATCGGACATCGCGATCCAGCTCGAGCCGCCGACCAATCCCGACCTGATCGTCGCCAAGCTCGGCCGCCTGCACATCTATCCCTTCGTCTCCAAGGAGTACGAAAGCCTCTACGGCGTGCCGGCGTCGCTGGCCGAGCTGAAGGACCATCGCATCATCAAGCAGAGCGCGCCGCAGGTCGACGACGGCGCCTATGCCCGCGTGCTCGGACTGAAGTCGCTCGACGGCATCGTCGGGATCAAGACCAATTCCTCGGTCGGCGTGCTCTACGCCGTCGAGCGCGGTGCCGGCATCGGCTTCCTGCCGACGGTCTCGATCGCGCTCGGCGCGCCGCTTGTTGCCGTCGATCTCGGCGTGAGCCACCATGCCGATCTCTGGCTCACCTATCACAAGGAATTTCGAACCTCCGAGCGCCACAAGATCGTGGTCGACTGGCTGAAGAAGATCTTCGATCCCAAGACCTATCCGTGCTTCCGCGACGAGTTCATCCATCCGAACGCACTGGTGCCGATGATGACCGCCGCGCGCGAGGGGTTTGGATTGACGGGGTATGTCGCGGCGACGCCGGCTTAGAGCGTTTTCGAGCGAAGTGGACACCGGTTCGCGTCAAGAAAACGCGTCAAAACAACAATCCAGGCGAGCTTGAGCTCACCATTTGTATTCGAAGCCGACCATGCCCTGGTGCGACGTCAGTTCGTTGCGGAACTTGCCGTCGTAATTGACGTAGAGCCGCGCCACGCTGGTCAGGTTGAGCGAAGCCGAAGCGCCGGCATCCGTGCCATAGCGGCTCTCGCCGATGCCGGGAACGACGATGCTCTGAGTTCCCAGGCTGACCTGGATCGATCCAAGGTCCTGGTGGAAATTGTCGACGAACTTGCCGTAGGCCGACAGGTCCAGGATTTTCTGATCGATGATGAAGTAGCGGCCGATCTCGGCCCCTATCATCAGGCGCGCGCGAGAGAGCGCCGTCGAGCCGACGTCGAGCGGGTCGAGACCGCCGGCCTCCTGGAACGCCGCGCTGGTGGCACGCACATATTCCAGCGCGCCCTTGGGCACGATGCGCATCTGATCCTTGGTCCAGTAATAGCTGATCTCGGTCAGCGCGCCGTCGACCGCGGCGCGATATCCTGCGGTCGCAAGGCCAAGGCCGGTGTCGCGGCTGGAGCGGACCTTGCCGAAACCGTGCACCACGGCGAAGGCCCAGGTCCAGGGACCTTTGTCGACGGAGCCGCTGAAGCCGATCTGGGTCAGATCGAGTGTCGCCGACTGGAGCGCCAGCGGCACGTCGATGTCGGTGTGGCTCTGGTCGACCGAAAAGCCGAGATTGACGCCGGGCGCAACGCGTGCGCCAAAGCCGGCGACGCCGCCGAAGGTCCTGCGCTTGTCGCCGACGAAATCGCCTTGCGGATCCGTTCGCACCGAGATGCCGTAGCCCTCGAACCAGGTGCGATAGCGCGGATCTTCCGTCGCCGCCGATGCGCCGCCGCCGCCGGGATTGGTCCGGAACGCCCGATTGACGCCGCCGGATGCTTGGTTGCCGAGCCGCTCCAGGAAGTTGGAGCCTAGATTGAGCATGCTGTTGCCGGCCGACTGGTCGTAATTGATCGAGGTCGGCGTCGGAATCGGGGTCGGTGACGGGGTCGGCGTGGGGGGCGTCGGGCTTTGCGCGAAGACTGGCGATGCGGCCGACATCGTCGCGACGATCGCAAACGCCATCGCGATCGCTGCCACGGCCCTTCCGACGCGGTCGAGCCCGATCATCTGCCGTGTTTCGGAGGGCTGCGAGGTGCAGCACATGACGACTCATCCCAAAGCGGAGGGCGCCCGCAAAAATACAACACGAGCGGTTCGCACATGCGGCGATTTGTGCTGAACTGCCACGGGGGGTCAACCGGTTGGCTCGTTGTCACCGAGCCTATTGCCCTCGATTGTGGTTCCGCGGCCACAGGTCGCAAATAGCAGATGATGGTCACCGCCCCCATCTTGAAAATTACGCGCAGCTTGCTAACGGGCGATTTTCATGTTGCAATATCGGCCACAATCGGAATTGGCCGCGCTGCTGTGTGTTTTGCGACATTGAGCCTCAAGACTCGAACAGACTTCCGGAAGCCCGTTTGTGGCGTGGCACGCGAAAAGCGGCCGCGTCTTTTTTATATCTAGTGGAGGAGACTAGCGATGCCGCAAAAGGGCACCGTCAAATGGTTCAACCCGACCAAGGGCTATGGGTTCATCAAGCCGAACGGCAGCGACAAGGACGTGTTCGTCCACATCTCCGCCGTCGAGCGTGCCGGACTCTCCACCCTCAACGAGAACCAGGTGGTTGAATACGACCTCGTGGAGAACCGCGGCAAAGCATCCGCGGAGAACCTCAAGGTCTCCTGATTTCTCTCAAGGCTGACGCGAGAGATCATGACGTTGCCCCCGGCTCTGCCGGGGGATTTTGTTTTGGAAAGACCGCCGCGAGGACAGCGCTTCAGCGCACCACCGGCGCAACCAGAAAATTCTCCGACGCCGCGCTTCCTTCCGTCCTGCACACATCGCCCTCGATCCGGACCTTGCCGGTCGCAAGCAGCCGCAACGCCTCGGGATAGATGCGGTGCTCGACTTCGAGGATGCGCTCGGACAGCGTGTCTCCCGTGTCGTGATCGCTGACGGGCACGGCGCCCTGCATCACGATCGGGCCGGCATCGGTCTCGGGGATCACGAAGTGCACCGTCGCGCCGGACAGTTTGACGCCGGCGCGCAAGGCCTGGCCGTGCGGGTCGAGGCCGGGGAAGGACGGCAGCAGGGAGGGATGGATGTTGAGCATCCGCCCGTACCAGGCCCTGGTGAACTCGGCTGTGAACAGGCGCATGAAGCCGCCGAGACAAATCAGCTCGATACCGCGCTGGTCGAGCGCCGCCTGCAGCACCTTCTCGAAGCCGGCGCGGTCCTTGCCGAACGGCTTGCTCTCGATCACCAGCGTATTCACGCCGGCCGCCTTGGCGCGCTCGAGCCCGAGCGCATCGGTCTTGTTCGAGATGACGAGCGAGATCTCGGCCGGAAAATCCGCAGCAGCGGCTGCCTTGATCAGCGCGGCCATGTTGGAGCCGCGGCCGGAGATCAGGATGGCGACGCGGCGCTTCATCACAGCGCCAGTCATTACAGTGCCATGTCGAGGTGGCCGTTATAGACGACGCGGTGCTCGCCGTCGGCCGGGATCACGGTGCCGAGCTGCACCACCGTCTCGCCGGCATCGGTAAGGACCTCGACCACCTTGTCGACCTTGTCGGGCTCGACGATCGCGATCATGCCGATGCCGCAATTGAACGTGCGCAGCATCTCCAGCTCGGCGATGCCGGCCTGCGCCGCCAGCCATTTGAACACCGGCAGCACCGGCAGGCGCGCAAGGTCGATGCCGACGCCGAGGGTCTTCGGCAGCACGCGCGGAATGTTGTCGGTAAAGCCGCCGCCGGTGATGTGGGCGAGCCCCTTCACCGCGCCGGTCTCGCGGATCGCGCGCAGGCAGGATTTGACGTAGAGCTTCGTCGGCGTCAGCAGCGCGCCGCCGAGCGTCATCACGGGCGCGAACGGCGCCTGCGCCTCGAAGCCGAGGCCGGATTGCTCCACGATCTTGCGCACCAGCGAGAAGCCGTTGGAATGCACGCCCGACGAAGCGAGACCAATCACGGCATCGCCTGCGGCGATGTCCTTGCGCGGCAACAGCGTACCCCGCTCCGCGGCACCGACGGCAAAGCCGCCGAGATCGTAATCGCCATCCTTGTACAGGCCCGGCATCTCGGCGGTCTCGCCGCCGATCAGGGCGCAGCCGGATTCGCGGCAGCCCTCCGCGACGCCCGCGACGATCGCGGCCGTGGCCTCGGGGTCGAGCTTGCCGCAGGCGAAATAGTCGAGAAAGAACAGCGGCTCGGCGCCCTGCACCACGAGGTCGTTGACGCTCATGGCGACGAGGTCGATGCCGATCCCGCCGTGCAGCCCGGTCTCGATCGCGATCTTGACCTTGGTGCCGACGCCATCGGTCGCGGCGACCAGGACGGGATCCTTGAAACCGGCCGCCTTGAGGTCGAACAGGCCGCCGAATCCGCCGATCTCGGCGTCGGCGCCGGGCCGTGCGGTGGCGCGCACCATCGGCTTGATCAGGTCGACCAGGCGGTTGCCCGCATCGATATCGACGCCTGAATCGGCGTAAGTGAGGCCGTTATTGCGGTCGGTCATGCCCGATTTCCAGTGGGTTTGCGGCTGGTTACGTCGAATTCCGGGGACGCGCAATGGCTCGCATGGCGCCCCGCCGTATACTATGTAGAGATATCAACCGGTTCAGCCTCCCGAGAGGCCGGATTCGAGGTCAGACCGGGTGTCGGGAAGCGCTTTCGTGAGTATTCCAAATATCATTACCCTGGGCCGCATCATGCTGGTCCCGATCATCGTCTGGGCCATCGTGTCGAGCCAAATGGAGGTGGCGTTTGCCGTCTTCCTGATCGCCGGTATCAGCGATGCCGTCGACGGTTTCCTGGCCAAGCGCTTCAACATGACGAGCGAGCTCGGCGCCCTGCTCGATCCGCTCGCGGACAAGGCGCTGCTGGTCTCGATCTACATGGCGCTGGGAATCTGGGGTGCGATTCCGCGCTGGATCGTGATCCTGGTGGTGTCGCGCGACATCATGATCGTCGCCGCCGTGATCGTATCCTGGCTGTTCGACCGGCCCGTCGAGATGAAGCCGTCGAAGGTGTCCAAGCTCAACACCGTGGTACAAGTGGCGTTCGCCGCCCTGGTGCTGGCGGCGCTTGCCTTCGGCTTCAAGCCGGCTCCTTATGATATCATCCTGATGGGTCTCGTCACGGTCTTCACGCTCTCCTCGGTGTCGCTCTATCTGGTCGAGTGGCTGCGGCACATGAGTACGATCGAGGCCAAGTAGCACGATCGAAGCCAAATGAGAGGGGATGCGGCCCCGCAAAAGGCCAACTCCCGCTCGATGAAGGCGAATCCTTTCCAACAAGCCGGCGCGCCGGCATGGAGCAAAGCAAGCGTGCCAGGCCGCGTCCATCCCCGACAATTGGCGTTTTCGCTTCCGCACGCGGAGAGCCTCAGCCGGGACAATTTCCTTGAAGGCCCCGCCAACGCGGCCGGTCTCGGCCTGATCGAGAGCTGGCCGGAATGGCCGAACCGGATCATGTGGCTGGCCGGTCCGGAAGGAAGCGGCAAGAGCCATCTCGCCGCGATCTGGGCCGAGGTATCAGGTGCCCGCTCGACCGCGGCCAGCGCACTGACCGCCACGGGCGTTCCGGGCGCGCTCGCCACCGGCGCGCTGGTCGTCGAGGACCTCAGGGCCGGGGAATTCGACGAACGCGCCCTCTTCCACCTGATGAACCTTGCCCGCGAGGACGGCGTCTACGTTCTCTTCACCGGACGCGAGGGGCCGGCCTCGCTGGAGATCGAGCTTCGCGACCTGCGCTCGCGCCTGCGCGCCGTGCCCGTGGTCGCGTTGCTGCCGCCCGACGACCAGCTCTTCCGCGGCCTGATCGTCAAATTCTGTGCCGACCGCCAGCTCGCCGTGGACGAGAGCGTGGTCGGCTACCTGGCCACCCGCCTGGAGCGGTCTTCAGCCGCCGCCCGCCAGGCCGTGGAACTGCTCGACGGTGAAGCCCTGCGGCTCGGCCGCCCCGTTACAAGGGCGCTGGCCGCCGAACTCTTGCGGGACGCCTGATCGGTTGCGGGCTCCAGAGCGGCTTGACGCCGCGAAGCGGCGGAACATCAATGTCATCGAAACGTCATCGCGCTAACACATGCTTCCGCCGGTTTTGCGCGTAAGTCGCAAATTGGGGCGAACTGGATGGACCGACTTCTGATGGACTCTGCGCAAGCTATTGAAGTTAAAGAGAAAGAGCCTGAGGCCGAGGGCTTGCCGGCGATCGCCTCCAGCCCCGAGCGATTCATCAACCGCGAGCTCTCCTGGCTGCATTTCAACCGCCGCGTCCTGGAGGAATCGGTCAATCCCAGCCACCCGATGCTCGAGCGGGTGCGATTCCTGTCGATTTCAGCGAATAACCTCGACGAATTCTTCATGGTCCGGGTCGCCGGCATCAAGGCCCAGGTGCGCGAGGGCATTGCCGAGCGCAGCCCCGACGGCTTGACGCCATCCGAGCAGCTCGCGCTGATCAACCGCACCGTCTCCGAACTCGCCTCCGACCAGCAGGCGATCTGGCGCGACCTGCGCAGCACGCTGGCCGATGTCGGCATCGTGCTGGTCGAGGGCAAGGAAGTCACCAAGGCGGAGCGGACCTGGATCGAGGACTACTTCCTCAGCAACGTGTTCCCGCTGCTGACGCCGCTGGCGATCGATCCGGCCCACCCCTTCCCGTTCATCCCGAGCCTCGGCTTCACCATCGCGCTCCAGCTCACGCGCGCCGCCGACGGCAAGCAGATGAACGCGCTGATCCGCATGCCCGGCAAGATCGACCGCTTCATCCGCCTGCCGGCTGACGGCAAGGCCGTCCGGCTGATCTCGCTGGAGCAGGCGACCGCGCTCTTCATCAACCGCCTTTTTCCCGGCTACAACCTGCACGGCCAGGGCGCCTTCCGCATCATCCGCGACTCCGAGCTCGAAATCGAGGAAGAGGCGGAAGACCTCGTCCGCCTGTTCGAGACCGCGCTGAAGCGCCGCCGTCGCGGATCGGTGATCCGGCTCGAGATCGACGCCAAAATGCCGGAGGAGCTGCGCAGCTTCGTGCAACACGCGCTCTCGGCCGCCGACGACGAGGTGTTCCTGGTCGACGGCGTGCTCGCCATGAACGAGCTCTCGCAGCTCACCCGCCTCGACCGGCCAGATCTCGAATTCACGCCCTACGTGCCGCGCCACCCCGAGCGCGTGCGCGAGCACGGCGGCGACATCTTTGCCGCGATCCGGCAGAAGGACCTCGTCGTCCATCACCCCTACGAATCCTTCGACGTGGTGGTGCAGTTCCTGCAGCAGGCCACGCGCGATCCCGATGTCGTCGCGATCAAGCAGACGCTCTACCGCACCTCCAACAACTCCCCGATCGTACGCGCGCTGGCGGAAGCCGCCGAGGCCGGCAAATCCGTCACGGCCTTGATCGAATTGAAGGCGCGCTTCGACGAGGAAGCCAACATCCGCTGGGCACGCGACCTCGAACGCGCCGGCGTGCAGGTCGTCTATGGCTTCCTCGAGCTGAAGACGCACGCAAAGCTCTCGATGGTGGTGCGCCGCGAGGGCGGCAGCCTCACGACTTACGTCCATACCGGCACCGGCAACTATCACCCGGTCACCGCACGCATCTACACCGACCTCTCCTACTTCACCTCCGACCCGACCATCGGCCGCGATGCCGCGCGCGTGTTCAATTTCATCACCGGCTATGCCGCACCGAGCGATCTGGAAAAGATGGCGGTGTCGCCGTTGACCTTGCGCAAGCGCATCATCGAGCACATCCAGGGCGAGACCGCGCATGCGCGGCACGGCCGACACGGCGCGGTCTGGATGAAGATGAATGCGCTGGTCGACCCCGATATCATCGACGCGCTCTACGAGGCCTCCCAGGCCGGCGTGCAGGTCGAGCTCGTGGTGCGCGGCATCTGTTGCCTGCGCCCCGGCATTCCCGGCCTGTCGGAGAACATCCGCGTCAAGTCGATCATCGGACGCTTCCTGGAACACGGCCGAATCTACTGCTTCGGCATGGGCCAGGGCCTGCCGAGCGCCAAAGCGGCTGTGTATATCTCGTCCGCCGACATGATGCCGCGCAACCTCGACCGCCGTGTCGAGGTGCTGTGTCCGCTGCAAAATCCGACGGTGCATCAGCAGGTTCTCGAACAGATCATGGTCGCCAACCTGAAGGACAATGAGCAGAGCTGGCAATTGTTGCCGGACGGGTCCTCAACGCGTATGAAGACCGCGAAGGGCGAGGAGCCCTTCAATGTCCACAACTACTTCATGACAAATCCGAGTCTGTCTGGCCGTGGAAAGTCGCTCAAGGAATCCTCGCCGCGTCGTCTCACGCGCCGGAACGAACGCCATCCATCCTGATCGGGGATTTCCGACGTGAAGAGGCCGCGCAAGCGCGGCTCGAGCGTCGCTGTCATCGACATCGGTTCCAACTCGGTCCGTCTCGTCGTCTACGAGGGGCTGACGCGCAGCCTCATTCCGATCTTCAACGAGAAGACGCTGTGCGGCCTCGGGCGCGAGGTGCAGAGCACCGGCCTGCTCGCCCCCGACGCCGTCGACAAGGCGCTGACTTCGCTGAAGCGATTCCGCGCATTGTGCCGCGTGATGCAGGTCGGACGCGTGTTCGCGATTGCCACCGCCGCCTGCCGCGACGCTTCCAACGGCCCCGATTTCATCGCCAAGGCCGAGCGCATCTGCGCCGTGAAGATCGAAATCCTGTCCGGTCCGCGCGAGGCGCGGCTGTCGGCGCTCGGCGTGATCTCGGGCATCCACCATCCCGACGGCATCGTCGGCGACCTCGGCGGCGGGTCGCTCGAATTGATCGACGTGCGCAAGAACAGCGTGCGCAGCGGCGTGACGCTGCCGCTCGGCGGGCTTGCGCTGCAGGATCTCGCGCACAAATCACTCAAGCGCGCCGACCGCATCGTGCGCGAGGCGCTCGACGGAGTGCCGCAGCTCGCCGCGGGCCGCGGCCGCACGTTCTACGCGGTCGGCGGCACCTGGCGCGCGCTCGCGCGCATTCACATCATCCAGAGCGGCTATCCGCTCCAGGTGATGCACGGTTATTCGATTTCCGCAGTTGAAGCGCTCGATTTCTCGCGTCGGCTCCGGCGCCTCGCGGCCGCGGACATGCTCGCGGACATCGAGAGCGTTGCGGACGCCCGCCGCCCGCTCCTCACCTATGCGGCGCTGGTGCTCGAGCACATCATCCGGGTGGCAAAGCCGAAGACCATCGTGTTCTCGACCTTCGGCGTGCGCGAGGGCCTGCTGCACGAGAAGCTGCCGGAGGCGGAACGCAACAAGGACGGCCTGACCTGCGCTGCCGAAGAGCTGAACCAGTTGCTGTCACGCTCGGCCAAGCACGCCCACGAGCTGATCGCATGGACCGACCGCCTTGCGCGCGTGGTGAAGCTGCGCGAGACCGAGGAGGATCGGCGGCTGCGCCACACCGCGTGCCTGCTGTCCGACATCGGTTGGCGCGTGCATCCCGATCATCGCGGCGAGCAGACGCTGAGCCTCGTCGTCAACGGCAATTTCGGCGCGATCACCCACACCGAGCGCGCCTTCGTCGGCCTGTCGGTGTTCTATCGCTATGCGGGCCTGAGCGAGGAAAACCAGCCGCCGGTCACCATGCAGGAGCTGCTGACGCCGGCGCAGCTCGAGCGCGCGCGCCTCCTGGGCGCTGCGTTCCGCGTCGCGCATCTGATCTCGGCGGCGCGGCCTGGCGTCCTGCCGGCCACGCATTTCCGGAGCCTGGGACGCAAACTGATGCTGGTGTTCGAGCACCGCCTCGGCGACCTCGTCGCCGACCGCGTCGGCAGCCGCTTCCGTCAGCTCGCCCGCCTGATCGGCCGCGCCGGCTCGATCGTGCGGCGCTGACCGCAACAGTGCGTCCAAGCGAGCGGCTGGGGGACTTCAACCAGCAGCGGCCATCCGATCGCCGCTGACCTCTGGCGCGACTATGGCTTTCAGTCCACCGAGTTCGGAATCCGCAAGAACAAGCTGCCATCCGTAGGCACTGAGCACGTCCTGAACGATGGCGAGGCCGAGGCCGGCCCCTTCGCCACGCTCATCCAGCCTGACCCCGCGTTCGTGCACGCGTGAACGTTCGGCGGGCGCGATGCCCGGACCATCGTCCTCGACCGTGATTGCCGGTTTCGCGGCATCGGAGCTGATGCGCACCTGGCTCCTGGCGTGACGGGCAGCATTTTCCAGGAGATTTCCCAGCACTTCGGCCAGATCAGTGCGATCGAGCGGCACGCTCGGCTCGCCCGTTATGCAGGTCTCGAGTTCAAGCCGCTGTACAGCGGGCGTGCGCTCCAGCATCCGCATCAGGGATTGGACCAGTGGTCTGAGGGGCGTTGAGACACCGCCGCGCTGTCGCGCCGTCCCCCGCGCCCGGGCGCGCGCCAGCTCGCGGTCGACGTGACGGCTCATCGTCTCGCCGACGGCTTCGATTGCCTGCGCGACGTCCTGCTCACCGCGCTGACGCAACAGCGCGACATCGGCCGCGAGTGCGGCAAGCGGCGTCTTCAGACCGTGCGCCAAATCAGCGGCGCGGCTGCGCGACCGCTCGATCTCGCGCTCTTGGGCGTCGATCAGGCTGTTCACCTCTTCCACCAGGGGCTTCACCTCGGTCGGGACATCGGCGGGGAGGTGCCTGCGTTGCCCGGAGCGGACGTCCGCGACGCCGCGGCGAAGTGCGTCCAGCGGGCGCAGGCCCAGCCCGACCTGGATCGAGGTGGCCGCCGCCAGCGCCAAGCCCAGCACGCCGAGTGCCAGCGCCAGATCCCTGGCGAAGTGCGCGGCGGCGGCCGATACGCGGGCGAAATCGGCAGCCACGGCAACCCGCACCGGCGCGCGGCGGCCGCCCAGGGTGAGCAGTACGCGGCGTTCACTGACCAGGAGCCGTGCGTCTGCTGGCCCAGGGATGACGTGACGGTGCAATTCGCCAGGCGACGGTTCATCCTGCGGCAGGTCCAACGCCGTGTCCCACAGCGAGCGTGAACGCACCACTTGACCGCCATCGTCCGATACCTGCCAGTACAAGCCCGAAAGAGGGTCGGCAAAACGAGGATCGGTCGGCGGCCGGCCCACCACCAGCCTGCCCTGCGCATCGGCGTCGATACCCGCGACGAGCTGCTTCAGATAGACGTCGAGATCGTCGCCGATGGTGCGCGTGACGTGGCGTTCGAACAGCAGCGTCAGCCCGGCGCCGGCAATCGTCAGCGCGATCAGGATAGCTACGAGTCCGCCAGCGACCAGTCGCAGCCGCAGCGAGCCCCAGCTCATGGCGCCGTCTCCGGTACCAGATAGCCGAAGCCGCGCCGGGTCTCGATCAGATCGGCGCCCAGTTTCCTGCGCACGCGGCCAACCAGCACTTCGAGCGCGTTCGATTCGTGGTCCTCGCCGTGGCCATAGACGTTTTCATCGAGCTCCTGCTGCGACACCACGCGTCCGCGATGGTGCAGCAGAAAGGCGATCAGGCGATATTCCAATGGCGACAACGCAACGGGTACGCCGCGCAGCGTCACCCTCATCTGACGCTCGTCGAGCTCGACGTCGCCGGCGACAATCCGTGGGGAGGCATGCCCCGCCGAGCGGCGCACGATCGAGCGCAACCGCGCCAGCAACTCCTCCAAGCGGAATGGCTTGGGCAGGTAGTCGTCGGCGCCCGCGTCGATGCCATCGACGCGCTCGGCCCAGCTGCCGCGCGCCGTCAGGATCAGCACCGGCATGGACCGCCCATTCGCACGCCAGCGCTTGAGTACCGCCAGACCGTCCATGCCGGGCAAACCGAGATCGAGGACGATCGCGCCGTAATCCTCGGTGTCACCGCGGAACCAGGCTTCCTGGCCGTTGCGGACGGTCTCGACTACGTAACCAGCCGCGCGTAGCGCCCTTTCCACATCGGCCGCGATCCGTCGGTCGTCCTCCACGAGCAGCAGGCGCATCACTTCTCCTTGATGCGTTCAATCTCGCCGCTGCGCGCGTCCACGTGCGCTTCGTAGAGGCGGCCCTTGTTGTCGACGAGGCGAAACTCGTAGATCCAGCGGCCGCGCTCACGCTCTATCTCGACCCCGGCAACCTCGCCCGGCAGCTTGCCACGAAGCGACGCGAGAATGTCGGCAAGTGACTTGATCTCGCCTGCCTCGACCGCGCGGCGAACCGCGTCGGGCGCGCCTTTATCGTGGTCGTCTGCGGCCGCAGGCATCGGCGCGAGCAGAACGCCTGCCAGCAGCGGCACCGCGAGGAATTCCAGAAGGCCACGTGATCGCATCAGTGGAGAATGCCCCAATCAACCTGACAAAATGCTGACGTGGATCAACAGGCGCCGGTCAGGGCTCTTCCGGCAATGTCCGCTCATCGCCTCGTCGCATGACGCGGCCGGACACCAAAAGCTGGAGAGAACCATGCGCAAGATCACCGTCATCGCCGCCACTGCCGCCTTGCTCGCCGCCACCACGACCGCTCATGCCGGTAGCCTCGGGCGTCCTTGCACTACGGCGCCACAGGCAAGTTGGCTGCCGCTCGAGCAATTGCAGGCCAAGATCGAAGCCCAGGGCTACAAGGTTCAGAAGGCCAAGCTCAAGAACGCCTGTGGCGAACTCTACACGATCGACAAGTCTGGCAGCCGGGTCGAATTGTTCGTCGACCCGACCAACGGCCAGATCATCGGTCAGCTGTAAAGAGCTGCACCATGAGCGCCATTCACGATACGGTTGAAGCCGGCGGCGCGAAGCCGCCGGCTTCAATCAGGGTCTGGGACCCTTTCGTGCGCGTATTCCATTGGTCGCTGGCCGGGCTGTTCCTGCTCGCTTATGGCACCGGTGACGAGATAGAAAATATCCATATCGCCGCCGGCTACACGATTGCCGGCTTGCTTGCGCTCCGGATCGTGTGGGGCTTCGTGGGACCGCGCCATGCGCGCTTCAGCGACTTCGTGCGCTCGCCGCGCACAGTGCTCGCGTATATGCGCGACGTGGCGCTACTCAGGGCGCCACGCTATCTCGGCCACAATCCAGCCGGCGGCATGATGGTCGTGACGCTGATCGTCACACTGATCGGCACCTGCACCACCGGTTACATGATGACGACCGCCAGCTTCTGGGGAGCGAAATGGGTGGAGGAGGTCCATGAGACCTTCGCCAACCTCACGATCGGCCTCGTGGTCGTCCATGTGCTTGGCGTCCTGGTGGCAAGCTTCGAGCACCGAGAGAGCCTGGCGAAGGCGATGATCACCGGCAGGAAGCGTCCATTGTGAGCGAGACTGCTTGGCCCAGCCGCCGCCTCACCGAGAGGGGCGAAGACAGCCGATTGAGGCAAATCAACTCACCCGCGCGCAACTGGAGTAAGCGAAACTTGAAATCGAGAAGCGTTTCGCTCGCCGGTGAGCGCGGGACATTCCTCATGCGGGTCCGCCACGGAAATCTCCGTCTCACCTCTTCCGGGGGCGCGCTCGCGCGTACCCTTCTTGCGATCGTATCGATTTTGTTGCCCTCGGTCTCGATGGCGCAGGACGAGGTCAAGCTCAGCGATGCGCAGGCGCGCAATCTCGGCGTCCGCGTGACCCATCCGGTCGCGAGCCGAACCGATCTAACGCTGCCCTATCCCGTCCAGATCGTGATCCCCACGCAGCAATTGCGGGTCGTCAGCGCGCCGGTAGCCGGCATGGTCGCCAATCTTCTGGTCGGACGCGGCGACCGCGTCTCGACCGGCCAGCCGCTGGTCACCCTGGAGAGTCCGAGCTTCGTCTCCCAGCAGCGCGACTATTTGCAGGCGATCGCGCAAGAGCACCTCGCCAGCCAGCAACTCAAGCGGAACGTCGATCTGTTCGAGGGCAAGGCCGTGCCGCAACGCGTGCTGGAGGCCAGCCAGGCCGAAGAGCGCCAAGCTGCTCTCGTCGTCGCCGAACGGCGTCAGATGCTGCACCTGAGCGGGATGTCCGACGATGCCATTTCCCGGCTGGCCAAGGAAGCGGCGATCAGCGCGACGCTCACGGTCAATGCGCCACAAACCGCGTCCGTGGTCGAGATCGCGGTGTCGCCAGGACAGCGGCTCGAACAATCCGCCCCGCTCGTCAAGCTGGCGCGGCTGTCGCCGCTATGGGCCGAAATCGCGGTTCCTGCCGCCAATATTCGAGCGATCCGCACCGGAGCGAAAGTCGAGATCGAAGGCTACGCCACCCCCGGCAAGGTCGTGCTGGTCTCTGAGACCATCGACACTGCCACCCAGACCATTCTGGTGCGCGCGGAAGTCCCCAACGACGGCGAGCTTCATCCCGGCCAGACCACCGCGGCCCGCATCGGCTTTCTCTCGGCGAGCGAAAGCGCCTGGGAGATTCCCTACAGCGGGCTGATACGGCGGGGCGAGCAGACGTCGGTCTTCGTCGCCTTCGACGGCGGCTTCCGCCTGGTTCCGGTCAAGCTGCTTGCGGAAGATCAGGACCACGTCGTGGTATCGGGCCCCATCGTGGACAAGGACGCGATCGCGATCGGCGGCATCTCGGCGCTTCGCGGCATTCTGTCGGGACTGGGGCAATAGATGCTCCGGCGCCTGGTTGCGTTCGCGTTGTCACAGCGGCTCTTCGTCCTGCTGGGCGTGCTGTTGGTGATCGGCGCCGGCGCCGTCCTCCTGCCCGGCCTGCCGATCGACGCCTTTCCTGATGTCTCGCCGGTGCAGGTAAAGATCATCATGAAGGCGCCGGGCCTCACCCCCGAAGAGGTCGAGCAGCGCATCACCGTCCCGGTCGAGCTCGAGCTGCTCGGATTGCCGAACAAGAAGGTGCTTCGTTCGACCACGAAATATGCGCTGGCCGACATCACCGTCGATTTCGAGGACGGCACCGACATCTACTGGGCGCGCAACCAGGTCTCGGAGCGGCTGTCGAACATCTCGCGCGATTTTCCGGACGGGGTGAGCGGAGGTCTTGCGCCGATCACGAGCCCCCTCGGCGAGATGTTCATGTTCACGATCGACAGTCCCGAGCTATCGCTGGCCGAGCGCCGGACCCTGCTCGATTGGGTGATCCGTCCCGCCCTGCGCACGGTCGCCGGCGTTGCCGACGTCAACGCCCTCGGCGGCTATGTCCGTGCCTTCGAGATCGTGCCGCGTAACGATGCGCTTGCCGCGCGTGGCATTTCCTACGACCTGTTTCGCCGGGCCATCGAGGCCAACAGCCGCAACGACGGCGCCGGGCGGGTGAACCAGGGCGAGGACAGCGCTCTGGTGCGCATCGAAGGCAGCATCCGTTCGATCGAGGACATCAAGGCCATCGTCGTCGACACCCGCGAGGGCGTGCCGATCCTGGTCAACGACGTCGCCACCGTCAAAGTCGGGACGCTGACGCGCTATGGCGCAGTCACGGCGGACGGCCGCGGCGAAACCGTCGAGGGGTTGGTTCTCGGCTTGCGCGGCGCCAACGCAGGTCAGCTCATTCGCGACGTACGTGCCCGGCTCGCCGGGCTGCAAGGCTCGCTGCCGAAGAGCGTTTCGATCAACGTGTTCTATGACCGCAGCCGCCTAGTCAACCGCGCCGTCGGCACCGTGGTGCGGGCCCTCGGCGAGGCCACCGCCCTCGTCATCGTTCTCCTGCTACTTTTCCTCGGCAATTGGCGGGCCTCGCTGGTGATCGCGCTCAGCCTGCCGCTCGCCATCGTCATCGCATTGATCATCATGCGCGTGGTGGGAATGTCGGCCAACCTGATGAGCCTCGGCGGACTTGCGATCGCGATCGGCATGCTGATCGACGCGCTGGTCGTCGTTGTCGAGAACATCGTCGGCAACCTCGGCAAGCACGAGCCGGGCACGGGTCTCCCGCTGACCCACTTGGTTTACCGTTCGGTTTGCGAAGTCCTGGAGCCGGTGGCCTCGGGCGTGCTCATCATCATCATCGTGTTCGTCCCCTTGCTGACGCTGCAGGGGTTGGAGGGCAAGCTCTTCATTCCCGTCGCGCTGGCCATCATTTTCGCGCTGGCCGCCTCGTTGCTGCTGGCGCTCACCGTGATCCCGGTCGCAACGTCCTTCGTGCTCAAGTCCGCCTCGCATCGCGATCCACTGCTGGTGCGTGCGGCCCAGCGGGTCTACGCGCCGGCATTGGACTGGGCCTTGAACAACGAGCGCAAGGTAATGGCTGCGGCGCTGATCGGCCTCGTCGCGGCGGGCTTCGCCTATACGAAGCTCGGCAAGACCTTCATGCCGACGATGGACGAAGGCGACGTCATCGTCAGCGTGGAGACGCTTCCGTCGGTCAACCTCGACGAGTCGCTTGCCATGAATGCAAGGCTCCAGACTGCGCTTCTGGCCCTACCTGATATCGCCGGCATCGTGGCCCGGACCGGATCGGACGAGCTCGGCCTCGATCCCATGGGCCCCAACCAGACCGACACGTTCCTCGTGCTCAAGCCGGCTGCCGAGAGGCAGACCGACAATCGCGAGGCCCTGCTGCAGAAGCTTCGCGAAGTCCTGATCGGCTTTCCCGGCATCTCGCTCAGCTTCACCCAGCCCATCGACATGCGCGTGCAGGAGATGATCAGCGGCGTGCGCGGCGATGTCGCCGTCAAGATATTTGGTCCCGACATCGCCAGGCTGAACGAAACCGCGGCGAAATTGTCGGCGATCCTGTCCAGCATCGACGGTGCCGAGGACGTTTACACCACACTGAACGAGGGCGCCCAGTATTATACCGTAGCGGTCAATCGCATGGAGGCCGGCCGCCTGGGCTTGACCGTGGATTCGATCGTCAATTCGCTCCGTACCCAGATCGAGGGCCGAACGATCGGCACAGCTCTTGAGGACGGACGCCGCACGCCGATTCTCGTCCGCGGCAGCGAGACGACGCGGGAAGCGCCGACGCTGCTGGCCAGCCTGCCGCTGACGCTCGGTTCCGGACAGCATGTCGCTCTGTCGCAGGTCGCCCGAATCCAGCGGGTGGATGGACCGGTGAAGATCGACCGCGAGGACGGCGCTCGCATGAGCGTGGTTCGCGCCAACATTCGCGGTCGCGACATGGTCGGCTTCGTCGAAGCCGCGCGGCAGAAGGTGGCGACCGAACTCCCGCTTCCGAACGGCTACCGGCTGACCTGGGGTGGACAGTTCGAGAACCAGCAACGCGCCGCGGCACGCCTGTCCGTCGTGGTCCCCGTCGCGATCGGCCTGATCTTCGTGCTGCTGTTCACCACCTTCGGTGCCATCCGTCAGGCGTTGCTGGTGCTCGTCAACATTCCCTTTGCCCTGATCGGCGGCGTCTTCGCCCTGGTCGTGACGGGTGAGTATCTGTCGGTGCCGGCCTCGGTCGGATTCATCGCGCTGCTCGGCATCGCCGTCCTCAATGGCGTCGTCCTGGTCTCCTATTTCAATCAGCTCCGCGCTCACGGCGTTAGCGAGGATCGTATCGTCGTCGAAGGCGCCATGCGCAGGCTGCGGCCGGTGCTGATGACTGCGAGCATCACGGCGCTTGGCTTGATCCCCCTGCTGTTCGCCTCCGGCCCCGGGTCCGAAGTGCAGCGTCCGCTCGCCATCGTCGTGATCGGAGGACTTCTGTCCTCCACCCTGCTCACGCTGATTCTGCTGCCGATCCTGTACCGCCGCTATGGCGGGACCTCGAAGGTGGCGAAATGATTGACCAGCCCGTCTGTCTCACGCTGATCGTACCGCATCAGCTCCGCGACGAGGTGTTCGACTATCTCGCCGAACAGAGCGATCTGGTTTCCGGATTCACGGCCTCCCAGGGAGCCGGTCACGGCGCCGACGTCCGATTGCATACGGCTGCCGAACGCGTGAAAGGCCATGCCGACCAGACCATCGTGCAGGTGGCGCTGGCAGGGAAAGACGCCAGCCGCCTGCTCGACCGCTTGCGGGTTTCGTTCGCCGGAACCAAGCTGGTCTATTGGACGATACCGGTGACGGAACTCGGCACGATCGACTGAGGAGCCTACTCCACCGACGACGCCCTGGCGTGCCGCTCAGACGATTGCAGTGCGGCGGCACTCAGGCTGCGGCGGCGCCAGATGGTGCCGACCACCAGCACGACGACGACGCCGAGCATCGCGCAGAGATATTCACCGCCGGCACCGCCATGGCCGAATGGCGGCGGGATGCGCAAGGCTCCGAGCATCGCGTCGAGTGAGGTTCCGAACGGACCGTCGAACAGCGTGTGGAGCTTCGGCGCGACGCCGGGATCGGTCGAGATCACCTCGCCGGCGACCCAGCCAAGCAGCGCCGCACCCGCCCAGACCAGCACCGGCAGCTTTTCGAGCAGCGCCATGATCAGCGCCGCACCGGCGACGATCAGCGGCACGCTGATGGCAAGGCCGAGGATCAGGAGCGGCACACTGCCATTGGCGGCCGCGGCCACCGCAATGACGTTGTCGAGACTCATGACGATGTCGGCGACCACGACGATCTGGATGGCATGCCATAGATGCGAGGCGGACTCGACGTCGTCCTCGTCCTCGTTTTCCGGCACCAGGAGCTTGGCCGCGATCACGATCAGTGCAAGTCCGCCGATCAGCTTGAGATACGGCAGCTCCATCAGGGAGGCGACGATGCCGGTGAAGATGATCCGCAGCGTCACGGCTGCGCCGGCACCGAAGATCATGCCCCACATCCGGTGTCGCGGCGAGAGGCCGCGGCACGCGAGCGCGATCACCAGCGCGTTGTCGCCGGAGAGCAGGATGTTGATCCAGATGATCTTGCCGACCGCGATCCAGAAGGTCGGTTCGGCCATCTCGTTGCGAAACTGGGTGAAGAATACCCCGATCGTAGCGGGATCGAAGATCTGCCAGAGCCAGCTCACAATACGTCCTTTCGCGCGTGTCGACCTAATTCATCGGCTGATGGATCAGCCGACGATCTCGTTGCCCGAGAAGAACTGCGCGATCTCGATCGCGGCGGTCTCCGGCGCATCCGAGCCGTGCGCGGAATTTTCGCCGATCGACTTGGCGTAGAGCTTGCGGATGGTGCCGTCGGCGGCCTTGGACGGATCGGTCGCGCCCATCACGTCACGATACTTGGCGACGGCGCCCTCGCCTTCCAGCACCTGGACCACGACCGGACCCGAGGTCATGAACTCGACGAGCTCGCCGAAGAACGGCCGCGCCTTGTGGACGGCATAGAAGGTCTCGGCCTGCTCCTTGGTCATGCGGATGCGCTTCTGTGCGACGATGCGCAGCCCCGCCTTTTCGATCACGGCATTGACGGCGCCGGTGAGGTTACGCGCGGTCGCGTCGGGCTTGATGATCGAGAAAGTGCGTTCGATGGCCATAATCTTGTCCCTGGAAAGAAGCGGTGGTTGTGGAGTTGCGGGGCTTATATCGGCGCCTTTGCGATCCGGCAAGCGACCGCCGGGACGACGTCACAGGCGTTCGCCGCAGGACAGGGCCGGCGATATCAGCATGGATTACAACAATTTCACCCAGATGAACCCATTCTGACACCCCCATTCAGGCTTTGGTTCAGCCCGCCGGCTTAAGCTCCTTCCATCGAAACCAAAGCCTGACCTGCAGGCGGACCGTTTCGGCGGCCTTTCCATCGACGCGGATAGCCCCCGCGCCGGCAGTTTTGAGGAGATCACGATGTTGAGGAAACTTTCGCTTGCCGCTGTCGCCGCGGTTGCGCTGGGCGCCGCGCTGGCACCGACCTCGGCTTCCGCCCATTGGCACGGTGGGGGCTGGCACGGCGGCGGCGGTGGCTGGCACCACGGCCACGGACACCGCTGGGGCGGACCGCGCTTCTATGCCGCCGGCCCCGTCTCCCACGGTTATGGCGGCTGCTACGTGCGCCGGCTGGTTCCGACCCCCTGGGGACCTCGCTGGCGGATGATCAACCGCTGCTACTGAGCCCGACAGCACCTTCCTAAAGTCCGACAGGTATCTGCGCCCCCACAGGTACCTTCCAAGAGGAGCCCCGGCGATCCCCCCGCCGGGGCTCCGCATTTTGGGCGGACATGGCGGGATTCATACAATTTTGACGAGAATGCCGGTGATCCCGAAGAATGGCGAAACCATTTTGGGGGTCAATGACTTGGTACCGTGATTGCTTTGAACACACGGAACCGCACGATGGCTGGGCCTTTTGCCAATGACAGCGAACAGATTGACCGGCGCACCAGCCGTTCGATTTGCGATGCCGTGGGCGAACGGCTCCAGCAGAGCCTGCGGCCCGAGCCCCGACTTCCCACACATCTCGAGCAGCTCCTGAACGAGCTGCAGCGGCGCGACCGCGACCCGCACTGAGCAGCGGGCCCGGAAAAACGGGTTGCGTTTGATCCCGCCTGCGGTGACAAGGCCGCATGCTGTCCATTACCGACCTCTCCATCCGCCTCGCCGGACGCCTTCTGATTGGCCAGAGTTCCGTGCAGATCACGCCCGGATCGCGCGTCGGCATGGTCGGACGCAACGGCACCGGCAAGTCGACGCTGTTCAAGGTGATCCGCGGTGAGCTCGCGGCCGAGCACGGCTCGGTGACCTTGCCGCCGCGTTGGCGAGTCGGCAGCCTCGCACAGGAAGCCCCGAACGGACCCGAAAGCCTGATCTCCGT